>JBKHAV010000011.1:0-40811 GCA_046542715.1 Desulfovibrionales bacterium
GGAGAAGAGGGAGCGCCCGATATGGCCTTCCTGAACAAGAATTTCCTGGCTGCCCGCGACCAGCCGGTCGTGGTCGATGCCAAAAAGGGTACGGAAGGTCTCCTTGTCCACTCCGTGAAGAAACGGGGCGAGTGCGTCCGGGGGCAAAGGAGTCTGGTTGTCGTCCAGGATGTCGTCTTTGCGTTTTTTGCGTCTCCAGAAGGTAAGCGTCTCACCGGTGCTGCGCTCCAGGGTGCCGCCGATGAGCAGCCGGTCATTGGGATGGACAAAGTTGTCTGTGGTGCGTTCGTCAATGCCATACAAAAGAGCGCAGAGCGCACGCAGGGAACTGCTCTTGCCCGCCTCGTTGGGCCCGTAGACCACATGCAGTCCGGTCGTGGTCGGGCTGAACTTCAAAAGGAGGTCTGAAAAGGGGCCAAAGGCCTTGATGTCCAGTCTGGCGATTCTCATGTCCCCTCCTCATGGCGCAGCAGTCTGCTCATGAGCAGATCCCGAATTTCGGGTTTCTTGCTTTCCAGCATGCCGGGGTCGGTTGGGTCGAAAGGGTCTTCCCCCGAGAAAACGGCTGGGGGCAGCTTGCTTTTGAGTTCTTCCAGTTCCGGGAGTTCCTGGAGAAGTTCCTCCATGTGCAGTTCCCGGGCTGCCAGGGACTCGATAAGCTCCAGGACCGGCGAGTCGGAGGACTGCTGGGTGCAGGCGGTTTCCTGGGGGTGAAGATCAAAAACAACCCGTTCCAGCCAGATGTCTCCCAGTCCGGCGGCAATCGCTCCAGCTTCTTCAAAGAGGGCGTCCCGGCGCTCCTGCAGCTGGTTGTGCCAGAGGCAGGTGCCGGCGAGGGTGATGCGCACCGCCAGGGGGCGGCCGTCCGCATGGGATTTGGCCGCTGTAAGCGTTTGCACGAGCGCATCGAGAAGTTCCCCCTGGTTCCTGAGTCCGTCGATGGTGACAGGGCAGGACGCCCATCGCAGAACATCCAGGTCACGGTGTTCAACCTCGACGGCCCGACCGTCATCCACTGTGACCAGGGTCGCCCCTTTGGAACCCGCTTCCTTGATGTGTCTGCCCTGCAGACATCCGGAAAAGACAATCCAGGGGTCTTCGCAGATCACCTCCCGCTGGTGGATGTGCCCGAGAGCCCAGTAGTGGTAGCCCTTGGCGCGCAGATCGCTCGGGCTGCACGGGGCATAGAGGTCGTGGCCGGCCCGTCCTGTCAGGGCGGTGTGCAGTACACCGATATTGAAGAGTCCCGGAACCGCGAAAGGGTATCCAGCGGCGAGATTGTCCCGGAGCTGGCGTTCGGCATACCCCTGGCCGTGAAGGGCAACCCCTAAGTCCTCGAGGAACAGGGTTTCCGGGTTCTTGTGGGAAAACACAGAGACATTGTCCGGGAAGCGCAGCGCGCGGGAGATCACGCTGGCGGCATCATGATTCCCGGAGGCGACAAAAACAGGAATCCCGGCTCGGCCCAGGCGGCCCATCCGTTGGGCAAAAAACAGGGCGGTGTGGTAATCCTTCCAGTCGACATCAAAAAGGTCGCCGGCGATGACAAGGAAATTTACGTCCTCGGAAATCGCCAGGTCCACGAGATTGTCCAGTGCCCGGCGTGAAGCGGCCCGGATCTGCTCCACCGGGGCGTCGGGATACGTTTCAAGGCCCTGCAAAGGGCTGTCGAGGTGAAGGTCGGCGGCATGGAGAAAGCGGAACATGAAAAACCTGCCTCATAGGGTGAAGAGGAAAGACCTCAATGTCGCATGCTGTTGCTGGGGAATACCCCGCTTGCCAAGGGAGTGCAATTCTCAGCCGGCAACGGTCTCTTTTCCGGTATCGGTTGCCCGGTGGATACCGCTTCCCAATTGCGCTTGTGCCGGAGGAGTGGAAGCATATCCAGGGCAAAGTTCCTTTCCATGCAGGCGGGCGATCATTTGTGAAAAGTTTTTGAACTCCGGCCTCCTGTGTCTGGCAATCTGTTGCAAAGTGGATTAGGGCAGAAGCAGAGTTTTCATTCCGGTCCGGCAGAGGTATCGTGCAGTTGTCGCGGCACATGTTGAAATTGCGGCAGGGTCCGAGTGCTCCTGAAGGTCATATGGGGAAGAATACGCTCTCGCCATTTCTGCTGCGCTATTTTGCGGCTGAGGAAGAACTCATCGACCAGGAGGCGAGGAGCAGGTTTTCCATTGCACGGTCCCCTGGTGGCGGGAACAAAGAGGATATTGGGGAGATCATCCGCTCCGCCATCGATGAGATGCCAAGAATTCCGGTGTTTGCCGGAACGCTGTTGAGTGCGTTGAACAACTCCGAAGCCACCGCTTCCATCATTTCCCGAATGGTCAGTGAAGATCCCTTCATGGCCGCCCAGATTTTGAAAAACGTCAACTCCCCATATTACGGGTTTCCCACCCGGATCGCCGACCTGCAGCACGCGATAACCCTGCTTGGGATCAATCAGATCCATCTTCTTGTCCTGTACCATGGGATGCGCCGGACGCTGCCGAACACCCGCACATTTTTAAACCTCCAGAGTCAAAGCGTTCTGCTCTCCTGTCTGACGGCTGCTGCGGCGGAACTGGTCTGCCCCTCGAAAGTCCCTCTGTTCAGCACGCTGGGCCTGCTGAGCAATATCGGGAATGGAGTGATCTATCTTGCGCAGCACAAGCATCCGGAGATTGAAGAGGCAGCCCCCCTGCTGAATCACTTCACGATCGGCTCCATGCTTCTCATCCATTGGGAGTTGCCCGAAGCCGTTCATGAGACGATCAGGCTCATGGGCAAGGCCAAGTACGCTCCTCCTTCGGAGATCCCTGAGTCCTATCGGCAGAATGTGGCCATCCTCACGGTGGCCCAGGCGGTGCTCGATTGCAACAGCGCAACTGCCCAGGAGGTATCCACCTATCTGGATGAATACGTTCCCCAGGCAGGGTTCGGATTGGAATCGGTAGACGCAGTGGCCCGGGACCGGATTGTGCCCCTGTTGCGGCAAAAAGGAAAAGTCCTTCCCCAGGTGGTCCGCAATTTCGTGGGGAGCACCTCTAATCGCGCCGTTAAAATCAGGAGAACGGTAATCGGGGCCAGAGAAAAACAGGCCTTGAAAAGAACGTCTGAACAGGCGTCTGGTGGACCTGAAGGGGACGTTCAAAACTCCGCCAACCCCGCAGGCAGCCGTTGCGCTCCGGAAAATCGGACCGCTTTGCCCCAACACGGCCAAGGCATGGCCCCTGGGGGTTGTTCGTGCCCGGTTGCATCAATAATACCGGGGCGTTGGTGGCCCAGGGAGATGTGGCGCAACATCCGGGGGTGGATCAAAGCCGTGTTGCAGCGAAAAACTTCCATGTAACAGAAGTCATGTTTCAAAAAAAGGGCTTGCCGTGTTTCGGCAAGCCCCTGGACCAAAGAATCAGTCCCTGGTCTCCAATGAAACCGGCTTCAGTCCTCAGAGTCTTTTTTGTTCGAAAAAGCGGAAGAGAAACACGGCAACAATCACAAGCACGGCAATGACGAACCAGGGGCTGATGCCCAGGGCCTGGGGGATGGTGATCTTGCCGAAGTCCCCCCAGGTGAGGACCGTGGACTTGAGTGCAGGAAACGTTTCGGCATAGATGCCGGCCCCGACGATCATGCCGATGACTCCCCAGACAGCGTCGACCCGACCCTCGCCGAGGGCTCCGGCCGATGTGCCGGGACAATACCCGAACAGTCCCCAGCCCACCCCGAAGATCAGTCCGCCGATTACGACAGCGCCGAGGATGGTCGGTTTGATGCTGAGTTTGACCAGTTCGAATTCGTGCAGAAGGTAGACTCCGACTGCAGCCACCAGCACGCTGGTGAGCATGAATTTGACAATGGTCATATCCCGCAGACGCAGGGCGCCGAGCTGCTTGTCATAGCGGATCACCCTGGCGCGCTGCAGAAAGAAACCGAACACGATACCGGTCAAAAGTCCCCAAAGCAGCAGGCTCATGAGTGTCCTCCTTTCGGACCCCAGTGGGCGGATCCGTACAGGATGCGGGCGGTAACCATCCCGCCGACAAAGAAACAGACCAGGGCGATGTACCCGGAAACCGCAAGCTGAAGCGAACCGCTCAGCCCATGACCGCTGGGTCAGCCCCCGGCCAGCCGTGCCCCGTACATGACCAGCACCCCGCCGATAAATCCTGTCACTGCGCGCTTGGCCAGAGAAGGACCAAATCGTTCCCGCCAGGAGTCGGCAACGGTCTGGAGCCGAAACGACCCGGAAAGCAGCGAGGACGTGAGCGAGCCGAAGAAAATGCCGATCACAAACATCCATTGCCAGTCAATGGAGGTCTTCCCGGAATAGTAGTCCAAACTCTGGACCCGCTCCGGGGCGATCGCCTGTTCGATGATGCCAGCTGAGCGCACAAAGGAGGTGGAAGCACCAAAGTATTTGCCCACAACCCATATCGACGCGATCATGAGCAGGCCGGTGAGTGCGCCTGCGAGATAGGGATTCCATTTCCCTTTTTCACGTTGCATTTGTCCCTCCTGTAAGAAGTCGAAGTCCTGTATACGAGCGAGAAAATCGTTTGGGACACCGTATTTTACGAATCAAAGGCCATGTCCACCTTCCACTGTTCCCAGACCTTGCCGACCAGGTCTGGTCCGGGCTTGAGCGTCGCCTTGCCGGGCCGCCAGCCCGAGGGTGTGGCCTGGGATCCCTTGCTTTCCCTGACCAGCTGAAAAGCCTGAATCTGGCGCAGGGTTTCGTTGACATTTCGCCCCACCGGCGGGGAGAGCACTTCATACCCCTGGATCACGCCGTCAGGGTCGATCAGAAATCTTCCCCGGACATCCACGCCTGCGTTGGGATCGTATACCCCGTACACCTCACCGACCTTGCCCCCGGCATCGGAAAGCATGGGAAAGGGGATGGTGCCCGCGGTGACCATCTTTGAGAGTTCGTGATCCACCCACATCTTGTGCACGAACATGCTGTCGATGCTCATGGACAGGACCTGAACTCCGAGTTTTTCAAACTCTTCGTTTTTCTCGGCGACCGCCGAGATTTCAGTGGCTCAGACAAAGGTGAAGTCTCCGGGATAGAAACACAGTTCCACCCACCGTCCGAGATACTCAGACAGGGAAACCGAGACAAACCCGCCGTTGAAATAGGCAGGGGCCACAAAATCAGGGGCTTTCATTCCAACGGTGATCATGGGGCGTGCTCCTGTGGGTGGTGCTGAAGGCGATACCGCGCCTTCGGGTGTAGCCGGTGATTCCCCGACAACGTTTCCGGTCGGTCTGGCGCAGCCGACCTCGTGTTTTTGCGGCATCGTGCAAACCTCCTTGTTTATGTTTCCTACATATCCAAAATGTCTCGTTGTTTTCAACACCGAAATGGTGACAATCCCGTGTCGCAGGCCGGACAGTCCCTGGGACAGGGTAAGTGCGTCAATCACTCCATTTTTTCGAAATACTCCTTTTCCGCTCCGCAGACGGGACAGACCCAATCTTCAGGAACATCTTCCCACGGTGTTCCGGGTTCCACACCATGTTCGTAATCACCAGTCTCCGGATCATAAATATACCCGCACGGGCATTGCCATTTACTCATCATACCCCTCCTTTCCAGGGATTTTTCTGTTCAGCGTTTCGGATCGTCGAAATGCTGTAACTTGCAATCGAAAACATCATAAAACAGTCACGGAATTTCGACAATTGAAGTTGACATTGCAACCACTGCCAGCGCCCAGTGCAAGAACATGCCTTCCTGGTTCAAAATGAATTGTAAGATGTTTTGAATCATTATCGTCGAAAATAGGCGAATCCAGAGATCAAGTCAATAATGATTCTTATTTAGTAGGAGTGAAGCATTTGGAGGTGTTTCGAGGATGGCTCATTTCCCGGGGCTGAAAGCAGGTCATCCCCGGGCAGGATCTTTCTTCCGGGCGGGGGCTCGGACATCACGCACCATTCGATATACTGCGGGTCAAAAAACTTTCCGTGTTGGGGCGGCCTGCACGGCCGGTGCGTAGCGCAGGGCCATTTGATGCAGATCGTCCAGATATTCCTGGGATCTGGCCAGATAAAAGGACAGGGGTTTGGGAAAGTTCCTGCCCACCAGACCGTCCAAAAAGAGCTGCGAAATCTCTTTTTCCCGCTGGAGCACATACTGAGAAAGGAGAAAGACCGTGCGCTCTTCCTGGGTCATTTCCTCGAGGAACCGTCGGAGCACGCTCCGGGATCTGGGCTGGTACATCCAGAAGTACATCAGATCCAGGGCATGAATGATGACCACCCGCTCCATCTCCCCCTGTTCCCGACTGATGGTACGGATGAAATCCTTGGGGGATTCGAGAATCTTCAACAGGTCGTCCCGGGGATAGAGCATCTCCAGTTTGGCATAGGTGTCGTACAACTGCCCCAGCTTGCCTTGGAAATCCCAGGTGCGCATGCGCTCGTTTTGTCTGCGGTCGGCCAATCCTTCGATGAACCCGGCAACCACGTCGGACGCGAGCTTGGAGATGATTGCCGCCCAGCGCTGGAGCACGCCGGCCACAGACACCACCCCGGCCGCCCCGAGCAGGGCCCCGAGTATGGCGTTGAACACCAGGGCCAGGGGAATGGAGAGCACCGTACGGAACAGATTGCCGTAGGCTGCTGCTTTGGGGAGGCCCCGGAAGAGATTGTGGCTGGTGATGTAGATGCCGTTGACCAGGGCCATGATCGAGTACAGGGCCAGGGGGTTGTTCCCGGCGGTGATGTTCATGCTTTGTTCAAGCAACAGTGTTTTGACGAGATAATCCAGCAGGGGGACGGAAAATCCGGTATAGAGCAGGGAGTCGGAAAGCCGCGACCAGCTCACATAGTCATTCCAGCGCAGAAGCGGGGATCGCCTGATCCCGCCGCTTCCGAGGACGGACTGGATGATGTTCCTGATCCCGGTGATTCCGAACCAGATGAAGGCCCCCATATAGGCCAGGACCCACCAGTCCTTGGTCAGGTAAAAGGAGACAAAGGCCGGGATGAACCCGAGCAGGATCTTGAGGCCGTTTTTGAGCGAGGAATTCATATACCTGAACGGAGGGTGTTTCCGTTTCCTCTTTTCCGTGCATTCCAGGGCGAGATTGTTCCCGCACATGGTGTGAACTCCCCCCAGAACACGAATATTGCTTCGCTCCGGATGCTCCAGGGTGTAGTTGGTGACCGCCCAGTCCTCCCGCACTTTTGCGCCAAGTCGCCTCAACCCTGGGATTGAACGGAGAAAGCCCAAGACCCGGCTCGAAAGTGTGCGTTCCGCTGTATCGCGACAATACGTTCGCCTGAAGGCAACCGAAATGGACACGGGAACCCTGAACTGGTCTGAGAGGGTCCTGTCGAGTTCCTTTTGGGTACGGTGGGGCAAGGTGTCACGGACAACCAGACCCATTCCAGGGACCCGGCAGGATCCCCCGGTGGAATCGGTTCCGATGCGCGATTTCAGCGGAGACTTGCGGTAGAACTTGCGAAAGGTCTCCAGGTCAAAGAGGATGCGGTTCAGCACCTCGCAACGGTCCAGGGCATCTGGAAGATCGCTCTTTTGCAACGCGTGCAGAAGTTCCCGGACGAATTTTTTCATCCGGACGACATTACCGGAGTTGATGGCCGCCTGAAGTTTCAGGATCTGTTCAGTATCGTTGGCACGGCCGTAAGCAAAATCCTTGAAATTGAAAATCTCCAGATGGGTGATCATGCCCTTGCAGGTATAGAGGAGTTCGAGCACATCTTCGACCTTGAGATTGCTCAAGTTCAGGGTGATCCTGTATCCGGAATGGATCCGCGTGAGTTTTTCCAGCAGAGTACAGGGGGCAAGACGCAGCAGTTCCGGGGCGTTGTCGTCCTCGTGAGGGACAAAGGGATTGAAGAGGTCCGGGTTTTGTGAGGGATGCAGGTATTGCTGGATGATGGTTTCGATATCCATCCTGTTCATCTGGTCGACAAGCTCCCTGGCCTGTTCCCTCTCGCCGGGTTCCGCGCTTGTGCAGAGGGTGCGCAGCTCTTGCGTTTTCTTGTGCAGAAGCGGGAGCAGGTGATCGTGGACGAGTTTGCCCAAATGGTGAAGCGAAGGTTGCCCCGTGCCCACCAGGGCGAAGAACTTCTCCTGGGTGAGTTCGTCCATCTCCACACCGAACTCCTGGTTGAGCTGCGTTCGATGCTTGCGGTTGAAGGCGTCCAGCGCTTCAAGGATGTAGCTCTGCTGGTATTGTGAGGCCTTCTTCCCCTCCGCCATAAGTTCCCTGGTTTCCGGCTGCCCTAGAAAATCAACGAAATCGCCGGAATCGTGAAACCCTCGCGGTGTCCAGATCAAGCGCACGTACTTTCCGCGGTGGCGGGCGGAAAATTCAATGCCGACCCGGACCTCCAGGTCCATAATCGTTGCCGCTTCCATGAGTTCCTGGGCCACTTCCGGGTGGACCTGATTGTAGTAAATGACGGTCAGCCGCCGGATGCCCTTGATCCAGGCGTCCATGATCAGATGGGTGGCGGATTTGCGGCCTTTGGTGTTGGCGTCGTGGACATGGTCGTCAAAGGCGATCTGATTCCATTCCTCCGGCATCTCCAGAAGGTGAAACCGCTTGAGCTGCCCTGCAATGACCCGAGGTTTTCCAGTGGCGGCCCTGCGGAAATCATTGGCCAGCTGCAGCTGCTGCAGTTCGTCCTCGGAACGGACCAGTTCCTTCATGATCTGAAGCAGGACCCGGGCCGTATTCTTTCGAAGCGCAGTCTCCGAAGAGTAGAGAACTTCGTCGCGAAGGGCCCGCAGGGACTGGAGGCGTTCCGCAGCCTTGCCCCTTTCCAGGGATCGAAAGAGGTGAATGACCGCATAGGCGATGCGCAGACCTCGGGAGGCAGCCATCTCCTTGATGCCGTGGGGATGAAGGTAGGGGGCCATCAGCCGCTTGAGACTGGAAACGTCCTCCCTGCTGAGCACGTCATTGACGATCCCGAGCAGCTCATAGTCCCGGCGGTCGAAAAACACTTTGGCGGAGAGTCCTCCGAGGGGCATTGCAGATCCTTTTCCCTCGTATTCCAGGGGGGAGTCGGACGGTAAAGTAAACTGTAACATTATCGTTCTTTTTTTCACAACTCCCTTAAAATACCCCACCTGTCAAGATCTCTCCCTCCAGGCAATCCCCTCGCATCCCCCGCCATTGCAGTCTAGACGACCCTCGATCAGGATGCCGGCCGTCGCGATTGCCGGAACCGTTTGATGTGCGCGTCGTATCTGTTATGATCCTTGGGTATTTTGATAAAAGTGAAACCCAAGGAGAAAATCAATGCTCAAAGCAAGCATCAACGGTTTCGGCAGAATCGGCAGAACGAGTTTTCGGGTCTGGGCGCAGAGTCCGGAACTGCAGAACGAAATCGACATCGTGGCCATCAACACCTCCGGGAGCATGGACACGGAGGGATGGGCCACTCTGCTCAAGTATGACACCCCTTATGGAGTGTTCAAAAAATCCTTTGACTGGGAAGCGACCCAAAGTCCCAAGGAGATCACGGAAGACAATCCCCGGATTGGAACGTTTTCCATCCAAGGGAAAACTATCCCCATCCTTGCGCAGCGGAATCCGGCCAAGATACCCTGGGCCGAGTATGGTGTGGATATTGTTTTGGAATGTACCGGGATTTTTCGTACAGAGGAGAAGGCAGGACAGCACCTTCAGGCCGGCGCCAAACGGGTCCTGCTCTCCGCGCCCGGGAAAGGGGGGGATATCGGGCTCTACCTGATGGGGGTCCATACCGACGGCCTGGGGAGCAAAAAAATCTCCAGCAATGCCTCCTGCACCACGAACTGCGTCGCTCCGGTGATGCAGGTTTTGAACGAAAAGCTCGGCGTGCACAAGGCGGTCCTGACCACAACCCATGCTTACACGGACACCCAGAACCTCGTGGACAACTCCAACAAGGGGGATCTCTACCGGACCCGGGCTGCAGCGTCCAACCTGATCCCGACCTCCACTGGCGCGGCCAAAGCCACGGCCAAAGTCATGCCGGAACTCGAAAACATCTTTGACGGCATGGCCATCCGCAGTCCCGTTGTCACCGGTTCGGTCTCGGACATCACCGCCCTGGTCAAGCGCAAGACCACAAAGGAAGAGGTCAACGGTTTTTTCAGGGAGGCGGCAGCTTCCGAGCGGTACCGGGGCATTCTCGCGGCAACCGAAGAACCTCTGGTCAGCTCGGACATCATCGGCATGTCTGAATCCTCCATCGTGGCCCTGCCGTTTACCATGGTGGTGGACGGCGATCTGGTGAAGGTCTTGTCCTGGTACGACAATGAATGGGCCTACTGCGCCAGGCTGGTGGAAATGGCCGTGGAACTCGGCAGGTCACTGTAGCACAGACGAAAAAGGAGGCAGCAGGGATGCCGAGCAAGGTCGCGATGTTCAGTACAAAGGGGTATGACAAGCGGTTTTTCGAGCGACACAACAACGACTACAACCACGACATCAAGTATTTCGAGGCGCGGCTGAACAGCGATACGGTCACGCTGGCCAAGGGGTTTCCCGTGGTCTGCGCCTTTGTCAACGACACGCTGGATGCGCAGACGCTCACGACGCTCAAAGAAAACGGGACCGGCTTGATCGCCCTGCGGTCGGCCGGGTTCAACAACGTGGATATCGACAAGGCGGAAGAACTGGGCATGAGGGTCATGCGGGTTCCTGCCTACTCCCCGCATGCGGTGGCGGAACATGCCCTGGGGCTGATGTTGGTGCTCAACCGCAAGATCCACAAGGCCCAGGACAGGGTCCGGGATCAGAACTTCTCCCTGAAGGGACTGGTGGGGTTTGACATGCACGGCAAAACCGCCGGCGTGATCGGGGTGGGCAAGATCGGCTCTGTCATGTGCGAACTCCTGTTGGGACTGGGCTGCCGCGTCATTGCGTATGCCCATCATGAACGGGAGCAGCTCAAGGAAAAGGGGGTGGCGTTCGTGTCCCAGGAGGAGCTTCTTTCCCAGTCAGACATCATCACGCTGCATGTCCCGCTCACTCCGGAAACGCACCACATGATCAATGCCGAGTCCATTGCCAAAATGAAGGACGGTGTCATGCTCATCAATACCTGCCGGGGCAAGGTGGTGGACACCAGTGCGGTCCTGGACGGGCTCAAGAGCGGCAAAGTCGGGTATTTCGGCCTGGATGTGTACGAGGAAGAAGGGGACATCTTTTACCGGGATCTTTCCGAACAGGTCATGACCGACGAGATGATCGCCCAGCTGATCCTGATGCCCAATGCGGTGATCACGGCCCACCAGGGGTATTTAACCCGAGAAGCGTTGGAGAGCATTGCCGAGACCACCCTGAAAAACATTGCGGACTTCGAAGCAGGCAAATCCAGTGACAATGAGGTGCATCCGGAAAAGCACAAGAAGCGATAACCGGAAGCAGGAAGCAGGCGTGACCGAGCGGTCGGTGTGAAGCGAAATGAGCAATGCGGATGTCCGTTTGCGCAGCTGCCCTTCCAGTTCAGAAGAGATGGGTTTGTCAAAGCCCCTGTTCCTCCTTCTGTTTGCTGCCGGCTGAATCTGCAAATTGAACGTGAAGACGCAAGAGGAGTTGATCATGAACGAGTGGTTCCTTGTCTATGAGGATTTCAATCCGGAACAGGAACAGCTGCGGGAAGCGCTGTGCACGCTGGGGAACGGATATTTCTGTACCCGGGGGGCGGCCCCCCAGTCCGAGGCCAACGGTGTTCACTATCCCGGGACCTATCTGGCCGGAGGCTATAACAGATTGAAAAGCGATGTGGCCGGGGAAATCATCGAAAACGAGGACCTGGTCAACATGCCCAACTGGCTGCCCCTGACCTTTCGGATGGACGGGGGGACCTGGTTTGATCTGCGCGATGTGGAGATCCTGTCCTATCGGCAGGAACTCGACATGGAGCGCGGGCTGCTGCTGCGGGAGTTCCGGTTTCAGGACGACAAGGAGCGAACCACAGCTGTGTCCGAACGCAGGATGGTGCATCTGAGTCAGCCCCATCTGGCGGCATTGGAAATGACCCTGGTTGCGGAGGACTGGGCAGGCACCATGGAGATCCGCACCGGACTTGACGGGACCGTGGTCAACGCCGGAGTGGAACGCTACCTGGGACTGGAAAACCGCCATCTGGAACCGCTGGAGACCTGGGAGTTCAATCCGGAGGGCATCTCCCTGAAGGTCAGAACCGTCCAGTCCAGGCTCGAAGTGGCTCAGGCAGCCCGGACCCGCATCATGCACGATAACGAGTTGGTGCAACCTGAAAGACAACGGATCGAGAGGCGGGGCTACATCGCACAGCAGTTCGGGATCGACGTTTCAGAGGGAGGCGAAATCAGAGTGGAAAAGATCGTGTCTCTGTACACCTCCCGGGACACGGCCATTTCCGAGTGTGGTCTGGAGGCCAGAAAGACGGTCATGGACGCGGGCAGCTTTGACGACCTGCTCGAACCGCACACCGAGGACTGGGCGCATCTGTGGCGGCGGTTCGATGTGCAGTTCGAACACGAGGACCCGGAAGAAGGCGATTACACCGAGATGGTTCTGCACCTGCATGTGTTCCACCTGCTGCAGACGACCTCGACCAACACCAAGGACCTCGACGTCGGCGTCCCGTCCCGGGGCTGGCACGGGGAGGCCTACCGGGGGCATATTCTCTGGGACGAACTGTTCATCTTCCCGCTTCTCAACCTGCGTATCCCGGCCATCACCCATGCGCTGCTCATGTACCGGTTCCGGAGAATGAACGAGGCCAGACGGCTGGCCAGGGAGGCGGGGTACTGCGGGGCCATGTACCCGTGGCAAAGCGGGAGCAACGGCCGGGAAGAGAGCCAGGAAATTCATCTGAATCCGGAATCGGGCCGCTGGATTCCGGACCACAGCCATTTGCAACGCCATGTGAACGCGGCAATTGCCTACAATACCTGGCAGTTCTATCAGGTAACCGGGGACAAGGAGTTTCTCTCCTTTTACGGCTCGGAAATGATTCTGGAGATCGCCAGGTTCTGGTCGGCCATCACCACGTACAACGAGGAACTGGACCGGTTCGAAATTTTGGGGATCATGGGACCGGACGAATTTCATGACGGCTATCCGGACACGGACAAGCCCGGAGTGGACAACAACGCCTACACCAATATCATGGTCGTCTGGGTCATGTGCCGGGCCTGTGAAATACTCCACGACCTCCTGCCTGAAGACCGGGCCGCTGAAATCTGTGAATCCCTGGACATCGAGGAGGAGGAGATCCAGCGCTGGCAGGAGATCAGCCGCAAAATGCGCATCGAGTTCCATGATGACGGCATCATCAGTCAGTTCCAGGGGTACGGCGAACTCAAAGAGTTCGACTGGGAACGGTACCGCAGGAAATACGGGAATATCCAGCGGTTGGACAGGATCCTGGAAGCGGAAGGCGACGATGTGAACTGTTACAAGGTTTCCAAGCAGGCTGACGTGCTCATGCTCTTTTATCTCTTCTCGTCAGAAGAGCTCAAGGAACTGTTCGAACGTCTGGGGTATGAGTTTCCCAAAGAGCTCATCCCCAGAAATGTGGAGTATTATCAGCAGCGAACCTCCCATGGGTCGACCCTGAGCTGGGTGGTGGACGCCTGGGTCATGGCACGCCAGGACAGGGCACGCTCGTGGCATCTGTTCAAGGACGCCCTCAAGGTGGATGTGGAGGATATCCAGGGCGGAACAACCCCGGAAGGAATTCATCTCGGGGCCATGGCCGGTTCCGTGGACCTGATGAAACGGGGTTACACCGGGCTGGATCCTCGTGGGGACATCCTGTGGATAAACCCGCGTCTTCCCGACGAGGTGAAGAAACTGCGCATGCAGATCCATTATCGGGGCCATTCCCTGATACTGGAAATCACCCCAAAACAGCTCCGGATCAATGCCTACCGGGCGGCCGAGGCACCGATCACCATTGGATTCAAGGGGAAAAAACACGAACTCACCGCCGGCGAGGTCATGGAATTGTCCCTGGAAAAGAGCTGAGCTGCAAATGCTCAGGATGCCATGGTTGCCGGGAAGAACCGTTTCGGCTTGTACCCGAGGAGGTGCATGCCCTTGTACGCCCCGCCCCAGAGCCCCAGATCCTCGTCTCTGTTCAGGTGCAGAGGGATTTGCTCCAGGAGGTGACGCTGAGTAGGGGAGTTCAAGAATTCCTGGCAAAACGCGGGGTGGTTCACAATGATCGGGTTTTTGGCAGCCACTCCGCCGGTGATGAACATGCCGGCCAGGGGGACGACAGCCAGCGCGTATTGCCTGCATGCCCGCCCATAGAACCGGGCGAACCATTCCAGGGTTTCGGACTTCTCATGCAGCAGCGCGGCGACTTCGGCAGGTTCGAGCGTGTCACCGGTCAAGAAATCGTGGACAAATGAAAGCCCCCTCCCGGAAACGACCAGTTCCGCATACACGTAGGGCTTTCCTGTTCTGTTGAGGACAAAATTTTTAAACCCGTCCTCCCGGTCGCCTGCAAAACCGAACATGGCATGGCCCATTTCCGAAGGAATGGTCTCGTACCTGTTGTCGACCTGTATCAGGGCGCAGTGTCCGAGTCCGGTTCCGGCACCGATGATCGCCAGAGCCTGATCATGTTCCGGTTCTCCGCCTTTTACCATCAAGCTCTGTTCAATGGCTCGAGTCAGGCAGCCGTAAGCCTGGGCTTCGAAGTCATTGATGAGAGCCATAGGGGCGTCCAGATGGGGTTGAACCTCCTGGAGGTTGATTTCCCAGGAGATGTTCGGGGGGCGGGAAAAGACCTTTCGCTGTACCGCACCGGCCACGGCAAACACCGCAGCATCACAATTCCCAAGGCTGGGAACCCTTTTTTCGGTGTTCAGGTGTTCCAACAAATCCGGAAAGGACTCGAGGCCGTCGGTTTTGCGTTCGATTTTGTGCTCCAGGGTAATGTCGCCTTCGGGATCGGCCTTGAACCAGGCGATGCGGCTGGTTGTGCCGCCGATGTCCGCGCTCATGATCAGCATGGTTTGCTCCGGGGTTGTGATAGAATGCGAGAAAACTATACTCGGGGAAGGGAAATTTGAAAACCAGGGGAGCAGGAATGGTCTTTGGGAACGCTCAAGAGATTCACATACGAGCCTGGTCATGGGTTCAGCGACTGTGAATTGTGTGGTACAGATATGCCCAGCAAGCCCGGACCTGGAATGAAAAACCCTGAAGTCGCCTAACCGGGCGATACAGAGAAAAGGAGAATGTATGAAGCCGATACTCAAATGGCAGTATGATCAAATAGTCAAGGAACTGCTTCTGCTCCAGGATCATCAGACCGATGCGTCCTGCCCCTGCGCCAGTGACGGGGAAATGTGCGTGCGCAAACATCTCATGACCCTGGAAGCGTATGCCCAGGAGACCGTTCCCATGGCGGAAAACGACGAAAACAGGGATATGCTCAAAGCATTTGCCGATGAGGCAAAGGATCTGCGGGAGCAGGAAGAAAAGGCCCTGTGCGGCAAAGATGTTCCGGTTTCCATCTCCCAGTGGACCAGGGGCTGGAGAAAGAAGTTCGAGAGGTGCAGTCTGGTCTGTGAAAGCGAACAGTCCTCGGAGCGTGAAGCGGAAAAGGAGAAATGATTGCGCCCCCACAGCAGGCAAGACTCTGGTTTTTCAAAATGCTACACGAGTTCATGCTCCCGCTTTGGCGATTGACTTGTACGCCCGCCCTCTTCGCCTGAAGGCCTGATTCCTGAGGGACGGAACCCTTCCGGCGCCACTGCCTGCTGGTCGTGAGAGACGAGGAGTTCTTCGTTCTCGTGTTGCATTTTCCTCCCAATGTGAGAAAAAGAAATATTCAAAAAAGACTTTGGGTGGAAGAGCATCAAACCGGGAAGAGGGTGGGATGAAAAGGGTAGAGATTCTTGCAGTGACGCTGTGTATGATTTTGGCGCACGGGATGGGCCGGACCGAACTCCATGAAAAAGAATCCTGGGTTGAGAGTGAAGTTCAAACTGCGGAAGAGGGGCGGCAGTTCTGGGACATGCAACGCCTGCCCATGCAGCAGGTACAGCCGCAGGAATCAAGGGATATGAGCTTTGAGGGCCTGGACACCGACGGGGACAACATCGTCATCCTGCAAGAGTTTTTTTTCGCGACCGGGGAGGGGGATCAGGTTGATCTGTTTTTTACGCTCGACAAGGACGATGACGGCGTTATTCGCAAGGACGAATTGCAGCAGGGTATCGAGCAGGGAATATGGCCTCTGGAAAGGGAACAGGCCCTCCAGGAGAACAAGGAGTCCGAAGGCATGGTGAACAATGGATTTCTGGAAGGGTCCGGGCAGTCAGATGGCGAACTTCAGATTTTTCCATTGCAATAGCAGGGAGGCTCCATTGGAGCCGGAGCATAGAGACCACAGAAAGCAGAAACGCCCCGTATTTACCGGGGCGTTTCTGCTTATGTGGCGGTAAAACGGGGGGTGGAAAGGGGGCCTGTTATCCGGATACGCCAGGCTTTTTTCGGAAGCAGGGCAGACAGGGGGGAGCCGAGCTTGGCAGTGTCCACTCTCAGGGTAAGGTCCAGTGCCAGCATGGTCCGGTCCTGGTCTGGACCAAGGGTGATCCGCCCCGTGATGGTGCCTTGCAGCGCGTCGCCTTTGAAATTGCTCTTCTCGATCGTGAGGACGTTGTTTTGAATGAGAAATTCGATCTTGCCGTTCAGATTGTCCAGCGCAATGTCCTGTACTGCTGGATTGCCCAAAAGGGCTTCCACATCCTCCAGCTGAAGAACTCCGATCCAGGGGGCAGATGTCCCGCGCGCTTCAGGCCTATTGAGCTGAAGATCCGCTCCCCCGCTCACGACCATGGATCTGACCCATGACGAGGGAGGAAAGTCCACAAAGCGGAGATCGCTGGCAATGAGATCGACCCCGTAGGCGGTTGTAGTGAAGAGGGGAGCCCGGAGATCGGCCTGCACACTCCCTCCGAAAGTCGCTCCCTGGAGGCTGAGGTTGAGCCGGTTCGAGAACAGGGACAGCGGCTGAAGATCCACACGGCCGGGGCGCAGCGTGGCCAGAGTTTCGGTGCGCCTGATGTTGAGCAGGTTCAGCTCTGAAAACTCCATTCCCGTGGGAAAGTCGTATTCCAGATTGTTGACCTGCATCGGGATATTTCTGGAAACCGCCCAGTTTTCAATCCTGCTTTCCAAAAATGAAACCGGAAAAAGAAGAAGCAGAAACACAAGAAAGCTTGTCAGGCCCACCAGGGCATATACGGCTATGACGGCGTATTTGTTCATGAGCGGCGGACCTAGGAAGACGGACGATAGGTAACGGCCAGGAGATCGACGTCGAGAAGCCCCGGGTCCCTGGTCTGAGAGCGGATGGCCAGCCTCTGGATGTGGGCCATGTCGGTTCCGGTTTCTACCTGATGCAGGAAGGGGACCAGGGTTGCAAGCCGGATGGAGCCGAGACGCATCTCCACCACCTCTTGCGTGACGCCTTCGGAAGACCGCTCAGAAGGACGCATAAAATCGATCTTTTCCTTGATGCCCTGTCCCGAGGCGGCATTTTCCAGATAGGCGAACAGGGTGAAGTTTGAATCGTCCCGGACCCGTGCAGTGTTTTTGCTGGCCTGCGCCCTGGCCTGGGCGAGTTCTTTTTCCAGGAGCAAGATTTCCTGGAGGGCGTTTTCAGTCTGAGTGATGCGCTGTTCCAGCCTCATGTTGTACTGGCGCAGCGGGAGCACGACCCCGAAGACAAGCACAAGGAGGACGAGGACGGTTCCAGCGGCAGCTATGCGCTGTTTTCTGGGGATCTCTTTCAAATTCACGAGCGGGTTCCCCCCTTTCTGATCAATTGCATGGAAAAATTGATGTTGTTTCCACCAGTACCCGCTTTGGCCCCGAGGATCTTTACCTCGGACACGGTGTCCAAAGTGGAAAAACGTTTTTGGGCTTCATTGACGGTGTTGAACGCTTCTGCCGTTCCTGAAAGCCGAACAGATCCGGGATCGATGGTGATGTCGCTGACCACAAGCTTCAACCCCCCGGAAATGGCCTGCGATATTCCCAGGAGGATCTCCAGAGGGGAGCCTGCCGGCGAGTCCTCCATGCCGGTTCCCCCACCCACGGCCATGATTCTGGATTTGAGAATGCTGGGGTACTGGGATGGCCGGACATTGCCCTGAAAATCGGGGGCCGTGCGGTTGAAAACCGATTCCACCTGTTGCTCCAGGGCGGTCAGCCGGCGATTTTTCACAGAGGCCTCCAGCCCCAGAACAATGGCTCCTCCGACGAGAAGGATCAGGAGAACGGCCGCGGCGGCCAAAAGTTCCTTTTTTCCGCCCAGGGTGTTGACCCGGGCAAGGTCGCCTTTGCGGAAATTCATGCCCTGCCGAGGACTTGCTGCCTGGGTGGCCAATCCGACGGCCGGTCCAAACAGAGCGGCTTCGGGATGGTCTGCAAATCCCTGCAGCGGGAGGGCAAGGTCACTGACCGGTCTGACCACGGTATTCAGCTGCACTTCCAGGGCGGCGTTCAGACCGGGCACGAGAGCCCCTCCGCCGCAGACGAGGATCTGTTCCCACTCGATTTCCGGATGCTGGGCCTGCAGGGAAAAGGTGGCCATGGCGATTTCGCTCCCCATGGCCTTGATGATTTCCGCAACCTTTTTCCGGGCGGGTTCAGACCGTTGATCATCTCCCACAGGGTTGAAATCCCACTGGGACAGGGTTTCCTCTGTGGGGGCCGGAGAACCGCTGCCACCAGCGGCAACCTGCCGCACCAGATCCCTCAGGCCCAAAGGGATGACCCGAACGTCCACGAGTTCCCCTTTGGAGACGAACACAAGCCTCATGCCGGACCATCCGATATCCGCCAGACAGTAGTGGTCCGGCACAGGAGGGGAAAAGTGTCGGGAAAGAAGCCATGGGCCCATGAGGTCGATATCGATGATTTCAGGATGGAGTTGCTCTGCAGCAAAAGCCTGGATCCATTCTCTCACGATCTCCCGGGAAAGACCTGAGGCCAGGATCCGGTGTTTGCCCTGTTCCTGGGAAAGCATGGGTACGAAATCGATGCTCAGAGAGTCCATTTCCACCGGGACCAGGGAGCCCAGTTCAAAGGGCAGGACCTGAGCGATCTTGTCCCGCTTGGAAAAGGGGAACGTCATCTGCCTGAAAACGGCTGCGGCTCCGCTGACGCCCACGATGACGCGCTGGCTCTGGAGTCCGTTGGCGTCGATGAGTTCTCGAACGAGACGGGCGCTGTCGGAAGGTGACGCATCCGGGGATGTCGGGGCCTGAATCAGGGCGTCGACCTGCATGGATTTGAACGACCTGCGCATTCTGGCGAGCTTGATGGATTTGGAGCCCAGATCCACTGCCAGGATGGTTTCCGTCAAAAAGGATGTCTTCTGTGGTGATTTTTTTTCTGCCATTTACTGCAACTCCAGGTATCGGGTTGCGATGGTTGCGTTTTCGGTCAAGTTTTCTCCGGTTCCGGCTTTCCGCTCCAGGACCGCAAACAGGTTCTTGTCGGCCTGCCCTGAGGAAGCCGTGACATGAACGGAATAGTGTGAACTCTTTACCGTAATGAACTCCTGGAAGTGGATGGAAAGCGCCCCGGGCACATCGATGAACCAGTCCGGCTTGTCCAGCTTGTCCCAGTGAAAGGGGTCATTGCGGAATTGTTCCATGCGCAACGCAAACTCCAGGGCTTCCTCCGGTGAAATGGCTGTTTCCTTCTGCTTGACAAGGGCTGCCAGGATCAGGGGGGAGGCCGTGTTGATGTTGATCTTGCCGTCCGAGTAGACCGTGAGCAGGTCCTTCAACCCGGGGCGATTGTCAGTCCCCATGAACAATTCGTCCGTCATTCCCCGCACGAGACGAAGCTCCCCAAGGAACGGAAGCGGGCCGTTTCTAGGGACGTATTCCAGACCAAGATTTTGGTAGTACTCGCTTTCCGCACCTTCGGGGCCGGCAGGATTTTCGTCTCGGTCCAGCCAGTCCTTGATCGAGAGGACGATCGTCTCCGCCTCCTCAGGCGAAAGCGCAAAGGGTGCGGCCGTGAGGAGATTGAACAGTGTTTCCCGATAGGGTTCCATGATGCGGCCGTTATCGTTGACCAGCGCATTGATCGGGAATTTGGCCTGTTCATCCTCCACGTGCCCCGTGAGCGATTCCCGCGCTTCAGGGAGCGCAATCTCGTTTTGGATCAAGAAATCGTGCCAGGGTTCGCCGAGATGGTCTGCACCGGCTCCCTCCTTGAGGTCCAGCAGAAGCACGGTTTTTGCCATATTGAGGCCGGAGCGTGCCAGATAGTCCCCGGCAAACTCACTTTCGAGCACCGCCGTGCCGGCCATGTTGACCTGGACCATGCGCAGACTTTCAAAAACCACCACCACCAGAATGCTGACGATCAGAAGAACCATAATCAGGGCGGCGCCGTGTTCACCCTTTTTCCCTAAGCGGCGGGATTCGGAGACCTTTGGGTGATCACGCATCGTCCCGCTCCACCACAATGGCTGTTGGATGGGTCCAAAGATCGTATTTTGCCTCCCGGCCGTCCGAACTCAGCACAGTCATCGTGATGTGCACCAGAGAGGGAATTATGGGCTCGTTCTCCTTTTCCGGGGCATACCAGGTTTCGCTGCTTATCCCGTCGGCATCCAGAAACTCCAGGGTGACAGCGCTTACGCTGTCGGCAATCTCGATCTCCTGGGACTCGCTTTCCAGTTCCGGATTGGAACGCTGCACCCGGAAGAGCGATCCGGTCGCGGCATCCGCTGCTCTGCGGAACACGTACCGAATCTCGGAAACCGCCTGCTGCGGGAACATGTCGGTAAATTCCAGGGTGTTCGTGGTGGCAAATCGCAGGAGAAGAACCTCCTCTTCCTCGGCCCCGGGGAACGGTTCGTCCGGGGCAGCAGAGGTGAAGGTGTAGACCCCCGGATCATCATCTTCTTTTTCCTCTTGCGGCGAAATATAGACGGTCCGCAGGTCCTGCTGGATGAGCGAGAGGGCGCCTCTGACCATTTGTCCAGTTTCCCCTCTTTCCTCCACTTCGGACGCTACCTGCATGGTCCCGGAATAGGCTGCGAACAGGACCGTGAACAGGAGGCCGACAATGGCCAGCACGATCAGAATCTCCATGAGGGTGAACCCTCGGAGATCCCGACGGGACCGGAAGTCGTCACAGCTAGCGCAGCACGTCATCAGCATCGAAGACATGGGTTTCCATGGTTGCCAGAGACTCCTCCCCTGGGTTGCGGTTCACCCGCACCACCACCCGGGTCAGGCCGGGGGTGCCTGTAGGAGAGGATTCCATGTTCCAGAAGAACCCGGGGTGATCTTCGAACTCTCCCTGGGGCAGGGTGAGCCTGTTGATCCCCTGAGCCTCGATCCGGGACATGACCCCGGCCGCCAGCAGGGTGGCCGTTGTCCTCTGCTCGGTGGTGATGAGCGCATCCTGGCTCTGGGCACTTGATTTGAGGACCGCCACAACGCTTATGGCCATAATGGAGACCGCCACCAGGACCTCGATCAGGGTGAACCCTGACATGTGCCCGGGAGGGGATCGCCTCAGGAGATTTTCCGTGCTGGTCATTGTCCCGGGAACTCCTGACCTGTCCCGGAGACTCCATGGCCTCCTTGCATGACCTCTACCCGGGCGTTGAAGGGTTTTACAGCCACGGTGGTGATCTCCTGGCCTGTACCGAGGTGAAGAAAAACCGGCTCGGTGAGGCCGTTGGGCAGAAAGAGGAGTGGGACTCTGCCTGATTCGAAGACTTTGCCGTCACTTTTCTGCACCCGGGAGAGCCGGATCCCATCGGGAAGACAAGTCTTCTTGGGCTCCCGAAAACCCTGGGAGGCGTCCGCCGCGGGCTCGACCTGTTCAAGCCACCAGCAGGATTTGCCGCCATCTTGTCCGAATTCCAGCACAAGGGTCTGGCTCTTTCCGGCGATCATGGCGGTATTGCGGGCATCGGTCACGGCGGCCTTGATCCTGCGAAGGGACAGCTTGGTATCATTGACGAACAGGCCGGAGGAAAACCGGGGCATGAGCAGGCCAACGCCGATGGAGAGAATCAGCACGACAATGGCCAGCTCGATAAGGGTGTACCCCCGGGGACTACCCCAGTTCCCAGCTCTTGATGTCAGCGTCGGCACCCTCACCGCCTTCCTCGCCGTCGGCACCCAGTGAGATCAGGTCATAATCTTCGTGCTCACCAGGGCTGTTGTAGATATAATTGTTGCCCCAGGGATCGAGGGGGATTCTGGTCAGATACCCCTTCGAGGGATAGTTTCTGGGTGTCCGCCCCACGCTGGGCCGTTCCACCAGGGCCTCCAGCCCCTGCTCGGTGGAGGGGTAGAACCCGTTGTCCAGCTTGAACCGCTTCAGGGCCATGCCCAGTTCCTCGATCTGGAGCGTGGCCTTGACCACCCGGGCTTTGTCCGGTTCTTCCACCAGCCGGGGAACGATCAGCCCGGCCAGAATTCCAAGGATAATGATGACCACCATGATTTCGATCAGGGTAAAACCGCGATTGACCACAGTTTCAGCCGAAGATCGGTCTTTTCGAACATCGCTCAAGAACATATTCAAGGACATAACTCCTCTTGGTTTTTTTGGGATTTACCAGGTTCCAGACCGGGCCTCTATTCCTTTGGAAGCCCTCTTTCCATCGCGTTCGAGTTCCACGCTCTTTTTGTTGATTTTCAATACTCTGATACCGTTAATACTGTTTCCCTGTCTGACAATGTCGCCGTTGAGAACGGCCATGCGCTTCCCGGGGTCATTGTCCCAGACAATGGCATTGATGGTGATGTCGCGGAACAGTTCTTCCGCGAAAGTCTCCGCAAGGGGAGCAGGGGCCGGAGCGGGTTTCAGGGGGGACACTTCCGGCTTCACCGGGACATCCGTCTCTTCAGGAACATCGCGGGGCGTGTCCGCAAGGGGGGGGTCGGGCACTGAGGGATGAGTCTGTTCTGCTTCAGTTGGACCGATGGGTTCCGCAACAGGTAGAGCGGGTATCAGAGTGCCCGGGGAGTCAGGACCAGGTGTTTGGGGAGTTGGCGCCTTTTCTGCGCGGCTGCTCAAGCCCGGCCCGGGCCCCATACCTGGAGAAAACAGCGCGAACCCTGTGACGATACACATGGAAACGATGAACGCGGCCGCCAGAACCCAGCCGAGCCGCCATCCGCTGTATCGGGTTGCCTGCGTCCCGGGGGGGAGCAGGGGCGTAAAGAGGGGGTCACGGACAGCCTTGCGCACCGCCTTCTCCCCGATGGGGCCGGTCTCATTGGCCAGGAACCTGTCCTCCAGAAGCCGTGCGCAGAGGTGGTTGATCAGTCGGGGGATCCCCCCGGTGGCCTCCCAGATCTTCTTCTCCGCCTTGGGGGAGAACTCGCTTGGCCGGGAGGGGCGGTACCGTTCCATCCGAAAGCGGATATACTCTCCTGTTTCTGCCCGGTTCAGCCCGGCCAGATAGATACGGGTGCTGATGCGCTGGTTCAGGGAGGCGAACCGGGGCTGGCCCAGGATGTTCTGAAGCTCGGGCTGACCGGAGAGCACGATTTGGAGAAGATGGGCACCGGCTGTCTGGAGATTGGACAAAATCAGGATATGGTCGAAGAGTTCCAGGCTGATGAGGTGCGCTTCGTCCAAAATGAGCACAACACTCTTGCCCTGGCGATGCTGTGCCTTGAGAAATTCAGCCAGGACCCTGAAAAAATCTGTCCGGGAGTCGTTTTTGCCCGGGATGTTGAAGACAGAGAGGATCTGGTCTTCGAATTCGCGGGGGGTGACAAAGGGGTTGCTGATGTGGCCGATGACGAACCGATCGTTGTAATAGGTGTTCAGGTAGCGGCACAGCGTGGTCTTTCCCGTTCCGATTTCCCCCATGAGCAGAAAGAGTCCACGCCGGCCGTACAGGGCTTCGTCCAGAGCCTCAAGCCCCTTGCGGTGCTGGCTGGAACCGAAGAACACGCTCGGGTCGGGCGCATTGTGAAAAGGTGAGGTCACAAACCCGGGCATTTTGCCTTTTGTGCTGCTGTGGATCTGTTCTGGGGCTTCGTGCATACAGGCTTCCTATCTGACCAGGCTGCTCATCTCGAAAATGGGCAGGAGCACAGCCAGAACCACAAATCCCACCATCCCCCCTAAAAAGAGGATCATTACCGGCTCCATAAGGGAGGTGATGGTGGTAAGTTTCGTGGAAACATCGTTTTCATAGATCTCGCCGACTTTGAGCAGCATCTCCGGAAGCTGCCCGCTTTGTTCGCCGGCGGACACCATCTGCACCACCAGACCGGTGAAGAAACTTCCCCGGGACATGGGCGAGACCATGCTCTGGCCCTCGCTGACCTGGGTACGGATTTCCTCGACCTGGGTGGTGAGCAGGTCGTTGCTGACCACGTTTTTTACGATGTCCAAGGCTGTAAGCAGGGGGACATCATTGGCCAGCAGGGTTCCCAGGGTGCGGGCGAAGCGGGAAATGGCCAGCTTCCTGATGAGGTCACCAACCAACGGGACCCGCAAAACGAGCCGGTCGTACAGGGCCTTGCCGGATTTGGTCCGGTAATGTCGCCGCAAAACGAAAAACAGCACAACCGCAACAATGAGAAACACCAGCCAGAAATTGCGGAACAGATTGCTGGTCTCGATCAGCAGGATCGTGGGCAGGGGGAGCGCCTGCTGCAGATCGAGAAATATCTGGGTGACCTTGGGAATCACGTAGGACATGAGGAAAATGATCACCGAGATCCCCACCACCAGCATGAGTCCAGGATAGGCCAGCGTGGACTGGATCTTGCGCTTCAGGGCGAGCTGCTGCTCGGAAAAGTCGGCCAAACGCTCCAAGACGAGTTCCAGGGTTCCGGAACTCTCCCCCGCCTTGATCATGGCCGTGAACGCCTTGCTGAAATGCTGGGGGTGTTCGTCCATGGCCGCCGCAAGACTCATGCCTTCGTTCACCCGTTCTCTGATCTGAGCCAGAATCTTTTTCAAAGGCGATTCCCGCATCTGTTCGAGCACGCCGGAAATGGCCTGTATCAGGGGGAGACCGGCGGAAAGCAGAGTGGAGAGCTGCCGGATGGTGCTGACCATGTCCACCTGGTTCACCCGTCTGGTGAAGAGCTTGACCGAGGACTTCCTGGTCTCCCGGGCAGAGCGGACCTCGTCCAGCAAGGTGGGGAACAAGCCCTGGGAGCGGAGCTTTTGACCGGCTATCCCGGGGCTGTCTGCATTGACGATGCCCTTGCGCTTCTTCCCGAAGCTGTCGATTGCGGTGTACTCGAATACGGCCATTTTGAGTGGTTAAATTGTCAATTAGTTAATGGGTAATTGGAAGAGTGAGAATGAAGAGCCACTCGGGAGCGGTGGAATGGGTGTGTGATGCCTTCATCGTGCCTTCCTGTTCACCGTCAACAGTTGATCGTTGAGGATTCCTACAGCTGCGTGACCCTCAGGATTTCGTCCAGGGTGGTGACCCCTTTGGCCACTTTCTCGATTCCGTCGTCGCGCAGGGTCTTCATGCCCATGGCCACGGCCTTGTTGCGGATGGCGTTGGAATCAGAGGTCTTCAGCAGCAGGGACTGGATCTCCTCCTTGAGGATCAAAAATTCATAAATTCCCGAGCGTCCGCGGTACCCGGTCTGCAGGCATTCATCGCACCCTTTTGCATGATAGGCCGGCCCTGACGCGGGAATCCCGGCCAATTGAAGCTGCTGCTGCAATTCCTGGTCCGGCTCCAGGGAATCGACGCAGGAGGTGCAGATCGTCCGGACCAGCCGCTGGGCGATGATGGCTCGCACGGCCGAGGAGACCAGGAAAGGTTCGATGCCCATGTCGATGAGCCGGGTCACTGCGCTGGCCGCATCGTTGGTGTGCAGGGTGGAGAAGACCAGGTGCCCGGTCAGGGCGGCCTGGATGGCGATCTCCGCGGTTTCCTTGTCCCGGATCTCCCCCACCAGGATGACATCCGGGTCCTGGCGGACCATGGACCGCAGTCCGCTGGCAAAGGTGAGTCCGATCTTTGAATTGACCTGCATCTGGCCGATGCCGTCGAGCTGATATTCGATGGGGTCCTCGATGGTCAGGATATTCTTGTCCGGCGAATTGATGTGGTTCAGGGCGGAGTACAGGGTGGTGGTTTTTCCGCTTCCTGTCGGGCCGGTGACGAGGATGATGCCGTGGGAGATTTTCACCAGCTGCTTCATGCGCTCGAGGTTTTCCTCGGTCAGCCCGATTTCCGTGAGCTTGAGCAACCGCATTCCTTTTTCCAGGAGTCGCAGCACAACGCGCTCTCCAAAGGCGGTCGGCAGTGTGGAAACACGCAGGTCCACCTGACGGTTCCCGATCTTGATCTCGATTCTTCCGTCCTGGGGCCGGCGCTTTTCCGCGATGTTCAACCCCGCCATGATCTTGATGCGGGAGGTGATGGGCGCGTGCAGCCGCAGGGAGAGGTCCAAAATGTTGTACAAGACCCCGTCCAGCCGGAAACGGACCACGAGTTTGCTCTTGTACGGTTCAATATGGATGTCGCTGGCCCGGCTCTTCACGGCCCTGGACATGATGTGATTGACCAGCTTGATGATCGGGGCATCGCTGGCTTCATCCAGAAGATCCTCGCTGATGGTGGTGTCCAGCTCGTTGAAAAAGGTTTCGTCCTGCTGGTCCAAATCCTGGATGATATCCTCGGCGCCGCCCTGGGACTGGCTGTACGTTCTGTCGATGGCGTCCACGATCTCTTTTTCCGGCACCAGGATCTTCATCACCCGGACACCGTTGTGCATCATGGAGAGGTCATTGACCGCCTCAAAGGAGAAGGGGTCGTTCAGCGCCACCAAAAGATGCCCGTTTTCCTTTCTCAGGGGCAGGATCCGGTTTTTTTTCAGGTATTGAAAGGAAAAATCCTTGAGCAGTTCCGGGTCCGGTGGGCTGTCCAGGATGCTCGCCTGGAAAGCCAGGCCGAACCGTCCGGCCAGGTGTCGGAGATAGCCTGCCTCATCCAGTTTTTTCTGCTGAATCAAAAATCCGGGAAGCGAGAGGTCTTTTCCAAGGATGGCCGTACGTGCGGCGTCCAGGTCCTCCTGGGAAACCAGGTTCTCCTCGATCAGAAAGTCGTGCAGCGATGTTGTCTTCATTGCGTCTTCACCACAACGGGGTCGTGCAGGAGGTAGGGTTTGTTAATGGCTGCGGCCCGGCCGTCCGCCCCGAATCTAACCCGTTGCATGAACTTGGCCTTGTCGTGATAGATGGCCTGCGCATCATTGGGGTTGCGGATGATGTGCGGGGTGATGAAGATGACCAGGTTGGTGCGATCACTGCTTTTGGATTTCGACTTGAAGAGCCAGCCCAGCATGGGGACATCGCTGAGTCCGGGCACACCCTGGTTGGAGTTCTGGTTGCTCTCTTCCATGAGTCCGGCAATCACGATGGTGGAGCCGTTCTTGACCTCAACCATGGTTTCGGCGGTCCGTTTCTTGGTCGTGGGCGCGATGGCCACGATATTGTTGCCTTCCCCCCGGACCACCTGTTCCACGATCCGGCTCACCTCCTGAAAAATCTTGAGCTTGACCGAGCCCTGGTTGTTGATCTGCGGAGTCACCTGCAGGGTCACACCCACGTCCCGGTAGTCAATGGACTGGATCACCCGGCTGTCCGTCTCCAGACCGGTGTCGGTCTGGGTTGTAAACGGAATGTTGTCGGCCACGATGATTTTGGCCTCCTCATTTTCCATGGTCATCACCTGGGGATAGGAGAGCACGTCGAAATCCGTGCTGGATTTGGCCAGATTGACCAAGGTGGCCAGATTGAAGACGTCCTGCCCGTTAAAGGTGAAGGGGAAAGAGATCAGTCCGAGACTCAGGCCGGACGGGGGGACCAGGGTATTGCCCTGAAAGAGGTTCGGGAAGCCGCCGGGGTTGGAGCCGCCAAAGGCCACGGTGTCCTCGTCCACCCCGAGAACCCCGTCCATGGTATCGGCAACGTTCCAGTTCACGCCCAGGGATTGAATCTTGGTGTCGGAAACTTCCATAATGGCCGCTTCGATGAAAACCTGCTTCCGGGGGGAATCCAAATTCTTGATGATGGGTTCGAGCACCGCGAACTCCTCGGGTTCGGCCGTGACCACGATGGAGTTGGTGGCCTTGTCCGCGACCACGGTGATATCTCTGGAGATAGCTTCGACCTTGTCCTCCCCGGTGGCGGCCTTGGAGATCAACCCGCTCAGAACTTCTGCCAGATCCTGGGCCAGGGCGTTTTCCAGGCGCACGACCTGGACCTTGCTCTTGCCCACGGGGGTGGGGCGGTCGAGTTTGCTGATAAGCTCCTGGATCTGCCTGGTGTTTTCCTTGGAGGCCAGGATGATGATGGCGTTCATCCGCTCGTCCGCCACAACGGCCTGAAGAGTGCCGGGCTGGTCGCCTCCTCCTCGTCTGGCCTGGAGCAGTTCCTGGATCTGGGCCACGATTTTTTCGGCAGACCCATGCTCGAGATAGATGACGTTTAGCTTGGAATCATAGCTGACCACGTCGATCTGACTGATGATCCGCATCATGCGTTGGATGTTTGACGCATAATCCGTGAGAATGAGCGTTTCGTTGGGCGGATAGGCCACCAGAATGCCCTGCTTGGAGATGAGCGGGGCCAGAACCTTGCGCACCTCATTGGAGGAGGCGTGCTGGAGCGGGATGATCCGGGTCACGAACCGGTCTGTGGGCTCCCGCTGGGCCGAGGGGGTCACCCCGGTCTCGATGTTCTTCTGCCTGGCTTCCACCGACGGGACGACCTTGGTGACTCCCCCGGACTGAATCGTGGTGTAGCCGTGCACTTCCAGAACCGACTCGAACACGGTGAAGGCCTCTTCGACACTGACGGGTGAGGGGGAGAGCACGGTCACTTTTCCCCGCACATTGTCGTCCACCACGAAATTTCTTCCTGTCAGTTCGCTGATAAATTTGATGAACACCTGGATGTCGATCTGATCGAAATCCATGCTCACCGTCCGGATGTCCTCGTCAGGGGCCTGGGCCTGCGCAGGCCCGGCGAGCAAGCCCGCAATCAGCAGAAACGTCAACACTATGGTCAAAGGCAGTTGTGTGCATTTGAAGAGTTTCATGACATATCCATTTGTGGGTTATTCGATGATCTCATAGCGGACGACCTGTTCCCCGGTACCCCGTTTGATGGTCATGGTCACGTCGTCGGAATATTCCAGCTGTTCCTGAAGGGTGAGAAACTGGGAGGGATCAGTAAATTCCTGGCCATTGATCGTTGTTATGATATCGTTGTTCTGCAATCCGAGTTTTTCATAGAAACTCCCGGAGCGGATGTTGGAGAAGCGAAACCCGGAAGGCTTCCCGTCCTCGATGAAGGTGTCGATCTGCGCGTCCTGCATGAGCTGGTTGAGATTGTTGAGGGACTGGTCAAGGACCTCCTGCTGGATCGCCCGGGTGTCGGCCTGTGATGGCTCCGGAGTTCTTCCGGAAGCCGAGGACGCGCTTCTCTGTTCCGAAGAGCCGCCCACCTCTTCCGGCTTCATGGTCAGAATTTCGTCCCGACTGCCGGTATTGATGATGACGGAATTGCGAAGAATTCGATCTACAGTGACATTTTTGACCTTTTCCCCTTCCCTGTACATTTCCTGCTTTCTCTTCTGGGTGTCTTCAATGAACGCAATATTGTCGTCGCGGTCTTTGCCGACCACCGTACCCACAAGCTTGAGCTTCAGGCTGTCCAGCGCCAGAGGAATGGATTCAAGATCGATCTCCGGTTCCTCTTCCTGAACATCCTCGGTGTTGCCGCCAAAAATATTGACCTCGATAATGGGCTTGTAGGCGGAAAGAGCGCCTGTCTGCGGACCGGTTGCCGTGTCTTTCGCCTGTTCTATTGGCAGGGGTTCGACCTGCGGCGGAATGGTTCCGTATTTGAGAGTGGTGGTCACCCCCTTGGCCGCATAAAAGCTCAGGGCGATGACACCGATCAGGATGCACAGATGCCGGAACAGGGCGGGGGAAATCTTCGGGAGGACCGGTTTTGGCCCGAAAGGAAGATTAGAAAACATTGGTTCCGCATTCCTCGGTTTGCTTGAGCATTTCGTACTGGTCACACAGTCCCAGATCGCAGGCAGTCTTCAGGTCCATGCAGCCCAGTTCCTTTTGGCCTACGCGCAGGCGCAGAATGCCCCGGTTGTAAAACGCAGCGGCAAAATCCGGATCCAGGGTAACCGCCTGGGAATAGTCGGCCACGGCCTCTTCGTACTGGTCCTTCATTTCATATGCGATGCCGCGGTTGTAGAAGAATTCCGGTTCCGACGTGTCGATGCGGATGGCCTTGGAAAAATCAGGAACCGCCCGCTCCGGCGCGCCCGTTTTGAGCAGGGCCACCCCCCGGTTGTTGTACCCCCAGGAATTCAAGGTGTTTATCTCCAAGGACCTGGTGTAATCGGCCACCGCCCGGTCGTACCGGGCCATGCCGAAGTACACGAGCCCCCGGTTGAAGTAGGCCCTGGCATCGTCGGGATCCAGAGCCAGAACTCTTTCGATGTCCTCCAGCGCCCGGTCATACTCTTCGAGGGAGGCATAGGCGGACGCCCTGTTGGTGTAGAGGTCCCTTGTGGTCAACCCGAGTTCCTCGGCCGTGTTGAAATCCGAGACAGCCTGGGCGTATTTACCAAGTCGGTACAGGGCTGTTCCGCGATTGAAATGTACGGCCCCGTTTTCCCGGTTCTGGTCGATGGCCGCGGTGAAGAACCGGACAGCCTGCTCGAATTCCCCCTTGTTGAACAGGGCGGCTCCCTGACGGACGTAGGCCGCCGAATCCGCACGTTCCGTCCCGGGCGCGGTCCTTTGCGTGGTTGCACACCCCGTCAAAAGGACCAGAAGCAGACCAATACCGAGAACGATGTGCGCTTTTCGCTGAAATACGATATCCATAACAAAGAGGCTCGCTTTGGTTATGTGTGCTGAAGGCTTTAACAAAGGGTATGCTTGTTCTCTAACGCTTTAGGGTATTTTAATTTTCTTTTCAATCCATAGAGCAAAATCTGATATTCTCAAAACGAAATACTGTTGGAAATGGAGTTCATAGCGAAACACCAGGCTGTCGCCTAATGGGTGCCTTGATACAGGGGCTTTCGGCAGGAGCAGGAGAATGGGAGAGAATGAGCGCACCGTGCAGGTGGTCGATGAGCAGGTGAAGAAGGGGCACCGTATATGGTCAGTTCGTTTTTCGCAATAGAGGAGGACATTTTTTTTCTCCTGTAATCCAGTAGCTTAACGAACCGCAAAAGATTAGCAGGATGCGCACCAAATTTTCCTTGCAGGAATGATTCTCATTTGCCAGTTTCTCTGCACAGGTCACCCAAACCATCACGGCTGGGCCACAGCAGAATCTCAAGACCGGGAAAATTTTGAATTCTAAAAACATCAGCAAGTCATAGGTAACGGACACGGATGCCATTGAGGAGACTTTGGACCGGTTTTCAATGGTCCCCTGGAATAATAGCTTCAGAAGGACTATCTCTCTGGCCGATACTCCAGGCGCGGACAGCAAAGGCGCCGTCAAAAAGCTGAACCAGACGTCCGGGGTCGTCCATGCCGGCCCAACCTGATCTGCACCACCCGCTGACAAGGACGCATCATGAAGTGGCATATCGCTTTTTACCTCGCTGGGACTCTCCTGTTGTTTCATGCCGGGGCGGCTTTGGGAAAACCCCTGCAGGGTGAATACGTCCCTGGGGAACTCCTGATCAAATACAAACAAGGGCGCAGCTCGACCGCGGAGCAGTCCCGGGGGGGTGGCCGGCTGCAATCCATGCGCCGAGTGCACCGTTTCGGGATCGAGCATGTCAAGGTGCCGTCGGGCATGTCCATGGAGGAAGCCGTCCGGCTTCTCGAAAAGGACCCAAACGTCGACTTTGTTGAACCGAACTATATCCGCCGGAGGACCGCGGTTCCCAATGACCTGCTCTTTGGTCTCCAGTGGGCGCTCTCCAACACGGGGCAGACCGTCAACAAGGTGGCCGGAACCGTGGATGCCGACATCGATGCCGTAGAGGCCTGGGACAGGGAGATCGGGAACAGTGACATCGTGGTTGCGGTGCTCGATACCGGCATTGACTGGCGCCATCCGGATCTGAAAGAGAACATCCGGATCAATTCCGGGGATGAGACTCCTGACGGGGTGGATGACGACGCAAACGGCTTTATCGATGATTTCAGAGGTTGGGATTTCGTGGACGGGGACAATGATCCCATGGATATTGATGGGCACGGGACCCATGTGGCCGGTACGCTCGGGTCGGACGGCAACAACGCGATCGGCACAGCAGGCGTGGCCTGGAAGGTCGGTCTGATGCCCCTCCGGTTTCTTGATGTCTACGGAGTGGGGACTGTAGCTGATGAAATCGAGGCGATCGACTACGCCATCCAGAAGGGAGTTCGTATCATCAATGCCAGCTACGGAGGAGCGCAGTACAGCCAGTCGGAATTCGACGCGTTAGCCCGGGCACAGAAGGCGGGCATTCTTGTGGTTGCAGCTGCTGGGAACGCTTCCCGGAACAATGACACTATTCCGGAGTACCCGGCCAGCTATTCGGCCTCTCAAAAGCCGGATGACACGACTGTCTTGCACAACATCATCGCCGTGGCCGCATCCACTCAGGACGACACGCTGGCTTCGTTTTCAAGTTTCGGCGCAGTCTCCGTGGATGTGGCCGCACCCGGAGTGAACGTCGCGGCGACGATGTCGGAGCCGCCTGTGGCGTTTGAAGATTTTGAAAACGATATCTCCGGGTGGAGCCTTGAGTCCCCCTGGGCGGTGACGGCAGCACGCGGACACGGCATATCGAATCGTTCGCTGGCCGACAGTCCAGACGGAAATTACACCAACGGCCTCGACATTGTCGCGGAAAGCCCGACCATCGAACTGGAAGGGCAAACCGGACTGGTGCTCACCTTCTTTCTGCGGGGGAAATCGGAGCAGCCGGATGGGGAAAAGGAAGGTGACAGGCTGTTTGTGGAAACCAACAGTGGAAACGGGTGGACAAATCATTCGGCCGAACTGGGCGGGACGGTTTACGCAGACGGAATCTCCGGCTCGTTCGATCCCTGGGTCAAAGCCACTGTTGAATTGGGCGATCTCGACAGGGCACAGAATGCGACATTGCGTTTCCGGTTCCAGACCGACGAAAACGGGACAATGGACGGATTCAATCTCGATACTTTGGAGCTTCGTGCCGACGTAGTCGACTGGGATGACAATTACGTCTACCTGTCAGGGACCTCGATGGCAACTGCGCACGTCTCCGGCCTTGCCGCCCTGCTCCTGAGCCAAAACCCCTCGCTTTCGGTGTCGGAACTCAGAGCCGGGATCCTCGACCATGTGGATGTTCTGTCCTCGCTGGAGGGCAAAGTGGCCACCGGGGGCCGCATCAATGCCGCCAGGAGCCTCGGGGTGGATGTGGCCCAGGTGGAAACCATGGCAAACGAGGAGTCTGCCGGCGGTGGCGGCGGTGGTGGCGGGTGCGTGCTTGTTCGGGATGCCTCTTTGGGGCTTGAATGGGTTTTTTTGCTGGCCGTTTTGGTCCTTTTCCGCAAAATTGCGGCGCCTGCGGGTCAGGACAGCCGGTGGAAGAAGCAGTAGTTGTAGAAAAAATGCACCAGCCAGCAGGGAAGGATGTTGCGGTAGCGGTCCCACAGCCAGCCGAAGACCAGTGACGGAGGGAACACGGCCAGGGCCCAGAGGGGCGGCTGGTTGATAAAATGGACGGCCGCAAAAGCTGATGAAGCGGCCAGGTTGGCTGCGCTGAGTCCCGGAAGAATTCGTTTTTCCCGAAACATCCTTGCGAGCATCTCCTGGAGGCCGAACCGGAAGACCAGTTCCTCTACCAACGCCTTGAACAGCAGGATTTCCCAGTCCAGATCAATGCCCGGTTCGGGCAGGACATAGGCCCCGAATCCCAGAAGCAAAACTCCCCAGAAGACAGGGTCCCCAAAAGGGCGCAGCGTATTCTGCAGTCGATGGTGCACGTCTCTATCCATCCGTTTTCTTCAGCGCATTGAACATTTCCAGACGCTTGTAAAGCTCTGCATTTGCCACTGCTCTTTTTCGTTCGAATCTGTTCAGAAGAATTGAGGTGTGATATGATCTGACGATGAGCGTCTTGTCCCTAATCGTTACCACCGTCAGGATGTGAACGTGCGCTGGGTAATCTTGTGCATGTTTGCCGGAGCAGGGCTTATATCCTTTTTCGGAGGGGCTGCCCTTTCGCAGTTCACATCCATGGAAGAGACAGAACCCGTTTTTGCGGCTGTTCGGCTGACAGGGGAGATCACCGGAAAACGGTATAGGATTTTTAACACGATCCCCCTCCCGGTGGCGGAGTTGCAGGTGGGGAAGGGCTCCTCTGTTTTTCAGGGGCAGGTGTTGTATCGGTATTGGGGTGAAGGTCTGCGGCAGCAGCTGGTTTCGACTTTGGACGCCCTTGTCGGTCTTCGGCAGGAAGAACTCTTCCTGCTGCAGGAACTTGAAGCCAAGAAGCACTATTCCGCAGTCAATCTGGACATGGCCCGGGCAAGGGTGCTGGTTCTGGCCAGGCAGCTGGCCTTTGCAGAAGCCAGCACAGTTCCTCCGAACAGGGAGCAACTCAAACACATCGGTTCAGGCTCAAGGGAGAAACGTACCCAAGACGTCGATCAACTGCGCAAAGAATACGAAAACGCCCGGCGCATTCTTGAACGTGCCGAAGGGGTCATGCTGGAGATGCACAGCCTGGAAAAGCACCTCCATTATCTGGAAAGTCTGATCCATGCCATGGAACGCAAACGCCGTTTACTCCTGGAGCGTGCCGAGAAGCTGACAATCAGATCCCCCCTCAACGGTGTGGTCCTGGAGTGCCGTATCAGGGAGGGAGAACGCATTCCCTCGGGGCAGAGGGTTCTCACGCTGCTCTCCTCGGACCACCTCTTTCTGGACGCCTATGTGCCTCAGGAAGCAGTCGATACCCTTCAGGCGGGAAGTGCTGCCCAGATCAATGTCAGAGGGAACCCGCCCAACACCCTTTCCGGTCGTGTGCAAAAGGTTGTTCCCCTAAAACCCCCTTCCAGAGGCTCCCGGTCCCGCGATGTTGCGGCCATGAGCGCGATACGGATCAAACTGACAGGGGATGTCGATCCTCTCCAAATCTATGGTCAGCCGGCAGAAGGCGTACTCCATGTCGCTTCGGAGGCACAGGAGGAAAATTCCGCCCCTGGTAAGGGATGGCATCCGCGCACGGCTGCGTCCGTGCTGACCCCGCTTCTTTCCTTTTCATCGGTCCCGACCTTCTGACAAGTACTTCTTCGGGGCAGGAGTATGGAAATTGCATCCTGCCGGAGACATTTCCCGTTTTCCCAGCCACCTGATCAGAACCTGCTTTGAAATGGAGTTCGGAGGTGCGGGTGTTTGTATTCACGTTCCTGCAGCAGTGGGATTCCACGTCAAGGGTCCAGCGCGGCCTTCTGTTTGCGTTTATAATCATCACGGCGGGATGTTCCAAAGGGCCGCTTCCCCTGGACCCTTTTTCCCCTCCCTCCGGCGTGGCCATTGTGGAGACCGCCCGTACGCAGATCGGGACACCGTATCGTTGGGGAGGGGCATCCCCGGAAACAGGATTTGACTGTTCCGGTCTGATCCAGTGGGTCTATGCGCAGCATGGGTATGGACTTCCCAGAATGACCGAGGAGCAGATCCGTGAAGGACGGGCCGCAGATGCGCTCCGGGCCGGAGACCTGGTGTTTTTCCGCATCGGGTGGAAATCCCTGCACGCCGGCCTCTCTACGGGCCGGGGGACCTTTATTCACAGTCCAGCAGGCGGAGGCAGCGTCAGGGAAGACTCCCTGGACAGGCGGTACTGGCAGGAGCGTTTTCTAAAGGCTCGACGCATTCTCGACGGCCGATGAGTGACAAACTTTCCTGTTGACGGGGAGCGGCAAGATAGTGCAACAATATGCAACTCAGTTGCATTCCCGTAGCCCAATGGAGTCGTTATGAAAAAGCTCGTTTTGGCGTTTGCTCTCGTTGCCGCACTGGCCACTGTCGGCATGGCTGCTCCCATCAATGTCACCGTCAGCATCCCGCCCCAGAAGTTTTTCGTGGAGCGGATCGCACAGGATTTGGCCACGGTCAACGTCATGGTCGCTCCGGGCGGCAGTCCAGCCACTTATGAGCCCAAACCGCGGCAGATGGCCGACCTGGAAAACACAGCGGCCTACTTTGCCATAGGCGTGCCCTTTGAAGCCTCCTGGCTTCCCAGGTTTGCCGCGGCCAATCCTTCCATGCGCATCGTCCATACGGAGCAGGGGATCGACAAGATCCCGATGGCCGCCCACAGCCACCACCCTGAGGGCCAAACGGGTCTGCACGATCACAGGGGCCATGGTCATGCCCATGGTCACGCCGAGATTCTCGACCCTCATGTCTGGCTCTCTCCCCTGCAGGCGAAAATCATTGCCCTCAATATCCGGGACGGATTCAAAGCTCTGGATGCGGGGAACAGTGGGGTTTACGACCGCAACTGCGATGCGCTTGTGAAGGAGTTGGAGCAGATGCACGAGCAGCTCCGGTTGCTGTTTGCCGAGTCCCAGCTGAGTTCGCGGACGTTCATGGTCTTTCATCCGGCCTGGGGCTACTTCGCCCAGGACTATGGGCTGGAACAGGTTCCCATTGAGGTCTCCGGGAGCGAGCCGAGCCCCCGGGAATTGACCGGACTGATCCAGCTGGCCCGTGAAGAGCGGATCAGAGCCATTTTTGTCCAGCCCCAGTTCTCGAAACGAAGCGCTGAAACCATAGCCGACCATATCGATGCCGAAGTGGTCGTGGCCGACCCCCTGGCCGAAGACTGGGTCGACAACCTGCTCTCCGTGGCAAAAGCGTTTCAAAGCACCCTGCAATGACGACTCAAGACCACGATCTCCACATCGAACTCGGACGCGCAGACCCGGCCGTCTCCCTCTGCGATGTTTCCTTTTCCTATGACACCGTCCCGGTGCTCGAGAATGTGGACTTCGAAGTCAAGCCTGGAGAATTCGTGGCCGTTCTCGGTCCGAATGGCGGCGGCAAAACTACGCTGGCCAAATTGATGCTCGGGCTGCTCAAGCCGGACAGGGGCGATGTTCACATCTTGGGCAAAGCCCCGCAAGCGGTGTTGCCCAGGGTGGGCTACGTACCGCAGCAGAGTATGATCGGTTCGGATTTTCCAGCCAATGTTCTGGATATCGTGCTTACAGGGCTGGTGTCGTCCAAAACCCTGGGGTGGTGGCATTCCAGAGCCGACAAGGACAGGGCCAGGGAGGCCCTGGACAGAGTGGGCATGCTGGATCAGGAAGGTGCTCGTTTCGGAGACCTTTCCGGAGGCCAGAAGCAGCGGGTCTTGATCGCCCGTTCTCTGGTCTCCGACCCCATGCTGCTCATTTTGGACGAACCAACTTCGAGCATCGATCCCCAGGCCAAATTCTGCTTCTATCATTTCCTGGAAGGATTGCGGAAAGAAGTTACCATCGTGGCGGTCAGCCACGACATGGCCATCATGGCGTCCGGACTGACCAGCGTGGCCTGCGTCAATCGCAGGCTCATCCACAACCAGGGTGCGGAGCTGACTCCGGAGATGGTCGCTCTGCTGTACGGCACCCATGACGCCAAAAGCTGTCCGGCCGGTGAGTTCTTCACCAACAATCCGGGGCTCTTGCTCCGGACCGGCAGGGGAGGGGGGAAATGATCGAGGCCCTGTCCTACGGGTTCATGCAAAACGCCGTTATGGCGGCACTGCTGGCCAGTGTGGCCTGCGGAGTAATCGGTTCCCTGGTGGTGGTCAACAGGATGGTCTTTCTTTCCGGCGGCATAGCCCACGCAGCCTACGGCGGGGTAGGGCTGGCCTTTTTCCTGGGATTGCCTGTCTTGCCCTGCACCCTGGGGTTCACTCTGGTCGCCTCCGGGGTGGTCTCAGCCGTCATGGTCCGCAGGCCGGCACGATCCGACACCCTGATCGGGGTTCTTTGGGCTGCGGGAATGGCTTTCGGCATTCTGCTCCTGGACATGACCCCAGGGTACAATGTCGATCTCATGAGCTATCTCTTTGGATCGATTCTGGCCGTGCCCGGGTCTGACCTGGTGGTCATGGGCGCGCTCCTGGTTGTGATCGTCGTCACCGTTGCCCTGCTGTATACACAATTTCTCTCCATGTCCCTGGACAGTGAGTTCTCCAAAAGCAGAGGGCTTCGGGCGCACCTTCTGCATATCGTTTTGCTCGGGCTGGTTGCCGTCACCGTGGTCATGATCATCCGGGTCGTCGGGCTGATCCTGGTCATCGCCCTGCTGACCATTCCTTCCTACCTGGCGGAGCGGCTTTCCTCATCCTTGGGACGGATGATGATCGTGGCATCCCTTCTGAGCGCCGGGTTTTGTCTGATGGGATTGTGGGCGGCCTACGGGTTGAACCTCACCTCGGGAGCCTCGATCATTGCCGTGGCCACGATCTGTTTCTTGGCGTTCAACGTTTACGAAGCCGCTTCAAAGCGCAGGAAACATGCATATGCTCGAAAATGATAAATATTTGACAACGATTCTGCACCGGGCCGGCATAGATCCGACCGAACACAGGGTGCACGTTTTGGATGTCATGCAGTCCTATCACCGGGCCGTGAGCGCCCCGGAACTGCTGGCGCGGCTGAATGAACTCTGCCCCATGAACAAGGTCACCCTCTACCGCATTCTGGAACTTTTCGTGCAAAAGGGGATTGTCCTGCGGCACAGCGTCGGGGACCGGGCGTTTCGCTATTGTCTGGGCTCCGGAAGCGGCCAGTTCGGGCACTGCCATTTTTTCTGCACCTCCTGCGGCCGCACCGAGTGCATGGCCCTGAGCAGTTTGTCCTTCGACATGGACAGGCTGGAGAAAAACGTTGGAGGACAGGTTCAAAGCATGGAAATCCGCCTCAACGGGATATGCACGAGCTGTGGGCATGGATAAGGTCCGGACCTGGGATGATCCGGTTGACAGCCCCCTTCACCTATTGAATTTCAAGGACAGGTTTTGGGGTAGCAGCAGACCGTTCCCCTTGAACGCCCCAAAAAAAGTTTCCGAGGAAATCTTTCTCCATGCAGGACTGGAGCTTCTTCGTTTCCATTGTTATTGCCATCGTCATTGAAGCCGCCCCGTTTTTGCTGATCGGCTCCCTGATCTCGGCTGTTCTGGCGCAGACCGGTTCCGGTGAATATCTGGCCCGCCGTTTTCCTAAGAGCCGGAACGCGGGAATCGGTGCCGGGCTCCTGTCCGGAATGATTCTGCCGACCTGCGAATGCGGGGTTGTCCCCGTGGCCAGGCGATTCCTGGACAAGGGGGTTCCCCCGCACGCGGCCTTGACCTACATGCTGGCCGCGCCGGTGATCAACCCTGTGGTGCTCGTGGCCACCTATGTGGCCTTCCAGGGCAACATGTTCATGGTTTGGGCACGGGTGGCTGTGGTGGGGCTGGCCGCGGCCTGCATCGGATTAGCCTTTTCCGGCGCACGGGCAGGCGAACTCGTTCGAAGCCTTCCGGAACGCAAGCCAAAGACACCGATTTTGAAGCCGCACGATTCCGCAGCTGCCGCTTGCGGCCATGGTGAGCTCTGCGCCTGCGGTCACGATGCCGGAGCCAAAAACGTTTCCGCTCCGTTCAGGGTGGCCCGAAGCGCCGGGCTCGAATTTCTGGAAATGGGCAAATACCTCATCCTCGGAGCCTGCGCTGCCGCGGCGTTTAAAACGTTTCTTCCCTCGAGCGTGCTGTTGTTTTTTGAGGCCAATGTGCTCTTTTCGGTGCTGGCCATGATGGGTCTGGCCGTTGTGCTTTCGGTGTGCTCCGAAGCAGACGCCTTTGTGGCTGCTTCTTTCACGAACATGCCTGTGGCCTCGCAGCTGGCCTTCATCACCTTGGGCCCCATGGTGGATTTGAAGCTCATGGCCATGTTTTTCCATGCGTTTCATTGGCGGGTCGCCCTGGTCCTCATCATAGTGCCGACAGTTCTGGTGTTCATCCTGACCATGGCCCTGGGCATGGGATTTCCAGGGGTGGGACGATGAAGGGTTTGATCGGAAGAACCGAGGCCCTTCTGCTCATCTTTCTGGGGCTGTTCATGGTCACCTTTGCCGAGGGTGACACCTACTGGCTGCTTCTCAATCCAAAATTTCAGTGGGTCACGACAATCGGTGGGCTCGGCATCATTCTCGCGGGCATGGGGTTGTTCTTCATCCCGGCAGATCACCCCCGGCCGACGCGGATCGGGGTTCTTGTGGTGTTTGTCGCCATGCTGATTTCCTGGGACCCGGAGGACGCGTTTGTTTTGCCGGGCAATGACCTGTTCTCCGGCCCTGCCGCTGAGCAGCAACCTTCCCGGGTTCAGGTCGAGGGCAGGGAATATGTGCGAATCAATACGGCAGAGCTGTTTCTGGTTGCAGACCAGGGGGAACCCGAACGGACCGCCCTGAACTACGTCGTTCAGGGTGTCTGCAAACGGACGCCGGAACTGGACGCCAAAGGGCAGATTGCTCTGGTGCGGGTCGCAATCTCCTGCTGTCTGGCCGATGCCGTGGGCATGGGAATCCGTGTGGCAGTGGACGACCCCCGAAAGTTCGAAAGCGACGTCTGGCTGGAAGTGTACGGGAGTCTCAAGGCCATAGAGCAGGCCGACGAAAAGGTCCGGGACCTCCAGATCAAAGGGGTGTTTTACACCGTGCTCAGCCAAAGCCATGCCCTTGTCCCGGACAGGATCGAAACCATGGAGCAGCCAGGGGTGCCCTTCATATTCGAGATGCGCCAGGAGGAGCCGTACGCCTTTTAGTCGAAGGCAAGGG
>JBKHAV010000012.1:0-40321 GCA_046542715.1 Desulfovibrionales bacterium
GCCCTCCCCGGGAGGCCGTGGCCGAGCTGCGGGAGGAGATGGGCCTGGACCGCCCTCTCTACGTGCAATACTGGCGCTGGCTCAAGAGGACCCTGAAGGGTGACCTGGGGCGTTCCTATCAAACCGGAAGGAGCGTGGCTTTGGAGATCCGGCAGGCCTTGGAGCCTTCGGCGGTGCTTGCCGGGACCGCGACCCTGCTCGCGTTGGCCATCGTCATACCGGTCGGCTCAATTTCCGCTGCACTGCAGGGCTCCTGGTTCGACCGGGCCGCAATGGCCGGATCCCTGGCCGTGGTCTCCATTCCCGACTTCTGTCTGGGTGTGTTACTTTTCCTGATTTTCTCCGTCTGGCTCGGCTGGCTGCCGGTGGCCGGATACGGGACGGCGGCCCATCTCATCCTGCCCGCCGCGACCCTGGCCCTGGCCAGCGCTTCCATTACCAGCCGGCTCATGCGCACCTGCATGGTCCAGGCACTGGAGGAGAAGTACGTGATCACGGCCCGCTCCAAAGGCATGGGCGAGTTCAAGGTGACCGGCCTGCACGCCATGCGCAATGCTCTGCCCCCGGTGCTGACCTATCTTGGAGCGCAGATGGGATATCTGTTCGGCGGCGCCGTGGTGGTGGAGTCGATCTTTCTCTGGCCGGGCCTTGGCAGGCTTCTGGTGGAGGCGGTCAAAGCCCGGGACGTGTTCGTGGTTCAGGGGTGTATCCTGATCATTGCCGGCATCTATGTGATCATCAATCTGGTAGTGGACATCGTTCAGGCATGGCTCGATCCCAGGATTCAGGAGGCCTCCGCTCATGGACGCTAAATGGCTTCGTCCCGGACTGCTCACGGGTGCCGCCCTCTGTCTCGGGTTAGTCATCTGCGCGGTCTTCGCACCGGCCATAGCGCCGAACGACCCTGAAAAACAGCACCTGGCCCACCGCATGGAAGGCCCCACCCTGACCTATCCCCTGGGGACCGACAAGTTGGGGCGGTGTGTGGCCAGCCAGGTCGTTTTCGGACTACGGCCCTCCCTGGGCCTGGCAATCTCGGTCACCGCGCTGGTCGTCTGCTTCGGTGTCGGTCTGGGCATGATTGCAGCATACTTCAAACCCCTGGATGCCGTGCTCATGCGGGTGACGGACTGCTTCTTCGCTTTCCCCGGCATCGTCATGGCCCTCATCAGCATCAGCATCCTCGGGCCGGGCATGGTCAGCCTGGTCATTGCCCTTACCCTGCCCGGCTGGCCCAAGTATGCCCGGGTGGCCCGCTCCACGGCACTTGGTCTGCGGGAGCGCGGCTTCGTGGAAGCCACCCGGGCCGTTGGCGGGGGACCATTCTATGTGCTGCGCAGGTGCATCCTGCCGGGCGTGCTGCCGCCGGTGGCCACCATCGCCACCCTGGGCATCGGGGGTAAGGTCATCCAAATCGCGGCTCTGGGATTTCTCGGCCTCGGGATCCAGCCCCCCACCCCGGAGTGGGGGACCATGCTCATCAAGGGACTGCCCGTGCTGGGACAAGCCCCACACATTTCACTTTCCGCCACCGGGGCCATCGCCGTAAGCGTCCTGGCCTTCACGCTGCTGGGCGAGGGTCTGCGCAACGCCATGGATCCCCGCAGCACCCTTTCCCAGTGGCGCAGACTTCAGTACGCCGCATGAGGAGCATGCCGTGGATTCCTTTCAGACCTCGGAAAAAAATGACCTGCTGCGCGTCAGTGACCTCAAGGTCCACTTCGACACCCCTGAAGGCGTGGTCCGTGCCGTGGACGGGGTGACCATCACTCTTTCTCCCGGCCAACGGACCTGCCTGGTGGGCGAGTCCGGCTGCGGCAAGACCATCCTGGCCCTTGCCCTGCTGCGGCTGCTTCCGCCACAAGCCCGTGTTTCCGGGAACGTCCATTTCGATGGGGTTGACCTGCTCGCGCTCTCCAAGGGTGCTCTGCGACGCGTCCGGCGCAGGGGACTGGGCATGGTCTTCGAACAACCATCCGCCTACCTGAACCCCCTCTTCCCCGTGGGCTGGCAGGTCAGCGAGTCCGTCAGGCTCAGCCGCGGCTGCTCCAGGACCGCAGCCAGGCGTCGGGCCCTGCGGCTCCTGGACATGACCCGCATTCCCGAGGTCCGCAAACGCTACCGTCAGTTTCCCCACCAGCTTTCAGGGGGCATGCGGCAGCGGGTCATGATTGCCATGGCCCTGGCCAAGGACCCCAGGCTGCTGGTGGCTGACGAACCGACCACGGCGCTTGACCCTACAGTCCGCCGGAACATCCTGACCCTGCTGCGCGACTGTTTGGACGAGACAGACGCTGCCTGTTTGTGCATCACCCACGACTGGGGCGCCGCCCGGCGGCTCTGCGACACGGCCGCGGTCATGTACGCGGGTCACATCCTGGAAGCCGGACCGGCGCACCAAGTTCTGGAAGCACCCCGGCACCCCTATGTCAAGGCGCTTCGACAATCCATGGGTGGCAAAAGTCCCCGCCCCATACCGGGGCAACCACCTGCCCTGACCGATATTCCCCCGGGCTGCCGGTTCCAGCCTCGCTGCGTCCACCCAGGAAAGGCGTGTGCCAGTGTGCTCCCACCGCTCAACGGAGGCGTGCGTTGTCACAACCACCAGTGATCGAGGCCCGGGGGCTTGCCAAGACCTTTCGATCAGGGCTTGTGATGCGGCACCGCACCCAGGCAGTGCAGGAGGTGTCATTCGAGATCATGCCCGGCCAAACTTTGGCCGTGGTGGGGGAATCAGGTTGCGGCAAGTCCACCCTGGCCAGGCTGGCGGCAGGGTTGCTCGAGCCTGACAAAGGCGATGTGCGCTTCATGGGGCGCTCCCTGTCTTCCTGGCCGCGCAAGGGATTGCGGCAGCAGTTGCAAGTGGTCTTCCAGGATGCGGACGGCTCGCTCAACCCCGTTCTCACGGCCCGGGAATTGTTGCTGGAGCCACTGCGTCTGCACGGTTGGTCCCGAACACAGGCAGAGGAGCGCTTGCCCTCACTTTTGGACGTGGTCGGTCTGACCCCGGACCTGCTCTCCAGGCACCCCCACGAGATGTCCGGGGGACAACGGCAGCGGATCTGCCTGGCCCGGGCAATGTCCCTTCGGCCCAGGCTGATCATTGCTGACGAACCCGTGGCCTCTCTGGACCGTTCCGTTCAGGCCCTGATTCTGAGTTTGCTCAAGAAATCCCAGGAACGTGAAGAACTCTCCTACCTCTATATTTCACACGACCTGGCCACTGTTCGGGTCATGGCCGACCACGTGGCAGTCATGCTGGGTGGCGTCTTTGTGGAGACGGGCCCCGTACAGCAGGTCCTGCAGCATCCGGCCCATCCATACACCCACCTTCTGCTCGCGGCTGCGGGAATCGGTGAGCATGAACCCGAAGGAGTTGTTGAGGGGGAAAATGAAACTTCAATCCGGTCAGGATGCCCCTTTGCAGCCACCTGCCCCCTTGCCTCCCCCACCTGCCAAAACGATCTTCCGGACCTGATCGCCATCCAGCCCAAACGGACGATTCGCTGCCACAAAGTCTGCTGATTTTTCAACGAGCAGCCGCCTTCTGAGAGGCAAGGGTCAAGTCCGCTCTTGACTCTTGAGAATCTACCCCGGGAGTCGAGGCCTATGGCACGACCACTGAGAATTGAAATTCCCGGGGCCTGGTATCATGTGATGAACCGGGGGAGGCGGGGGGAGAGAGTCTTTCAGGACAAGCAGGACTCTTTGGCGTTGTCGATCTATGAAGGCGAACCGGTCCGGAAGTTCTCCCGCATTCTCAGCACGCACATGGCGCACATCGGACTGTCGCAGATTATGCCACAGCGGCGTAGGAGAGTTCAGTGGACACCTCCCCTTTGGGCGAGAACAGGGTGGCAAGGGATTTGAGGCGCGAGGTGGAGGTCCGGACCGCGTACTCTTCCAGGGGTGGCTGGGTGGCGGTGTTGACGATGATGCGTTCGGCTCCCAGTTCGTTCACCAGGGCGGCGATCTTTTTCGCTTCCCACAAAAGAGCGGTGTGGCCGGCCAGGAAAAACGGCTCCACCCAGAACCTGCCCGGAAACCCGCTTTGAAAGCGCTTGATCCCTTCCAGAAACTGCTCGAATCGGATCCCACGGTGAGGTCTGCAGATTGCCTCGAACATGGACTCCTCTGCAGCGCTGAGGGACAAGAGCACCACATCCGCCCTGTTCAAATCGCGGCGGACCGCCTCGCTGCTCAACAGAGAGCCGTTGGTGCTGACCGCCACAGGCAGTGCTGCGGCGTGAATCGCCTCGATCAGCTCGCCTATGCGTGCATTGAGCGTGGGCTCCCCGTTTCCGCTGAGCAGAACCATGTCCGGACGGGCGGCAAGAAACCGGGCCAACTCTTCGAGAAACGGTTCAAGGGGAAACCACTCCTTCCGCTGAATGGTCTTTGCGATTGTCTTTCCCCGGTTGCAGTAGATGCAGTCGAATGAGCAGGTCTTGTCCGGGGTCAGGCCGACTTCCAGGCAATTCCCGAAAACAGGGTGTGGATAGGGCCCGTGTACCTGTTCCATTTGCGTTTTCTCATGCGCGGATCAGCGGATGTCCTCATCACCGGCGCCGGAGTGCTGAAGATCTTCCAGCCGTTCCCGCATTGTTTGAAGTTCCTGTTCCAGAGTCCTGATCCGGGCTCGCAACGCAATCCGGTCCTGTTCAGGAGGCCCGGACCACACCGATGTCCATCCAGGGGCTGATCCCCGCCGTCCACGGCCTCCGCCAAACCATCCCCGCCCGGCCGGCCATGGCCCGAACCCCGTTCCCGAGCAGAACCCTCGTCCGCGGCCTGTCTTCGGTCCCAATCCTGCAGGTCCTGTTTTGTCTCCTCCCGGCATATCGTCCTCCTTTTTTCCTTTGGTCGCAGGTTACGCTCTGATCATTTTCCCGCCACATGCGGGACAGGTCATTTCAAAGCAGGGCTGTCCCTGCACGTGCGGCTGTTTTTCTCCGCATTGGGGGCAGATGCACTCTCCGCCCGGTCCGGGTCGCATCCCGCCTCGTCTGCGTCCTCCGCCGCCCCCTCCGGAGGGGCCTGTTCCATCACCTCGTGGCATGCTGTCCTCCTTGCTGCTAGAAATCCGTGTCTGTTTCGTCGACGATTGCCTCCGCGCCCCATGCTGGACCGCTCCTGCAGAAAGGTTTGAAGCACCTCCTCTGTTTCGCCGCGCAGACATTTTTCAATCCGTATTCCTGCGCCCAGTAGAGTGAACTCCATCACTTTGGAAAGGGCGCCGCAGAGCAGAATGTCCACCTGAAGCCCCAGGAGCTCCTCCGTTCGCGGAAAATGACCGCTTCTGTGCATGCGCTTTTCCTTTCGACCGATCTCTCCATGGATGCCAACATCCACAAGCAGCAGGCTTTCCGCCGTGTCGAACAGCGGAGAGATCCGGCCACGCCAATGCGCAAGGGCAATCCTCATGGAGCAGAGTAAAGCAAGCCATGTACCATGCTCCGGAAAGGATAGGATTTCGGATAGTTTTGCTTCTAACGGCCGAAAACAACCCCTTGAGACGAGATTAAGGCTTGCAAAACGCCCGAAAAAAGGAGCATAAAAATGCAAATTGCACGATTGGAGGTCACATGATTCCCTCAAGCCTACAGGATCAGCGGGATGTGATTCTCGACTCCATCACTGAAGGGGTCTTCACTGTGGACAAGGAGTGGCGGATCACCTCCTTCAACAGGGCCGCGGAGCGGATCACAGGCGTGGACCGCGCCGAGGCCCTGGGCCAGGCCTGCTGCGACGTCTTCCACAGCACCGTCTGCGAGAACAGCTGTGCACTGCGCCGGACCTTTGAAACCGGCAAACCCATAGTCAATGCCACAGCCCACATCGTGGATGTCGCCGGCCGGAAGGTCCCCATCCGAATCTCCACGGCCATCCTCCGTAATGAAGAGGGCGATTGCATCGGCGGGGTGGAGATCTTCCAAGATCTGAGCCTGGTGGAACAGCTCCAGAAGGAACTGGAATCCCGTTATACCTTCGAGGATATCGTGGGTCGGAGCCCGGCCATGACTTCCCTGTTCGAGATTCTGCCCCAGATTGCGGAAAGCAGCAGCACCGTGCTCATCCAGGGACCCAGCGGCACGGGAAAGGAGCTTTTTGCCCGGGCGATCCACAATCTATCACCCCGGAGCGCAGGCCGCTTCGTGGCCGTGAACTGCGCCGCCCTGCCAGACACCCTGCTCGAGAGCGAACTCTTTGGACACAAGGCCGGTGCCTTTACCGATGCCAAGCGAAACAAGGCCGGTCGCTTCACCCTGGCCCACGGCGGAACTATCTTTCTGGACGAAATCGGGGACATTTCCCCGGCCCTGCAGGTCAAGCTCCTTCGGGTCCTCCAGGAACGGGTCATCGACCCCCTGGGGAGCATCGAACCCCTGCCCGTGGATGTGCGGGTCGTGGCCGCCACGAACCAGGACCTTTTCAGCCTGGTGCAGGAGGGCCGGTTTCGCGAGGACCTCTACTACCGCATCCGTGTCGTCCATCTCCAGCTTCCCAGGCTCAAGGAACGGAGGGAGGATATCCCCCTGTTGATCGATCACATTCTGGCCCGCCTGAACCGAACCCAGGCAAAGGAGATCGTAGGCCTCTCCCGGGAAGCCATGGCCCGTCTGATGAACCATGCATTCCCCGGAAACGTCCGAGAGCTGGAAAACATCCTCGAACAGGCCCTTGTGCTCTGCCGGGGCAGCCTGATCGACGTTCACCACCTGCCCCCTGAACTGCGCCCCCAGCCTTCCAGCGGGGCTGGCCCCCTGACGCCCCTTTCCCTGGCCGGCCTGGAAAGGCAGCATATCGCTGAAATCCTCAGACACTGCGGAGGAAACAGAAAGCAGGCTGCCCAAATCCTGGGAATCGACCCGAGCACCCTCTACCGCAAGATCCGACAGCTGGAGATCCAAGTCCCTGAACAGGACGGTCGGAGCCGCAGGGAGTGATACTCTTGCATTTTGCACGATAGTTCCCTGAGGGAGGGGGGCCGCTTCCGGGGCGCAGTGGTTTATTCCTTGTTCCACCGGAGCGCAGAACACACATCTGGTATGGCATGCTCCTTGCCAGAGTTTTTTGCAGCGGCGCAACATCGGTGCATGGAGGAGTGATATGGCGGATAACCAGTTCGATCCTTTTGAAGACCTGCAGGAACGCATCTTTGAAGAAATCAGGGCCAAATACGGCGAGACTGCCTTTGCCCGGTGGCAGAATCCCAAGCTGGCGGGCCCCCTGGACAATCCCGACGGATACGGGCGGGTCACGGGCTCCTGCGGAGACACCATGGAAATATTCCTGCGTTTCGAACACGGAGTGGTGAAGGAGGCGAGCTTCCGGACAGACGGATGCGGAACCAGCTTCATCTGCGGCTCCTTTGCCGCGGAGCTGGCCCTGGGGCGGGACCCTGATGGGGCGACGGAGATCACCGGAGAGACCATCCTGAAAGTGCTTGGCGATTTGCCGGAGGAAGACCGGCATTGCGCCTTTCTTGCTGCTGCGGCCCTGCAGGAAGCAATGGGCAACTTCCTGAAGCCGGCAGAACAGGCATCAAAAGCATCCTCGCCCACTCTCCGCTGATATGCAAATACTCTCGGAAAATGCTATCGTTTTGTTGTACGGTAATTAATAGTCCTATTCCTGGTTCCCATGCCCCTGGGAGGTTTCATGCCCCTAACATTCAGCAAGATGCACTCTCACCTCTATGATGAACTGCGGCTCTATCATTACCCCATAGCGGTTTCCTTCCTGTTTTCCGACGAACAGGTGCTGGATTTCCGGAACCGGACCGCACGGTTCGTCCAACCGATGAAGCCCATGACCTTCTGTCAGTGGGAGATCGCCGCCCGTATGCAGGGCCAGACCGTTCTGGCCTTCAAAGAGCATTTGGGATGCTCCAACGCGGCGTTCAGTTTCGGATGGAAGGGGTTGGACGAGGCCGAGATCAAAAGTCATCTCAAGTACTGCAAGGACCGGGAACAGGCGGAACGGTTCATCAACACCAAACCCAGGCTGCCGGAAGGAACCCTCAGGGCGGTGGTGGTCTCCCCTTTGAAGGATGCGGTGCTGCCGCCGGACACGGTCCATTTCTACTGCGACAACATGCAGGCATATCACTTGGCCGTGGATTACATGGCAGCCATGGACATCCATCCCCTGCGCACCAATCTGACCATGAACTCCTCTTCCTGCGGAGGAAACGTGTTCAGCTATCTCGAGAAGACCGCCAACCTGCTCACCGCCTGCAGCGGCAGTTACAATGCCGGAAAAACCGAACGGGGGGAGATCAATTTCATTGTGCCCGGCGACCACCTCCAGCCTCTTGTCCAACGCATGCTCGACCGCAAAGCCCGGTATTCCAGCGTGTCCATCACCAGGCCCGGGAACCATTTCCCCGGAGCGGACGTGTGCAAGAACTGCCCTCTGATCGTGTTCAAAAAGGGCCGGCCCGACCATGTGGAAACCCCGGCTCTCCCCTGAAGGCGGGGATTGTCGATACGCTCAAGGAGTACCTGTGGACCAGTCATCACGGGTACATCTCGAAAGCGGCCAGGTGGGACTGGCTCTTTAAGGAGCCGGTTCTTTCGAAGTTCTCGGACGATCCGGTCCTGGCCTGGAGAGGATACCGCCAGTACATGGCCCAGGACGATTCCGAAGAGATCGAGCGGGTATTTTCCCTGAAGAAACTGCCGGCGGTTCTCGGGAGCAGGGAGTTTTTGCAGGACATCAAGGACAGGTTCTTTGGAGAGAAATTCCATCACGGGAACGCAAGGGGTCAAATCTCGTTTTGACTGTTGCAAAAGGATGAGCTAGGCAAAATCCATGGCTATACCTTTACGGATCGAATTTCCTAACGCCAGATCCGGTCCAAGCAAAGGATGGGCGATCCCTTTGGATTTAACCATCGTCTGACCAGCCTACGAATTTTCAGCGCGGCACAGAGGCTTGCAAATTGGGAACTGACAAGGAGAGTCGCACGGAATTCCGCATTGTTACTCCTGCCCAAACCGCCCCAATCGTTGTTCTCTCCATTTTTGCCGCTGCTCAGGAGTGGATTCGAGAAACTTGCGGCGTTTTTCGGGATCCATCTTTCTGAATTGCTCGCGCAAATGTTGCTTACGCTCTGGAGGGAGCTGCTGAAAGCGGTCCCTGGCCTGACGCAGCCGCTCTTTCTCTTCGGGTGGAAGAGACTGGTACCACTGGTACCGTTTCCGCAACGCCTCTTTCCGTTCAGGAGTCAGTTCGCGCCAGCGCTGAAATCGTTTTTTGGCTTTCTCCCGCTCCTTGGGAGTCATGGTCATCCACTGTTCGGCGCCTTTCTGAAGCCTCTCTCGGCGCTCGGGCGACATGGATGGCCAGTCCTCCTCGAAGCGCTGCAGAATTTTCTGTTCCTGCGAGGAGAGGCCGTCCCAGGTCACCGGGTTTCCGGCATTCACCGGGAGACTGCTCCATACGAGGACCAGACAGACGGTCAGGACAAGCATGAGGGTATTGTCAGCTCTCATCATCCACCTCCTCAAAGGGAGAACCGAGATCAAGGACCCACACCGGATCGATAAACGTACCGTCCTCCTGGCCGAAACTTCCCAAAAATTCCAGAAAACCTGTATCCGGCAGCGTTCCATTCGTGTCGTTATCGGCGCCCTCCATGCCCGAATAAAGGGGAGCGGCGAGCAGAATGAGGAGGGCGAGCGTCTCAACCTTCAACATGTCCTTCCTCCGCCAGCCAGGAGTAAAACTCCAGGTCTTCCAAAAGGTCTATCTCCGTCGTCATGAGCATGCCCGCGTCATCGACCGCCGGAATGTCGGTGTGTGTCCCCTTGAAGGTGAGCACACCCAAGACGATGAGCATGAGGGCCATGGCCGTTGAGAGCGCCGGAACGATGGTTTTCCAGGGGAGGGTAAAACGGTCGGCCGGGATCGAGTGCACGGCTCGATGCCGGCTTGATGCCAGCCTGGACGCGATAGCGGGGTCCAGCCTGCAGGCGCTTGTGTCCAGGTGTTCCCTCACTTTGGATACGAACCGGTCTTCGTTGAAAGGGTCTTTCATGATTCGAAGTCTCCCAAATCCTCCCGCAGGGTTTGAACGGCCCTGGTATAATGCTGTTTGACCGTTCCTTTGGTGCACTGCATGGCCCTGGCCGTCTCCTCCACGCTCATCCCCTCCCATGCCCGGAGCAGAAAGGCCTGGCGCTGTCTGAGGGACAGCTTTTCAAGGCTTTTGTCCAGACGATCCAGGGCGGCAAGCTCAAAAACCTGTTCTTCCGGGTTCTTCCCCTCAGAGTCTGGTCCGTCGCCATGGCTGTCAATCGTGTCCTCCTCCGAGGTCCTGGAAGGCAGGGGCCATACCCGCCACTTTCTGCGTATCCCGCTCCTGCGGTGATGATCAGTGATCTTGTTCTGCAGGACCCGGTAGTAGAGCGGCTTCCAGTGAGACTCCGTTTTTCGGGCATAGGCCCGGACAAAGGACAGCATGGTTTCCTGAATGATATCCAGGGCGTCCTCGGTGTTGCCGCAGGCGATTTGGGCCATGCGGAACGATCTGCGTTCCACGGAGCGTAAGAACAGTTCCAGTGTCTGGTCTCGTTCCAGCATGGCCACTCTTGGTTTCGGCTGTTTGCGTCCTGAACTACTGCCTGCGATCCATCCGGCGGTTGATACGGTCTCCCGTTCGGTCCAGTCTGCGCTCGGCACGATCTCCGCGGCGGTCCAGGCGACGGTCGCTTCTTTCTCCACGGATGTCCATACGTCTGTCAATCCGGTCACCTTTCCGCTCCAGCTTGTGAGCCAGTCCCTCCCTGTCATGGGCTCTCGCAACATCAGCCCGGCGGTCCATCCAGCGCTCTACCTTGTCGCCTTTACGGTCAAGCCGGTTTTCCACCCGGTCCCCGCGCCGGTCGAGACGGGTTTCGATGCGATCGCCTTTACGGTCCAGCCGATGGTCGATTCTGTCTCCCCTGTCGCCGGCCGCGGCCAGTTGCACGTTCAACGCTGTCAGGACAAGCACCATACAGATAATGAAATACCGCTTCATGATCATTCTCCTTTCGATTTCAGGTGAAACACGGATTGAATGCCTTCCTACCCAGTCAAACGCACGAGAACGGACAAGGATGACATTCTTTTGAAAAAAGGGAGAAGAAGGGTGACCCCTTTGCCCCTTTGCTTCTGAAATCAGCAAAAAAAGCATATGAAAGGCTCAGATCCTCAGAAGCTTCACGGGCACCCTGAAAATGCGGGAACCAGGTACGTCCATCGACGCACAGGCAGACGCTCTTGATTGACATTTCATGAAATTTCTTGAAACCTCCTTTCGGGAGGCATCCATGATGAAGACAACCAAGATCAAGTTCTCGTCCCAGGCCGATCCGGACGTTCTCGGAGCGGTCAAGGAGATTGCAGAAAAAGAAGGGAAGAACCTTCAGGTGCTTCTCGACGAGGCCATGCGGGATCTGATCGAGAAGAGGCATGCAGGGAAACCGAGGCGGCACGTGCTCGAGGCGTTCGGTGAAAGCCTGGCCGATTTCGATCAGCTCTATCGGGAACTGGCGGACAAGTGAGCAGGGATTTTCTCACGCCCGCCGACATCCAGGCCCTTCACGACCTGCTCGTATCACGATACGGAGGGATGACGGGAGTTCGTGATTTCGGAGCCCTCGAATCCGCTGCTTTCCGGCCGCAAAGCGGATTCTACTCCACCGTGACCGAAGAGGCGGCAGCCCTCATGGAGTCCATCGCCAAGAACCATCCCTTTATCGATGGGAACAAACGGACGGCCTTTGCAGCCACGGACGTCTTTCTTCGCATCAACGGATACCGGATGCATCTTTCCTCGACGCAGGCACTGGCAGACATCCTGAACCTGTTCGACCAGAATCGATTTGAGTTCCAATTCCTGAATGCCTGGCTTGAAGAGGTTGTCCGACCCGAGGCCAAATGACTCCGAAAAATGGGGTCAAATCTCGTTTTGACTGTTGAAGGAGAATGCGAGCCCGCTTTTTGGAAAAGTGCAGGAAATCAGGGTGATGATTATTAACGATTGAATTGAAGTTTGACCCCTCAGCCCGTGTTCTAGCGCTTGCAATGTAAGCGGTGGCATAGCGTAGCTGTCCATATCCTGATGGGGGACTGGTGCGGCGAGTCTTTTGCTGGCACAAATACCAACGACCATATCGAGAACGGTACGAAATCGGTATTGGATAATCAGCGTAGGTATGTTTTTCCAGCAAATGAATTATTTTGCACAGGAGAAATAATCCCGACCAGGATGTTTTTGAAATCTGGCAAGCTTCAAGTGATAGAGAATCGAATTATCATCTATTTGATTCCCGCACGCATGAAGCTTTGAACGAATTGCCGCTGGAAGAGCAGAAAGGCCAAGAGCAGCGGCGCAACCGCCAGCAGGGTACCCGCGGAGATGACAGAGAAGTTCACCCCTGATTCAGGCGCCCCGAAAATGGCCAGGCCAACGGTCAACGGCCTTGTGTTTGTGGAGTTGGTGATCACGATCGGCCAGAGAAAATTGTTCCAGTGATGACTTACTGAAACCAGTCCATAGGCCATGTAGATTGGCTTCCCCAAAGGGATATAGACCCTCCAGAGTACCTTGAGCCAGCCGGCGCCTTCAACACGAGCGGCTTCCTCCAACTCGACTGGTACCTGCTTGAAAGTCTGCCGAAGCAGGAAAATCCCGAACGCCGACGCCATATAGGGCAGGGAAACGGCTGGTATGGTGTCCACCAGGCCTAACGAACTCATGATTTCATAGTTTTTCACGATGAGCTGATCAGGCATGATCATCAATTGCACAAGAACGAGTGCAAAAGCGACTTCACGACCCGGGAAACAGAAGCGGGCAAAAGCGTACGCTGCCAAAGTGCAGAGAATGAACTGTCCAGCTAGGGTCATGGTCACATAGAGAAATGTGTTCAGGAAATATCGAGCAAACGGTGCAGTATTCCAGGCCGTGACGAAATTATCTAGTGTCAGCGGAGCCCCAATTTCAAAACGCACGGCGAATTCAGGGGCGTGAAAGGCCGCCCAGAAGGCGTAAAGGACAGGCGCAGCCCACAACAAGGCGAGCAACCAGGCTGCGCTCCCCTCCAAAAACCGCCAAAAGGTCTGGGTTGGGTTCATTGGTAATGTGCCCTCCGTTCCAGATAGAGGAACTGACTGAGAGCCAACACAGACAGCACGATGAGGAGCGCCATAGTCAGCGTGGAGGCGTACGCGGTGTCCCAGAATGAGAAGGCCACCTCGTAAATGTAGTAGAGCAGGAGTGACGAGGCGTTATTGGGGCCTCCTTTGGTCATGATGAACAGATGGTCGACCAGCTTGAAGCAGTTTATGGTGGCATTGAACAGCACAAAAATCGTGGTCGGCATCAAAAGGGGCCAGGTCACCCGACGGAAGAATCGCCAGCGTCCAGCGCCTTCTATCCTCCCGGCGTCACGCAGTTCAGGAGGAATATTCTGGAGAGCGGCAAGATAGAAGATCATGAAAAATCCGGCTTCCTTCCAGATGGCCATAACCATGAGAGACGGCAGCACGGTATTTGGGTCTCCCAGCCAGTGGGGCGTGGCAATGCCCACAGAACGAAACATCTGATCGAAAAGTCCGATATCAGGTGTGTAGAAAAACAGCCAGAAATTCGCTGCTGCAACCATAGGCAGAATGGTGGGTGTGAAATACGCCGAGCGTACAAAGCTACGTCCGGGAAGCTTCTCATTGACCAGCACGGCCATGAGCAGGGCGATGCCGACACTGACAGGGATGGTGCCCAGGGCAAAAAGAAAGTTGTTTCCAAGGACCTTCAGAAAAACCGGATCACTGAGCATCAAGGAGTAATTTTCCAGCCCGACAAAGTCGGCCGGATTGTTCCCGATGGGAGTGGAATAGAGGCTGCCGATAAAACTTGTCAGAATGGGATAGTGCGTGAACAGGACGATGAGCGAAGCGGCGGGCAGGAAAAGAAGCCAGCCGTAGATCTGTAAGGATATTGCCCTTCTTCGCAGTTCAAATTTTGGGCGTATCGCCAGATCGACTGCGGAGGAAAGAAGGTCTTCTCCAACAGCCTGATCATTGGCGGGTGCTGCTATCTTCCGGGTCATCTGCCTGCCGTCCTTCCTGTCTGGCGAGAGGGAGTTCATTGTAAAACCAGAGTTCCTCTCTGAAACTCATTTGCACGTAAGGAACATGTGAAGAGGAGCTTCCTCTCCACATGCTCCTTACGAGACCCTAACGATAGCGGCGCAGAATGCGCTCAGCCCCTTGCTGGGCATTTTGCAGGGCTTTTTCAGGCGTGCTCTGACCCGTGAGCACGGATTGGATGGCATCGTCGAGATGTTTTTTCACGCGGGCGGTTTCATAGGTGGAGAACTCTGCTGTGGCGAATTTGAATTGATCCCTGGCGACAGCTGCAGCCGGAAATTCAGCAACGTAGCGTTTGAGTGTATCGGTTTCGTAGGCATCCGGGCGTGTGGCCACATACCCGGTTTCCATCGACCATTTCGCAGTGCGCTCCGGCGCGGTCATCCACTGGATGAAGGTCATGGCTGCTTTGCGCTCTTCAGCATTGGCCTTTTTGAACACGTAGAAGTTGCCGCCACCCGTGGGGGAACCGTGGCGCTTGCCTGCCGGCAGCATGGCCACACCGAAGTCGAAAGCAGCATTGTCTTTGACTGCCGTGAGATTGCCTGTGGAGTGCCACATCATCGCGGTTTTGCCCTCGAGGAATTGCTGGCGAAGGGTTCCCCATTCGATTGTTCCCTCGGGCATGATTTTGTGCTTGGAACCCATATCGCGCCAGAACTGAAGCGCCTCTACCGTGCCCGGTTCGGTGAACAGGGTATTTTTGCCGTCACGTGTCATGAGATCCTGTCCATTCTGCTTGGCCAGTGCGCCAAACATCCAATAGGGGTAGCCTGTGGAAGGGATTTGAATGCCCCATTGCTGGACATTGCCCCGGGCATCGGCCTTGGTCAGACGCTGCCCCATGCTCACCAGTTCGGACCAGTCTGCAGGGGGAGTTTCAGGATCGAGCCCGGCCTCACGAAAGGCATCCTTGTTCCAGTACATGACGATCGTGGAGCGCTGGAAAGGAATGCCGTAGGTTTTGCCGTCCACAATGCTGTTTTCCATGAGCGCAGGGTAAAAACTTTTCAGCCATGCGCGATCCTGTTCCGTGGCAGCAAGTTCATCAAACGGTATCACCACGTCCTGGCTGATCAGATCAAAGACATCGATGGAAAAGAGGACCGAAAGTTGAACCGGCTCTCCCGCCCGAAGGGCAGCAAGGGTTTTAGTTCTGGTATCATCGTAGTTGCCCGCGTAAACTGCCTTGACATTGATGTCCGGGTGCTCTGTTTCGAAATCTTCGATCATGGAGTCGATGATTTTGGTGATCGGGCCACCCACGGCCACGGGATAGTACATCGTCAGGTCGATAGATTTGGCCCAAACCGGGCCTGCTGCAAGGATCGTCAACAGCATAAACAAAAGCGCTAGTTTCCGTTTCAGATCAGCCATCACACATTCCTCCTCTGGTTATATTTGCAGAACCGATGTGCACTCCAAACGCTTGCATTCCAAAAACACCCTGTCAGACCAGGGGGAGCCGTTTGGGCTCAAGCCGCTGAGTTGGTTTCAAAGCCGATCTCCCGGCGCCTGCCTGAATCTGCCTCAAAGATGTGGATGTCATCACTTTCCCAGCACAGGTGCACTGAACTGCCTTCGGCAGGTGCATTCCGGCCGTCAGTGCGCACCAGTGCCAGTCCATCCCCCACCCGGCAGGAGGCGAGGCAGTCCGCCCCCATGTATTCCAGGGCAACCACTTGCGCAGGGAGTCCCTGACTACAGAACCCCATCTTTTCGGGTCGCACTCCAAGTAAAAGACCTTGTCCGGAGATACCTTGCAGCACAACGTGCCTGGTTCCTTTGACAACAGCTCCGGGTTGGCCGTTTCCTGAATCCTCCAGGGGCATCAGGTTCATGGGTGGGGTACCGATGAACTGGGCGGAAAAGAGGATTTGAGGTTTTTCGTAGAGCTCTTCAGGCGTACCGTATTCCTTGATCTGCCCGTCCTGCATCAATACGATTCTGTCGGCCATTGTCATGGCCTCGACCTGGTCGTGCGTGACGTAGATCATGGTGATGCCCAAACGTTTCTGCAGGACGCGGATTTCCCGGCGCATCTCGCCGCGGAGTTTGGCATCGAGATTGGAAAGCGGTTCATCCATGAGGCAAACGGGACGTCTGGAGATAATGGCCCGGCCCAGGGCGACACGCTGCCGCTGCCCCCCTGAAAGCGCGGCAGGCTTTCGCGGCAGAAGTTCGCTCAATCCAAGCAGTTCTGCGGTGGAGGCCAAGCGTTTTCGTACCTCCTGCTTTGGCGTTCTGCGAATATCCAGTCCAAAAGTGATGTTTTCGGCCACGGTGAGATGAGGGAACAGGGCGTAAGATTGAAAGACCATGGATACCTTTCGCTCGGTCGGAGAGAAGAGGGTCACGTCCTTGTTCCCGAAAAAAATCCGGCCTTCATTGACGCTCTCCAATCCGGCAATCAGCCGGAGGAGAGTGGATTTTCCACATCCAGATGGCCCGAGCACCACCAGGAACTCCCCGGCGCCTACTCGAAAACTGGCCTGATGAACGACGCTGTGGGGACCAAACTGTTTGGAAACCTGATGCAGGTTGATTTCAACTGCGGGCGCGCTCACGAGGAACCTCCGCATTCAGGGCAGCCGTTTGTAAGTATTTCTGCGGTTGTTTCGTCTGTAATCAAGATGTCAATGTATTCCTTGGAGAGCACCGCTTTCAGTGCGGGTACTTTTTTCAGACCGCCTGAAACCACCACGGTCAATGGGATGTGATGCATGTCCGCAAGACTGGGACCCATGAAGCGCGTGTTGAGCGGGTGGTCCACAGGTTCCCCTCGGGCATCGAGGAAGTGGCCGAACAGTTCGCTCACCGCCCCGGCGGCGAGAACCGATCGCCACTCCTCCTCACTCAAAGCTCCAAGCTGCACATTCGTGGAGCGAGGCGTGAGATCACCCACCCCAATCAGGGCCATGTCTACGCGAGCTGCGCGTTCGTACACAGTTCTGAACTGACTCTGCTCTATGAGATGGTTTTTGATCTCCACTGAGGGCGCATACATGGGAGCAGGGATATAGTAGCACTCGCTCGCACGGAGTCTTCGTGCGAACAGGGAAGCGATCTCATAGGGATTGGTTGTATGGCTGTGGGGAAGGCCGCCGAACAAGGAAACAATGGTATTGTTTCTCCGGGCTCGCTGGCTGATACCCCTGACCCCGGCACTTAAGGTCCGTCCCCAGCCGAGGCCGAGAGATTGATCATCCCGAAGGTGATCCGAAACAAAAATTCCGGCCGCCATCCCGAGCGAGTCATAAAGCCTGTCATCGTGGGTCGGAGTGGGGACAACGATTGACTGCCTCAGTCCGTAGCGTCGTGTGAGTCTGCTCTCGAGCTGTACACGACCTATGTTGGAAGAGTTGATGATGATTTGAACCGTACCGCTTTTATGGCCTTCCCGAAGGAGCCGGTTTACTCGAGCTCTGGTAAGGTTCAGTTGGTGTGCGACCTGAGCCTGGGTCAAACCTTCACAATAGTATGCCCATGCCACTCGGGCCAAGAGTATGGAATCGGAATGAATATTTTCTTCCATGGGATCTCCCGGGAAACGTATTGGAGGAACGTAGATTACAAATGTCACAAGTGAGGTACAGATGTGTGAAGAATATGTTCTTTTGGGGAGAGGGGAGAAGGGGTCAAATCTCGTTTTGACTGTTATGAGCGGATGAGCTAGGCAAAATCCATGGCAAGACCTTTACGGATCGAATATCCTGGTGCCTGGTATCATGTGATGAACCGGGGGAGGCGGGGGGAGGGGACGTTTGTCGACAGGCAGGACTTTTTCTCCTTTGTCGAGCTGCTCAAGCGGTTGGTGGAGACCTTTCGGGTGCGGGTGAGCGGGTATTGTCTGATGCCGAATCATTACCACTTGCTGATGCAAACGCCTGAGGCGAATCTTTCCAGAGCCATGCGCCATCTCAATGCTGTCTACACTCAGGATTTCAACAGGAGGCACGGAACCGACGGGGCGCTCTTTCGGGGGCGGTTCAAGTCCATTCTTGTCGAAGAGGAATACTATCTTCTGGGGCTTGTCCGGTACATTCATAACAACCCTCTCAAGGCCGGTCTGGTGGAGGATCTCAGTCAGTACCCCTGGAGCAGTCATCATGGATACCTCTCGTCGGCCAAGAAATGGAGCTGGCTGTACAAGGAGCCTGTTCTTTCCCAGTTCGGGGACGATTTTGGACAAGCAGTGAGTGCTTACCGGCGGTACACGGCACAGGAGGATGAAGGGGAGATCACGAGGATCTTTTCCTTGAAGAAGCTGCCCTCCATTCTGGGGAGTTCGGAGTTTGTTGAGAGGATCAAGGAGCGTTTCTTCGAAAGGACATTGAACAGGGAAATCCCGCAGGCCAAGCAACTCGCGCCTGACGAGGGACGGATCAAAGAGGCCGTTTGCGCATTCTATGGGTGCGACTCGACCGAGCTGTATAAGAGCAGACGGGGACTGGAGAACGAAGCCAGGAACATGGCCGTATATCTCTGCCGCAGGCTCAGGGGAGATACGCTCGATCAGGTAGCGCGAAGTTTTGCAATGCATACCTCCAGTGCAGTTAGCTCAGTGGTCGTAAAGATGGAGAAGAGGATGAATAGTGAGCCTGCTCTTCGGAATACAATGCAGGAAATCAGAAAGGTAATTTGCAACAGTCAAAACGAGATTTGACCCCTTTGCCTCTGTGTTGACATATCTTCAAAACAATCTCGGCAGGGCGTTTTTGACCTCGCCTTTTCGTGCACCTCTGAAGGCGTGGGCGCTGGTTCCGGTGTATGTGGTCATTGCGCTGGTTGTCGGTTTTTCTTCGGGGCTCCTGCAGGTGGAACCACTGTCCTCGAAAATCGCGTTTTTGCTTCCCGTTACCCTGTTCGTCTTTCCGTCCCTTCTCGAAGAGATGCTCTTCCGGGGGATCCTCATTCCCAGGGGGACGGCAGAACAGGGACGCTGGATCACCGTTCGAAACATCGCGCTAAGCACCGCGCTCTTTGTTGTCTGGCATCCCGCCAATGCCCTGGCGTTCAATCATGCGGCCATTCCCATCTTTCTCGATCCGTGGTTTCTGGTCATCGTGACCGCGCTCGGCATCACCTGCGGCTACGCTTACGTGATCTCCAAGTCCCTGTGGGTTCCGGTCCTCATCCATTGGGCGACCGTGGTCTTTTGGGTGCTTCTTCTCGGCGGGCGGAACCTGGTTCTGGAACTGTAATGGCCGTGTTTCCGTTGGCCGGTTCCAAAGGACTCAGTACAGGAACATGTCCGCATTGGTTCGAAAGGCCTCCTCACCCATGCGCTCGCCCCAAGGGAGACACGCCTGACAGTTTCAAAGCGGCAAGTCTTTGCACCTTAGATTAGAGCACTCTTTCAACGTTAACCCTCGTGGAAATCTGAGCGGTTCTGTCTCGAATTGGTAAAGTTGTCTTGACAACTTTGCCGGGGAGGGATAGTTCAGGGGCATGGGGACGTCGGAATTGAAAATGTTGAACCGGAGTTCGCCTTTGCCGCTGTATCATCAGCTGGCCGAGGCGATTCTGGCCGAGATCCGGTCCGGGGTATACGCCGTTGGGGCGAAGATTCCTTCCGAGAACGAGCTCGCCGCAGTGTACTCCATCGGGCGGCCTACTGTGCGCCAGGCTTTGGACAGTCTCGTGCGCAAGGGAATTTTGGTACGCAGGCGGGGGGCCGGGACCTTTGTCGCTCCCCAGCCGGAAACCGTGGATCTCTTCTCCCTTGGCGGGACCATGGCCTCGTTTCGCTCCACCGGGCACACGCCCCGGGTCGAGCTGGTTGCTCCGCCGCAGCTTCGGGAGGTTAAGGGGGACCCGGTCAATCCATTTTCCAGGGGCATGGCCATCGTGCTCTGCCGGGTCAGCCGGGTGGAGGACACGCCCGTGCTGGTGGAGGACATCTATCTCCACCCGACGCTGTTCGCGGCTGTCGAAGCCATGGATCTGCGCAGTGTTTCTCTTTCCAGGGTTGTGGAGGAGCGTTTTCATCTGCAGCTCTCCGGGGGAGAGCAGCGTTTTTGCATCAGGTACCCGGACCCGAGGCTTTCCGATCTGCTCGATCTGTCCAAAACCACCCCGATCCTCGCTGTCAACCGTTTCCTGCATTTCCCGGATGTCCAAAACGGCATCTACTCCGAGCTGTTTTGCCGCACGGACCGTTTTGTCTTCACCCAAACCATCGGAGGCACCTAAATGCCCAGGACCGGATATTACGGGGAGTTCGGCGGCGCCTTTCTGCCCGAGATCCTCGTGGCCACTTTCGAGGAGCTGGGGAACGCCTTTGCCCAGGCCAAGGCCGATCCCGCGTTCTGGCAGGAGTATCTGGAGCTCATGTCCACGTATTCCTGCCGGCCCACGCCGCTGACCTATGCCGAGAACCTGACCCGCCATTTCGGCGGGGCCCGCATCTTCATCAAGCGCGAGGACCTGAACCACACCGGCGCGCACAAGGCCAACAACGTCATGGGCCAGGGGCTGCTTGTCCGGCGCATGGGCAAGCGACGGGTCATTGCCGAGACCGGTGCGGGCCAGCACGGCGTGGCCACGGCCACCATGGCCGCCAAGTTCGGGTTCGAGTGCACCATCTACATGGGCGAAGAGGATGTGGAGCGCCAGCGGCCCAACGTGTTCTGGATGGAGCGCCTCGGCGCCACCGTGGTCCCGGTGACCGACGGCACCAGGACGCTGAAGGACGCGGTGAACGAGGCCTTCCGGGACTGGGCCAGAAACATGGACGACACCCATTATGTCCTGGGCACGGCCTGCGGTCCCCACCCTTTTCCGGAGATGGTCACCTGGTTTCAGTCCGTCATCGGCACCGAGGCCAGAGAACAGATCCTCGTTGCGACCGGTGGTCTGCCCGAGCGGGTCTACGCCTGCGTGGGCGGCGGCTCCAATGCCATGGGGATCTTTACCGGGTTCATGGATGACCCGGTGGAGCTGGTGGGCGTGGAGGCCGGGGGCCGGGGGCTTGCCACAGGCATGCACGCGGCGCGGCTGGCGTCACCAGACGGTTCCGTGGGTATCGCCCAGGGGTACAAGACCTTTTTCCTCCAGGACGGGGACGGGCAGATGCGCGACACGCACAGCGTTGCCGCAGGCCTCGATTACGTGGGCGTGTCCCCGATCCTCTCCCATCTCCGGGAGTCCGGCCGGGTCCGCTTCGAGTCGGCAACTGACAGCGAAGTGGTCGAGGCCCTGGCCCTGACCATTCACAAGGAGGGCCTCATCCCGGCCCTGGAATCGGCCCACGCTTTTGTCCAGGCCTTTAAGGAGGCTCCGACGCTCTCCTCGAAGACATCGATTCTCATCAATCAGTCCGGGCGCGGAGACAAGGACATCTTCACCGTGGCCGACGCCTTTGGCGATCCGAAGTGGGAGCAATTCATCCGGGAAAAAGCGGAGAAGTACAATGCTTGAGAGCTACGTTCGCGAAAAGCTCAAGAAAAAAGACATCCTGCTCATGACCCACATCGTGCTGGGATACCCCTCGTTCGAGGAGTCCTTCCGGGTGGTGGAGGCCATGGTCGAGGCCGGGGTGGACATGATGGAGCTGCAGATCCCCTTTTCCGAGCCCATGGCCGACGGCCCGGTCATCGTCAAGACCAATCAGACGGCCCTGGAGCGCGGCTCCACCGTTGCCAAGTGCTTTGACGCCGCCCGGGAGATAGCATCCCGCTTCCCCATTCCGTTTCTGTTCATGAGCTACTACAATATCCTGTTCAAGTACGGGACCGGCCGGTTCGCAACGGACATGGCCCGGGCCGGTCTTCGCGGGGCCATAATCCCTGACGTCCCGCCCGAAGAGGGTGACGAGTACCTGCAGGCCATGGACGACAACGGGCTTTCTCCCATTTTCATCTATGCGCCGACCACCACGGACCAGCGCATGCAGCACCTGGCCCGGTACACCAGGGGGTTTGTCTACTGCGTTGCCAGACGGGGCGTGACCGGCGAAAAGACAGAGTTTTCCAGGGACCTGGACTCTTATCTCTCCCGCTGTCGCAGGGCCACGGACCTGCCCCTGGCCGTGGGGTTCGGGGTCAAGGACAAAGGGGACGTGGATTTTCTCAAAGGCAAGGCCGACATCGCTGTTATCGGCACCCAGACCATCCGGATCATCGATGCGCACGGCGTGGATGCGGCAGGAGAATTTATCCGGGGCATTGTAGCATAACCTGCCGTTGTGCCCATGATCCGAGTGACGGGCAGCTCATACCTCCTTCCAAGGTTGTGGGGTGTTACGGAATGAGCAAGACTCCGGGGTCTGCCTGGGAAACTGATTTCTTTCCGGAAATGCGTTATCCTGATCGTGGAAGGGCTGGAATATTTACCGGATCACAAGGAGCGTCCCATGTCCCTCAAGGAAAATCTCAAGCGAAAAACCCGCCTGGACCGGTTGACCAGGGAGATCGACGCCAAAATCCGGACCGCCCCAGGAGAGACGCGGCTGAACCTGGACAAGGTGGAAGAGGTGCTGGCGCTCACGGATTTCGAGCACCAGCGGGCCCGGGACATGCACCTCTGGGTGCGCCCCCTGGAAGGTGAAAAGAAAGAGATCCTGGTTCTGGACAATGACCTGCCCATCTACCATTCCACGGTGAAGGACGTGGCCATGCGCAAGACGCCGTACTGGCAGGAGATGGTCAATATCAAGAACATCATCAAGATCCTGAACGACAAGGATGTGGTCAGGAGCAAGCGCAAGGAATCGCTTCGCCACCTCTATGAGCTGGCCCTGGACCAGATCGACTACTCCTATACTGCCGAAGATATCGAAGAGCTGTTCAAAGACGCAGTTCGCGGGCTCGATGCCGGGTCTTCGGAAACGCTCCAGGAGAACGTGTATCTGTTTTTCGACCTGCTGGGTTTCACGCAGGTGGAGATGCCGGAGCTGGATTTCACTGTTCAGGCTTTTGCCCGGCCGAAAAACGGGAATGCTTCTGCAGGAACATATGAGGATCTCATTCTCGTTGACCGCCGCAGGGTCCGGCTGTCGCTTCGCAAAGGGGAATTCATGCTCGAGCGGGACAGCGAAACCATGCTGCAGGAAAAGCCGAGCCTCCAGGACGAGGAGGTCCTGGCCTATTTGAAGGACATGGCCTTGCACGTGGATCCGGGGCAGCGCAGGAAACTCAAGCAAAGCCTGTACGGTCCCGGGGAAGAGTGATCCGAAACAGTTTTCAGCAGCGGCCCGGTCGGAATCACTCCACCAGTAACCGCGTATGCCTCGAATTCGTCTTTTTCCGTGGCGGCCAAGCGCCATGCCCTCCAGCCGTCCGGCTATTTCACGCTCTTTCTCGCTCCTGGGTCCCCCTGATCCTTTAGAGCTAAATATTCTGTCTTTTCATCTCACTGTCGTTGTCCTCCACAGCATGGGAATTGTCACGGGTAATTTCCATGCCTTCCCAAGTTTTGCTGATTTCCTGGTTCCAGGCTGGAAAATCATGTACATTACAGGGTGTATCCCGGCAGAGCCAGGGTGTATCCCGGCAGAGCCGGGAATTTCGAGAGCTGGGAGGAGCACATGAACTCGAACGTTTTTTCAGGGCTGTCCCTGGTGCTTTTGGCGGCTGTTTTCATGCTTCAGGGGGACCCGGTCAATATCGCGCAGGCCCAGGAGGACTCCTGTGTCGGATGTCACACAGAGGAAACACCGGGCGTGGTCAGCGACTGGAAGAACAGCGCCCATGCCGCAAACCAGATCGGGTGCGACGCGTGCCACGGCAGCGAGCATACTTCAGCCAAGGATGTGGAGGAGGCAAAGCTCGCCACCCATGAGGTCTGTGCGCAGTGCCATTCGAAACAGGTGGAGCAGTACAAATCCGGCAAGCACTCTTTGGCCTGGGAAGCGGTGAATGTCATGCCCACCACCCATTTCCAGCCCATGGCGCTTCTCCAGGGGCAGGAGGGATGCACAGGATGCCACTCCATCGGGATCAAGAGCGAGGAGGAGATCAAGGCGATCCGCGAGACAGGGTACAGATATGAAGTTTCTGCCTGCGATTCCTGCCACACCCGGCATCTGTTCTCGAAACGAGAGGCTTCCAGCCCTCAGGCCTGTCGCACCTGCCATATGGGGTTCGATCATCCCCAGTGGGAGATGTACTCCTCATCCAAGCACGGGGTCCGCTACCACCTGAAGGAAACCGGAGCGCTGCCCGAGGATGCGGTCGCCCCGACCTGCCAGACCTGCCACATGCCGGACGGGGACCATGCCAACATCACGGCCTGGGGATTTCTTGCGGTCAGGCTGCCCCTTCCCGAAGACGAGCAATGGGCCAGGGATCGTACCGTGGTGCTGAAGGGGCTGGGCGTACTGTCCCCCTCGGGTGAGCCCACCGAGCGTTTGGAGGCGTTGAAGGCCGTCAATGTGGCCCGTCTGGATCAGGAGTCCTGGCAGACGCTGCGCAACGAAATGATCGCCATCTGCTCGGACTGTCATGCTGAAACATTTGCCCGGAAGGAGCTGGAAAAAGGGGACATGATGATCCGCGAGGCCGACCGGCTCATGGCCCAGGGCATCACCACGGTGGCTGATCTCTACGACAAGGGGATCCTTAAGAAACCGGAGAACTACGCCTTTGACTACCCGGATCTGCTCACGTTCCATGATGCTCCCACGGCAATCGAACAGCACCTCTGGGTCATGTTCCTGGAAAACAGGATGCGGACCTTCCAGGGGGCGTTCCATCAGAACCCGGACTACACCATGTGGTACGGCTGGAGCGGTATGCTCCGGGAACTGGCGTTCATCCAAAGTGAAGCGGAGGATCTTCTCTGGAAAGCGGAACAGGAGAAGGGCAAAGCGCAACAAGAGTGATGCGTCAAAACGAGAGGAGCCGCCACAGTCGTGCGACGGCTCGGATTTCTGCAGCACCATTTTCGGTTGGAAGGAGGAAGGTATGGGATTTATGGAAACACTCAAGACGCTGGCAGAGGACATGGCCTCAAGCACGACCGTGGGCTTTATCGGGGTGACGGCGATTGTTCTCTTTCTCATCGCGATCATCGCGGCCGCAATTTTCAGAATCCGTGAACAGAAAAAGTCCGATCACCATTAAATCCCTCTGACGGGACCGAAATGAGAATGTGGACCTCCCAGGGGTGAATGCATTGTGCCTGTTGCAAACCGGAGGTTGACAGGACCGGGGCTGCTCTCTACTTCCGTCAGGATGAATCGTCATTCCCCTGTAAAAGGGATTCAGCAAAAGAGTCGGCGGACCGGAGCCTTTGATTGGGCCGGGGTTTGAGACTCATGTTCAGTGATGAGCTCAAAAAAATGCTCCGGCTCGGGCGAAATCCTGTTGCGTATGCCCGGGCGGTGCAGGTGTGGAAAGAGGCCCGGGAGATCATCAGCCCGGTCTCCTGGCACGGGGTCCTGAGCCAGCAGGAGTTCCACGATCGTTTTCATCCCCATGTCGATTCGAGCCATTCCCTGTCCGGGCTCTGTGCTCGAGCGGACAAGGTCTGCCTCATGGCCGTGACCATCGGTGTGGAAGTGGAGGAGCGGGCCCAAAATTACAGGGACCAGGGGGATGCTTTCAAAGGTCAGCTTCTGGACCGGATGGGCAGCTTTCTGGTCGAGGCGAAGCTGCGCAGGCTCAACGTCCGGCTCAGTTTCGAGTGGGGGAGAAAGGGGTTTTCCTGTACAGATCTGCTCAGTCCTGGAAGCGGGGATGTTCCTCTGGAAGCGGGAGCAGTGTTCGCGACCCTCGTCGATTCTGCGGATTTTCCCATCACCTTGACGCCGGACCGCCGGATCAGCCCTGAAAAGACCAGGACCGGATTCATGGGCCTCATTCCTGAACAGGATCGGCTGTAATCGAGGAGATTGTGTGATCATTGCTCCCGCCGAGGGAGCTGATCTGCTCATTCGATGCGAACGGCATCCCCTGGTCCAATATTGTGGCGGTCGGCAAATCCTGCATTGACTTCCAGAACCATATCCACAGGGCCAGGCGAAGGATACCGTCTGGTCGGCCGTTCTCCTTCGGGCGGACAGTTCACTTCGATTCCAACGACCCTGTTCTGGTCGATCCAGATGATGTCCAAAGGAAAATTCATCTCCTTCATCCAGAAACTCGCCATCCTGCGTTGCGGCAGAATAAAGAGCATGCCTTCCTGAAGCCCGAGGGACTCCACCCGGCTGAGGCCGTTGCGAATGGCCTCCGGATCACAGGCGAGGCGAACAGTGATGTGGACATCGTTGATGATCGCGCGTGCGGTTTCCGGGCACTCCCGGGCCAGGGCGGCTGAGGGGAACGTCAGGGAAGCGGCAAGAAGAGTGAGTGGAATGAGTATGCCGAGAACATACGCTATCTTTTGGGATAGACCCGGCATATCGTGCTCCATGATCCATGCTCCATATAGGTTGGCACGCCGGCAGACCCTTGTCCCCGGTCCACAACTTGGAAAACGATTGCTCATGGGCCGGGGCATTTCGTTCCGGAAGAGGTGAACCGGCTGTTGATCATTTTGTAAAATGTTCCCGCGTCCACTCCAACGATACGGCCGCAGGAGCATTTCAGGTCTCCCTCCAGAGACGCGTCGAACACCCTGGTGATCCGGGCCTTGTGGCAGCGCAACACTGCACCCGGACCGATTTTCCGGTATCGAAACAGCTTTGCCTTGCATCCGGCACATCGAATCAGGAGCATGTCTTCCTCAGGACAGGGTCTGTTTGAACGCCAGATACGCTCCGCCCAGAGCCATGGCGTTCATGGCCACATGCAGGATCGTCGCCGGCCAGATGGACCCGCTGCGCTGGTACAGGTAGGCGAAGATCAGCCCCATGACAAAGATCGGGGGGATGGCCAGAAACTGCAGGTGGACCAGAGCGAAGAGCAATGCGCTGATCACCATGGCCCGTTGCCAGCCGTAGCGTTCCCGCAGGCCGGTGAAAAGAAACCCCCGGAAAAAGACCTCTTCCACAACAGGGATCAGGACGGCCCCGCCAAGGAGCAAGGGCCAGGGTGAATCCAGGGTCTGAAAGATCGGAACCAGATCGGGCTGGGCCCTCAGGCCGAAGGGGGAGAGCAGGAGCCCGTAGAGCATGTTGAAAAGCATGGCCAGAAAGAGCAGCTTCACTCCAGACCACAACACCTTGGGATCAAAACCGGAAAATCCCAGAGCTTCCCACCCGGTGTGGTACTTTCTGACCGTGAACCACCACACCACGGCCAGCAGAGGCAATTCCAGCAGGGTGATAAGTATACCGGGGTCGATTCCCGGTGCTGTTTGCCCGAAAAAGAGGACAGCCCCGAGTGATAGCATCATCCACAGAAAGAGGGAGACGGTGCCGATCCAGGCGTCCCGGGCGGTCCAGGGAACCGAACGTGTGGGTTCATGGTGCTGCATGGCATGCTGATCCTGTCATCTGCAGGACATTCCTGCAAGGTCCTTGGGAGATCTGAGGTTCCGGCTGCCAATGCCAAATGGCTGCAGATCCGCATTACTCGCGAGCAAGAGCTTAGAGAGTGTTTCCAAACCCGTTTTTTTTCCGTATGAGATAATGTGGAACCGGAACAATGTCGCAGCATGGATCCGAGCAGTACGTTCAGGGCGGTTTGGTATTCCGTGCAAAAATGCCCGGCCCGCTTTCCATTCCTCCGGTTTCGAGGAGCAGTTCCAATGGTGCGAGAGTCGCAGGCCCCTGAACTGGAAAAACGGATCGAAGAGCTGGAACAGCAACTCTTGGATCTGCGCCAATCAACCTTCCTGACCCATTCCATCATCAACAAGAGTCCTGTTGTCGCCTTTGTCTGGCGCAACCAAAGCGGGTGGCCCGTGGAGCACGTGACGGACAATGTCCTGACGCTCTGCGGTTATGCACCGGAGGAGTTCACTTCCGGGAAGGTCCGGTACAGCGACCTCATCCATCCCGAGGATTTGGATCGGGTGAGTGGAGAAGTTCTCGCCTGCAGCCGAAAGCGGTCATGCGAAGCGTTCACGCACAAGCCGTACCGGATCGTGACCAGGTCCGGCCGGATCAGGTGGGTGGAAGACGAAACCAGCATCACCCGCGATGACCAGGGGAGGGTCACCCGGTTTCAGGGCATCGTCCAGGATGTGACTCCCACAGTCCTGGCCGAGATGAAACTGGAAGAAAATCAGCAGTTCCTGGAAAATGTCATCGAAAGCATCCAGGAGGGGGTCTGCGTCCTCGACCGGGACATGGTCATTCTTCTGGCAAACGAGGTCATAGCAGGATGGTATGATTCTCAGGGGGGGCTGGAGGGGAAAAAGTGTTTCGAGTGTTTTCACAACGCCACCCAGCCCTGTGAGCCCTGCCCTTCGCTCCGGTCGATGCACAGCGGCAGGACCGAGCACGAGATCATGCCGGGGCTCCCGGGGTCACCGGTGGAGTGGGTGGAGATCTTCAGTTACCCCATCCGCAACAGGCAGACCGGCGAACCCCAGGGAGTGGTCGAATTCGTTCGCGACATCACGGAAAAGAAAAAAATGGAGCATCAGCTTCTGGAATCCAGAAAGCTGGAAGCGCTGGGAACCCTTGCCGGGGGGCTGGCCCATGATTTCAACAATCTGCTCATGGGCATCCAGGGTCAGGTATCGCTTATGCTCACGGATGTGCGGGACAAAACACTGGAACAGTCCCTCAAAAGCATCGAGGAGTATGTCAGGAGCGCTTCGCAGCTCACGAGGCAACTCCTTGGTATGGCACGGGGTGGAAAGTATGAGGTGAAGGTTGTTCAGATCAATGCTGTGGTGGAAAAGATGCTGTCTGTTTTCGGGCGCACCCATAGAGACATTTTTCTCAGGTCTTCACTTGATGACACTATTCCGGACGTGGAAGCCGACAGGGGCCAGATAGAACAGGTCCTGCTCAACATATTGCTCAATGCGGCCCAGGCGATGCCGGAGGGCGGGGACATTACCGTAACGACCTCGGCGGTTGCGATCGTTGCAAAAGAAGAGCGGGAAGTCGGGCTCGAACCTGGCAGGTACGTTCAGATCAGCATCACCGATACAGGTTTTGGAATGGACGATGCGATTCGAGAGCGGATCTTCGACCCGTTCTTCACGACCAAGGGGATCGGCCAAGGGGCTGGCCTCGGGTTGGCGTCGGCCTATGGCATCATCAAAAGCCACAAGGGCGCCATCGACGTGAAGAGTGAGCCTGGCCACGGTTCGACATTTCTGATCTTTCTGCCGGCCTCGACAAAGCAGCAGGAGGCTCAGGCAGAGCACGACGAAGAACTTTGCCTTGGTTCGGGAATGGTTCTGCTGATCGATGACGAACAATTCATGATCGATGTGGCCACAAAAATGCTGGAAAAGCTCGGGTATATAGTTGTTTCCCGGAACAGCGGGGCGGAGGCCCTCGCCTTTTTCAGGGAGAACCACACGGCCGTAGACCTCGTCATCCTGGACATCATCATGCCCGGTATGAGCGGATCCGAGGTCTTTGACGGATTGATGGAAATCGACCCCGAGGTGAAGGTGCTCCTCTCGAGCGGGTACAGCATCCACGGCCAGGTCGAAGAGATTCTCAAGAGAGGGGGTGCCGGATTCATTCAAAAGCCGTACTCCCTCCAGGAGCTGTCCCGGAAAGTCAGGGAATGCCTGGAGCAGGTCCAGGAAATCGGCAATGTATGACAGGTGACCATTGAACAACCCGTCATACGCATTGTCATTTACCCGTCAGAACCTCAGGCTGATTCCGGCGCCCCAGCCGAATTCCGAGTGCCACCCTCCTGTGAGCGAGAATCGTTTAGAAAGCATGTAGGACAGCTCGGCTGCTCCTTCCCACTCCTCGTGGGTGTCGTATTCCACTTCGCCGGACAGGGACAGTCTGGGGGTGAGTTCGAACTCCCTTTCCGCGGAAATGCGGCCTCCCCCATCGGTATCGGCCCAGATTCGGGTCTCGATGTTCAGGGGCAGGAGATAACTCAACCCGAGGATGCCGCGCAGTTCCTCGGCGTCGTGACCTTCCCCGAGGATGTCCCCCCCGGCAAACACGCTGAAGAAGCGGTTGAAGGAGCGGGCTGCGGTGAAAATTCCCTCCCAGTGTGTCGTGTCCACCTCCTGCCACCCGGCCTCCCACTCCAGGGTCAGCATGTGCCGAGTGTCGGCCATTCTGAGGAACCCTTCAGTCATGCTGGAGAGCAGGTCGGCCTCCCCCCAGAAGTACCAGGGGTCGTGATAGAGTTGGGGCCGGACAGCGGCTGTCTCCGGGTCCGGGGTGAACCCTTCGTAATGGACCACCCGGGCCATGCCGCTCTTCATGTGGTAGAGAATGTGACAGTGGAAGAACCAGTCTCCCCGTTCACTGGCGTCGAACTCGATGACCGTGGTGGACATGGGCGCGACGTCCACGGTGTGCTTGAGGGGGGCATGGGCGCCCTGGCCGTTGAGGACCCGGAAGAAATGGCCGTGCAGATGCATGGGGTGATGCATCATGGTCCTGTTGATCATGATGAACCTGGCCACTTCTCCTTCCCGGACAAGGATGTCGTCGCTTGCAGAAAGCGGAATCCCATTGAGCAGCCAGACATACCGCTCCATGTCCCCGTCCAGGGTAAGCCGGATTTCCCGCACCGGCTTGTCCGGGTCAAATGATGTAGGCCGGACCGAGCGCAGTTGCGGATAGGGCGGCCATGGCCGGGCCTCGCTCCCTTCGACGGCGGTTTCTCCGGCTCGGGAGATGTCGGTGGCCAGATACCCGAAGCGGTTCGCAACGCGGTTGCCAAAAGGAGGCGGTGTTTTCCCCATGACCGGAGTCATTTCGTGCTGCATGGTGGAGTGATCGCCATGGTCCTCAGCTTCTGCAGGCGCTGCCACGCCGTGGCCGTCATGTCCTGTTCCGTGTGCCGCTGCATCATGTCCGGGATCGGTATTCGGATCCTGTCGGTGTTCGCCGTGCTGCATGGAGCCATGTCCCATATCTGCCCCGTGATCCATGGAGTCCATATCGTGCGCTTCGCCCATGTGCATGCCGGGGCGGTCGAACAGGCCGGCGTCCACGGCAGAGTCTGGCATGCCCATGGTGCCCGCTGGAGTCAGGGAAAACACCTGTTTCAGGGTTGTTCCTCCATGGCCGGCGTACAGGTCGGGTTTGGGAACATCGGGAGCGGCCCGGGGCTGACCGGAACCTATCCAGACGGAAGTGTGCGAGGAACCGTCATGCGCCGTGGCCCTGAATTCATACGCTCCGGGACCGGGCACCTGAATCAGCACGTCATAGGTCTCGGCGATGGCGATGAGGAAGCGTTCCTTCTTTACGGGCTCCACATCCAGTCCGTCAGCCGAGACGATGGTCATGGGGCCACCGGCGAACTGCAGGTGGAAGTAGGTTGCGGCTGATCCGTCGATGATCCGAAGCCTCACGGTCTCCCCGGGTTCTGCCGGAAGGTGGATTTCGGGCTTGCCGTTGGCTAAAAACCGGTCATAGGCGATGTCTGAGATGTCCATAGCCGGCATCCGTGCCAGTTCGCGCTGGAAATAGGCCCCAAGCTGTCCGGATTCGGCCGCCCCCAGAATGGACTGACTGCTCCCCTTGGCCAGGGAATACCAGTGGCTGCCGCGTTTGAGGGTCTTTAGAACCTCCGCCCTGGTTTCGTCCGTCCAGTCGGAGAGGAGGACTACATGGTCCCGGTCGGCGGCCGCGGGTTCGTCCCGGGGCTGGATGACCATGCCGCCGTATAACCCCTGCTGCTCCTGCACCCCGGAATGGGAGTGGTACCAGTAGGTCCCGCTCTGGCGCAGGGGGAACTCGTAGGTGAAGGTCGTGCCCGGGGCTATGGGCGGAAAATTGAGATTGGGCACCCCGTCCATTTCAAACGGCAATAAAAGCCCGTGCCAGTGGATGGAGGTGTCCTCAATCATCCGGTTGGTCACCCGGATCCGGGCCAGGTCGCCTTCGGTGAAGCGCAGCACCGGCCCGGGGATTTTGCCGTTGATGGTCATGGCCCGGGCGGGCTCGCCCGTCATATTCACGTCCCGGGACTCGATGACAAGGTCATATTCCACAGTGGCGGCAAAAACGGTCTGAGACAACAGCAAGGCAGCACCCAGCACCATGGCGGACAAAATTTTCCGCATTATTATCTCTCCTTGAAACTATGGAACTGCGAATTGGGCCGATAGGAAAGAGATACATCACCCGCATACCGTACTTGCGGAAATTCTGAAAGCGGATTTTCACACAGGCGAGGTTTACGTTCCAGTTCCCAGAGACGATTCAAATCAGGGAATGAGTTCTGCACCTGCTTCGATTGTCATGCTGGTTGCGGAAAAGAGTATTCTGTACTAGGCCCGAAATCAGGGCTCACATGGAACGCGGATGAACTGATTTTCTCAAGTTGCCTACAATGACCTCCGTAACCAGGCACCTCCACCTCGACCTGACCATGTGGGCCTATTTTTCTTGCAAGTTCTCCCTGCTGTTCAGGACATCAAGCTGATCGGAGGGACCTGTCCTCGATACAGGGCTACATCGTCGGGGGCTTTAAAACCGTCCAGAAGTGCCCGTCTTCAACGTTCCCTTATGGTTCCTGGCCCTGCTGGTTTCAACGGAGCTGCTGCATTATTTTGCCGGCCGGTTTCTCCGCTCGGATTTCAGACTCATCGCCGGGGCGGCAGGCTTTTATGCTTTTGGTTACTATCTGAACCTGAGAATCGAATTTTTCCAGCCGAACAGCTTTTTTGTGGGCAGTTTCTGGTTTGTGAACGAAGTCCCGGTGGTCTATGCATTTTATCTTGTCGGGGTGCTCATGCGGCGCCGCGGCATTTTTCTCAAAACGATCTCACGTCCGGTACTGGTAGCAGGTATTGCAGCCTCCTTTCTGGCCGTACTCTTCACGTTCGACCGCAACACCGGCCCGTTTGTCTACCTGGACGCGGTGGTAATCATGCTTTCCGGCCACGGACACGTACTCCTCTTTCCGTTCACCGCTCTGGCCGGCTCCCTGCTTCTCCTTCTCCTGGCCAAGGCCTCAGGCGAAAGCAGACTGCTCATGTTTCTCGGAAAAAACACGATCATCCTGTTCTGCCTCAACGGTGTGTTCTATCATTTCTTCAATCAGCCCTGGGCCGCATGGGCCAAGGCGAACCTGCCGGCATCAGCCGCTGCCATATTCGGCTTTGGAACCGCTGCAACCCTGGTCAGCCTCCTGCTGTGTTTCCCTGTGGTCGTGCTGTTTTCAAGGTACTTTCCGCAATTGGTGAGCCGCCCTGCGGTTCATGGGCCGGTCCTCAAGCCTCTGGTTTGATATAATCTATCAGGGGAGCTCTTTTCCGTGTGTTGAAATTGAATTCCAAAATGGTTCTCAGCCGGATTCTGTTTTGAATCCCTGTTTGTACATTGAACAGTCGACAAGTGCATGCTACAGGAATTACATCTTTCGATAAAGATGAGGAGGGAAGGTGAAGATCGTTGAAGCCTATATGAAATTTGGACTGTATCGCCAGTGGAAAGAGGCTGTGAGCCGTGCCATGATTGAAAATGGAATCGATGAGCAAAACAGCGACCTTCATCTTGTCATCTGCGAACATATGGAATCGGATGAGACAGATTATCCGATCAGCAACGAAAGTGAATGTCTGAAAAACCTGCATACTGCTGCGTCCAAAGCTGCCGCAGCAGTATGCCGTGAACATAACTTGTGATTCGGATTCGAACTCCTCTTCTGCTGCTGAGTGCAGGTGAGCGTCCCGGCAGTTTTCTCCTGATTACACGAATCAGATATTGTGCTCTCCTCCAAGCGCTGCTCTGCGGTCCCGGATATATACATTGCCCTCCTTGGATTTCGCGTATTTTTTGATCTCTGCGGCCCTCTCGCTGATCTGGTCAAGGCTGCATGATCCGAGACAATCGAAAATGCCCAGGGAAATCGAGACCAGCGGGAATCTGGATTTCAAACCGTTGCGGCCATGGGCCAGGATCCAGCCCCGCTGCCGGTCCTCCCTGGTATAGCAGCTCAGGATGAGTCGTCGAAAACAGCGTACCACAGCCAGACAAATGCGGTTCGCCCGTTCCGAAGTCGTAATGATCACGAAATCGTCACCACCGATATGCCCCAGAAAATCATTGGGATTTCCATGCCGCTTCACTGCCCCACTCAAAATCCTGGCCAAAAGCATGAGGATTTTGTCTCCGTTTTGGAATCCGTACGTATCGTTGTAGACCTTGAAGTTGTCCAAGTCCGCGTAAATGAGGGTGAAGGGTTTCCTCAATCCAATGGCGCGTTCGATGTTTTTTTCGATGAGGACGTTACCGGGCAGACCTGTCAACGGGTTGGTCCCTTTTGCCATTTCCAGATGCACCTTGGCCATGGCATCGATCATGCGCTGCACGGAAACCACGCCGCTGAGCCTGCCTTCTCTGGTCACGATAATGTCGTCGTAGGTTCTAAATTTTTCCCTTTCCATGGCCTTCTTGGCGACAATTTCCACCGGGGTGTCGTGGAGGACGACCAGCGGGGATTCGTCCATGACCATGGAGACAGGTCGGTTGTAGTAGAGGGAGACGCCGTACCGGGATGCCAGGTGATGGTCCAGGTGATGGCTCATGACCAGTCCGGAAGGGTAGTCCTTGCGGGAAACCACAATGCTGGACAGCGGGGTGTCCCGGACCATGATGTCCGTGACTTCCTTTACGGACATGCTTTCATCGCCGACCACCGCCTTTTCCACAAGATTGCCGATGGGGATGTGGCAACTCATGTCCATGACATCCATCTCGATAACCCGGCGTTTATTCTCCAGGGTCATGCGGCGTATCGGCTTGGGATTTTGGGGGAGAGCTATGTGATAGCCTTGCCCGAAGTGAACCCCCATGGCCATGATGCTGGTCAGTTCTGTTTCTTTTTCAATTCCTTCGGCGATTATCCTTGATCCGATTTTTTCCGAAAACGTGACAAACGTTTCCAGGAGGGCCCGTTTGACAGGATTGGTTTCGATGTGCTGGATCAGGGAGCGGTCGATTTTGATGAAATCCGGCCGGATTTCAGCCATGGACCACAATCCGGAATGGCCGGTGCCCACGTCATCGACTGCCACCAAAAAGCCTTGCTGCCGGTAATGTTCCAAGGTTTTATGAAACAGGCTGAAATCCTTGATACTGTGCCGCTCAGTTATCTCAAAAACAACATTTTCCGCCTCGAGTCCATATTCCTGGATCATTTCCAGTGTTCGTCCCGGGGAAAATTTGGGATCGACAAGCGCTCTGGGGTGGATGTTCAAAAAGAGCTTTTGCCCCGGACCCATTTCTCCCAAAGCCTTCAGCGAGCACTTTCTGCAGGCGCGCTCCAGTTCGAAAAGGTCGCCCATTTCTTCTGCGAAATCAAAGAGGAGGAGCGGCGATTCAAAGGGGCTGCCCACAGGCCCTCTGCTCAGGGATTCCCAGCCGAAGATTCCACCTGTTCCGAGATCCACGATTGGTTGGTAAACGATTCGGATATGCGAATTCCTCAGAATCGTTCTGAACTCCTCGGCCATTTTCAAGTGCCCGATTTCGAGCTTTCGTTGCGCGAGTTCCCTGGCCCGGCTCAGTTCGTGAAAAAAAATTCCCTCCCAGCTGCAGCTGCCGGCATGGAGAAATGTGCTGTAGCCGAGGAGAACGTCCACCTCCTGCCCTGTTTTCTTGATTACGCAATGCCGGAGTTCGTTTTGCACTCTGAGTTTGAGGGCGTAAGCCAGATCCAGAAGAGAATCTTGAGGACTGTCATCTCCTCCTTCAAGAACAAGGAGATGTTCCCCATTCTCCAGGGCGATCAGCCCCAATCCGTGGCCGGGAAAAATCTCAGGGACTGCTTTCTTAATGAATTCCAAAAGCTTGCTGTTCAGTTCGTGTCCTGTTTCGCGGCCATACAGCGCTTCAAAGAGCTGGAAATCTTGTATCTTGAAGACCACCAGGCTGATATGTCTGCCGGGTTTAAAGAACGTGTCGATTCGGGCCTGATTCCCGGAAGAGAGAATGACAAGGTTGTCTTTGCCGGCAAAAGGTTGCGTTCCCTGCAGGGGAGTGGTTGCGGAGAGAGACATGTTTCCTGGGCTCCTTCCTGGTACTGGTTCCGGTTTTCGGGATGACAGGGTGGTACTTCATCTTTGTTACGATTTGAATGCATCAGATTATTCTCCTGGTTTCCTCGTCATCAAGGGCAGACATCACAGAATTATCCGATCTCTGTAACCGATTCGACACCTTCGGACTCTATCGGAGCACCTGTGACGTTTACACCTGCCGAAAAGGAGAATTCATGCTCAGACCCTCGCAGTTTCCGTTTTCGTTCAAGCTCACCTCAGGGATACTCCTCATCTTCATCTTGACCTTGGTGGCGGTCACCACGGTGAATCTTCGGCTGGTGAAATCATCGCTCCATGCCTTGGGAGAAACATCTCTCGAATCCTTCGCCCAAAGCGCTCAGGCCATGATGGAAATGCAGCAGCAATTGCTGGAGGATCAGACCGCAGCCGAACTCGACCTTTTTTTGAAACAGATCAATTCGTCCGGTTTTCCGGCTCTCAATCAGATGCTTACCGTGGAAATCGATGTGGAGACTTCGCAGGCGGGAATCACACGAACCATCAGTCTTCCCGTTCTCCAGGTCGGCTCCCGGGACGTGACCAATACCACCGAACTCGTGGACGACATCAAGGATTCCATGGGGGTGACCGCCTCAGTGTATCAGATCCATGACGATATGCTCGTGAACGTCTCCACAAGTATTACGCTGGCCGATGGGACCCGAGCCGTGGGGCAGACGGTCGGGCCTGAAAGCCCCATGTATCAAACCACTGTTGAGCGCAAAGAATCCTTCAGCGGGATTTTTCGGATTGAAGACGAATTATTTCACACTGCATCCATGCCTCTGGAAGATTTTTCAGGACGCCTGTTGGGAGTCATATCCGTGTGCCGAAAGGTCTTCACTCCGGAATTCAGGAGAACGATTCAGTCCTTCAATCTCGGGGAAAAGGGCGAGAGTCTGCTGTTTGGAACAGACGGGACCGTATTTGTGCATGGAGAACACGGGGTGAAAACGTTTACGCACGAACCGTTCTGGCCGCTGCTGCAGAGTGCCTCGGAAAGTCTCGTGGAGTTCGAACTCCAAGAAATCCCCATGGCCGGTGCACTCAAATTTTTCGAACCCTGGAATCTGACCTATCTTTTTACTCTGAAGAAAGACGAAATGACTCATGGTCTGGATCGAAAGCTTGCAACAACAGGCATCATCATGACCTGCCTGGCTATCCTGCTTGCCGTTGTGTCCATCTGCATCATGGTGGGGTTTGTCACCCGGCCCCTGAAAACCCTCTCCCGATTTACCGAGGAAGTTTCAAAAGGAAATCTCGATGCCGCTATCTCCTATCCGGCGAAAGATGCCATAGCAGAGACTATCTCTTCAGTTGAGAAAATGGTCTCTGAACTCAAGACACGTTTGTCTGTCTCCGAAGGGATTCTCAAGGGAATCCCACTGCCCTGCGCCGTGGTGGATCGCGACAGGAAAATTTCCTGGTTCAACTCACAGATGCTTCAAGTTATAGGAAAAAATGGCGATATTTCAAAATATTACGGTCAGTCTCCAGGTCAATTCTTCTGGAACGATACCAGCCGGAAAACTCTTTCAGAAAAGGCGTTGATGCTCAACCGGCAGCAGACCGGCGAAATTCAGTACACAAATGTCAGGGGAGAAAAAAGGATCATCCAGATCACCAGTACGCCTTTTCAGGACACGGAGGGCAAAACACTGGGGACGCTTTCGGTATGGTTTGATCTGACGGAATTTCTGGCCCAGAAGAATTTCATCCAGGAACAGCACAGGCTGATGGTTCAGACCGCAGGGCGGGCGGAGCAGATTGCCCAGAGGCTGGGCCAGGCCGCAACAGCTCTGTCCCGTCAGGTCGATCTTTCACGAAAGGGTTCAGACCTGCAGTTGTGCAAGGCCACAGAGACCGCCTCTGCAATGGTGGAGATGAACAAAACGGTGATGGAAGTGGCCAGAAACGCTTCAAATACGGCTTGTGAAGCTGAAAAAACCAGAGAAATGGCCCTGGAAGGGGCCGAACGGGTTCGAATGGTGACTGCAGCAATACAGCACTTGAAATCCCAGTCGGAAAAGTTGAAATCCGGGATGGGGGAGCTTTCCGGGCAGGTCCTGAGTATTGGTAAAATCATGCAGATCATTGATGAGATAGCTGATCAAACCAATCTTCTGGCACTCAATGCCGCCATTGAAGCGGCCCGAGCAGGGGAGGCTGGCCGAGGCTTTGCCGTGGTCGCGGACGAAGTCCGGAAACTTGCGGAAAAAACCATGCAGGCCACCAAAGAGGTCAGTCGCAATATCCATACGATTCAGCAGGGGACCAAGGCGAATACGCAGGCCACTGATTCGGCACTGGAAAAGGTCGTCCACAGCACAGTTCTGGCAGAAGAGTCTGGAAAGGCTTTGGCAGAGATCGTGCTCATGGCGGAGCGCACAGCCGGACAGGTGCAATCCATTGCCACTGCGGCCGAGCAGCAGTCCGCCACCAGCGAGCAGATCAACCGGGCCACTGAGGAAATCACAGCGGTTTCCTCAAAAAATGCCAAGGCCATGGACGAGTGCAGTGAGGCTGTCCGGATTTTGTCCGAACTGGCCTCAGAACTGGAGGGGGTCATTACAGGCATGCAAGGGGAAACAGTGGAGGAGACGATCCCAGGCAGGCATGTGGATCACCACGCCCAGGACCGCATAGAAAGATTGCGTTGATGGAGGGTACGCTTCAGGGGATCTTCTGTTCTTCGAGTTCTTTGGCGTAAATGATGACCGGAACGGCAAAGAGCAGGAAGGGCAGGAGAATCATGAAGAGATGAAACAGGGATATTCCTTCCGGGGTGCCGGGCATTCCGAAACTTTGGCCGTACCCGGTCAAAACGACAGTGGCTACCCCCAGGATGAGGGTGAACTGGTAAATGATCTTCCATTTGACCGGTTCAAGATACCGCTTCTTGAATGCCAGCCCGTAACAGCCCCAGAGGCAGAGTCCCAGGACGATGATTTCCGCTGCAGCCCTGAGCAGGGGCAGGGGGTGGCCTGTCGTGAAGATGACGGCTCCTCCGGCAAAGACCCTACCGGCATAAAGTATGATGAGAAGAATGAAATACATCTTCATGGTCATCCCCTGAAACAGTGCGCAAGAATTCGGAAGGATGTGACGCAGTTTCTGATTGACGAGTCTTCAGATCACAGCGCTACAGGACAACGGCCTGTCAGGCAAGTCCCGGTTCACCTGCCTTGACCCGTCCCCCTGATCTGATCATAGTGCAGTATGCGACGCATTCTGTACTATACCATTTCGGCCCTGGTGATCTTCACCACCGGCCTGGTCTCACCCCTGACGCCGTCCACTGGAGTTCCCGGCCCAATCGATCTTCTCCTCTTCATTGTCGTCCCCCTGCTGATGCCCCTGGTCGCCTACCACATCTCCACGACGCAGACCCAGAAGGTCATCAGCCTGGCCACAACCCTTGTCATCTTCATGGGGGCTGTGTTCGTGCTGACAGCCGTGTACCAGTGGTAAGTGCGGGAAGGCAGGCCTTGGGCTCCGGGAAGAACGTTCTTGAATGGTGTCCCCATTCTTTCTGGCGGTGAAACACTTGTGTCCGGGAGCTTCTGCTTGCTTTTAACTCGATAATCATTATTGATAGCATAGTTGCCTCCCTCCAAGGCGGCAATACATCTAAAATTTCGACTCAAGGAGTGTTCTCATGGGTAAAAGATTGTTTATCATGTCAGGGTTGGTGTGTTCTTGGATCGTCCTCGCAGGGATAGGATTTGCGCAGGACCATTCCCAGCACGGGAGCGGGCATGCGACGCATCAGGCTGCGACAAAGTCTTCGGCTGAGAGTTCGGGGACGTCTTCCGATCCGATGCTGGAGCAGAAGCTGATCAAAGGGCACGAGGCAAAAACATGGGAAACTCGAGGCAGGCTCAAGGCCAAGGAAGCGGAACTCGACCTGCTGCTGATGGCTGAAAATCCTGATACAGCGGCTGTCAAAAAGACCATTGGCGAAATCAACTCCCTGAAGGGCAAGCTCTTTGAAGAGGAAGTTCTGTTTCGTATGGATTACAAAAAGCAGACCGGGAAAGACGTGTCCCTGGCCGCAGGCATGGGAAAGGGCGGGGGAGGCATGAAAGGAATGAAGGGCGGCAAAGGGAAGATGGGCGGCAAA
>JBKHAV010000098.1:0-10128 GCA_046542715.1 Desulfovibrionales bacterium
CAGGTGATCACGGCAGCTGAAATCAGAAAACGCTTTTTACAGTATTTCGAACGCAACGGTCACACCATCGTGCGCAGTTCGCCCTTGGTGCCCAAGAGCGACCCGAGCCTGCTCTTTACCAATGCGGGCATGGTCCAGTTCAAGCAGGTCTTTCTCGGCCAGGAGCAGCCGGAGTATTCCCGGGCCACCTCGTCCCAGAAATGTCTGCGGGTGGGCGGAAAGCACAACGACCTGGAGAACGTGGGCCGGACCGCGCGGCACCACACCTTTTTCGAGATGCTGGGCAATTTCTCCTTTGGCGACTACTTCAAGAAAGACGCCATCCGGTTTGCCTGGGATTTTCTGACCGTTGAGCTCGGCCTGCCCAAGGAACGGCTCTACGCCACGGTGTTCACGGACGACGACGAAGCGTTTGCATTGTGGGAGGCGATTGCAGGACTCCCCAGGGAGCGGATCTATCGTCTGGGCGAGAAGGACAACTTCTGGTCCATGGGCGACACCGGCCCCTGCGGCCCCTGTTCCGAGATCCTGATCGACCAGGGCGAACACATGGCCTGCGGGCCTGAGTGCGGCATCGGCAAGTGCGAGTGCGACCGCTACCTGGAGGTCTGGAACCTGGTCTTCATGCAGTACAACCGGGACGAGACCGGGGCGATGACCCCGCTGCCCAAGCCCAGCATCGACACCGGCATGGGACTGGAGCGGATCGCGGCGGTGTGCCAGGGGGTGAACTCCAATTTCGAGATCGATCTGTTCACCAACCTCTTCCAGGCCATGGAGAAAATGGCCAACGTCAGGTATGGCAAGGACGAAGAGGTGGACACCGCCCTTCGAGTCATCGCCGACCACAGCCGGGCCGTGGCCTTTATGATCGCGGACGGCATCCTGCCCTCCAACGAAGGCAGGGGCTATGTGCTGCGCCGGCTCATCCGCCGGGCCTTTCGCTTCGGCCGGCTGATCGGCAGGACCGAGCCCTTTCTGCACTCGGTGTGCGCCACCGTGGTGGAGGAGATGGGCGAAAGCTTTCCCGAACTGGTCCAGAGCGCGGATTTCATGGGCCGGGTGGTGATCCAGGAAGAGGAGCGGTTCAGCGAAACCCTGGACAAGGGGCTCATGATCCTTTCCGAAGAGATGGACCGGCTGAAGGGCGAAAACAAAACCCTCATCCCCGGGCCCGTGGCGTTCAAGCTCTACGACACCTTTGGATTTCCCCTGGATATCGTCAACGACATCGCGGAAAAGCAGGGCTTTTCCGTGGACGAGCCCGGGTTCCAGGACCATATGGCGCGGCAGAAGAAGCAGTCCAAGGAGGCCTGGAGCGGAAGCGGGGAAAAGGACCTGGCCGCACAGTTCAGCTCCCTGCTCAAAGCCGGGGTCGAATCGAGCTTCACCGGGTACGACCATCTTCAGGGCCGAAGCCGCATCATCGCCCTCCTGGACGAGCAGGGCGCGCCCGTAGCGAGTCTCAAATACCAGGACAAGGGGTTTGTGATCACGGAGAAGACTCCGTTTTACGGCGAGTCAGGGGGACAGACCGGAGACCGGGGCAGGATCACAGCCGAGACCGGAGCGGCCGAAGTCAACGATACCCTCAAGCCCGCATCAAAGCTGACCGTGCATGTTGTGGAGGTGATCGAGGGTGAGGTCCAGGCCGATCAGACAGTCAGCCTCCATGTGGAAGAGGGATCACGCATCGCCACCGCCCGCAACCACACGGCAACGCACCTGGTCCACGCCGCCCTGCGCAAGGTCCTGGGGGAGCACGTCAAACAGGCCGGGTCCCAGGTCACGGCCGAGCGGATGCGTTTTGACTTCACCCATATCGCCCAGGTCGGTTTGGACGAACTCCGGGAGGTGGAGCAGGAGGTCAACCGGACTATCCTCGCCGATCTGCCGGTGGTCAGCGAGACCCTGGAATACCAGGAAGCCCTCGACAAGGGGGCTTTGGCCCTGTTCGGCGAGAAGTACGAGGACAAGGTCCGCATGGTGGCGGTCCCGGGGTTTTCCGCGGAACTGTGCGGAGGGACGCATCTGGAGCGCACCAGCCAGGCAGGGACGTTCTGCATCCTGTCCGAGGCCGGAGTGGCCGCCGGGGTCCGGCGCATCGAGGCCGTGACCGGCTGGAGAGCGTTGGAATACCTGAACGAACGCCGCGAAACCGTGCGGGAGCTCGCGGCCATGGTCAAAACCCCGGAACGGGACGTCAAGGCCAAGGTCAGGGACCTCATGGACCAGGTCAAAACCTTGACCAAAGAGAAAAAAACGCTGGAGAGCAAACTGGTCTCTGCCGGGGGCACGGACTATATTTCACGCGCAGAAAACATCAATGGTTTGAAACTGCTGTGCAGCAGAGCCGATGTTTCGGATGTCCGGGCCCTGCGTAGCCTGATGGACGACCTGCGGTCCAAGATCGACTCTGGGATCCTCTGCCTGGCCTCTGAAGCAGACGGGAAGGTCATGCTCATCCTTTCCGTGAGCAAGAATCTGCTTGGCACGTTCACCGCCCCTGATCTGGTCAAGGCCATAGCCGAGGATATCGGGGGCAGCGGGGGCGGTCGGCCCGACCTGGCCCAGGCCGGGGGGAGCAGGCCGGAGGGCATCGACAAAGCCTTCAGCCGTCTCAAAAAGATCGTTCAGGAACACGCGGGGTAGCAAGGAAACTGGGGCTTGCGGAGGACGACTTCAATAGTCAGATGCAGGCCCGAAAACCACCTGGGGAGGGCGGGTCCTTGCCCTCGAGCTGGGATTGATAGGCCGCAAGGCCGCGGGCAGAGGAGACGTGAAACTGTGCAGCACCCGGCCGGTCCTGGGTACAGTCGAGCCGCTCAAGGGCGACCTCCAGTTCCTGGGCAAAGGCCCGGGAAGCCGCCCTTGCCCGATACGCCTCCATCTCACGGTGCAGCGAATCCGTGTCCAGGGTGGTTTTGGAGCTGCTGTACCGGACCCCGAAGCCGCCGACCCTGAAGCCGACTTCCTGGTTTTCGACCCTGGCTTTGTGACCCCGGTTGTGGACCATCCTGTGCATCTGCACACGGTCATCCCTGAATGAGGTGGGGGGTACGGTCTGCGTGTATCCGATCTGCATGGCTGGACCCTGGATGGTTTTCAAAACTGGGCGACCTCGGTACGACTCTGTGTAAACCCCGGCCCGAAATTTGACAAGCGACAGCAAGGTGGTGGGAGATGAATACCCGAATTTTACGACGCCGAGAACTCATCCCGGAGCGGGTCACCGAACTGGTCATTGATGCGCCCCATATCGCCAGAGCGGCCAAGCCGGGAAATTTCGTGGTCCTGCGGCTGACCGAGCAGGGGGAGCGCATTCCCCTGACCATTGCGGACAAGGATCCGGAGCAGGGGACCATCACCATCGTCTATCTGGTTCTGGGCAAGTCCACGGCCCTGCTCAACGATCTTGCCGAAGGCGACGCCATCATGGACCTGTGCGGGCCTCTGGGCAAGCCCACCCACATCGAGAACGTGGGCACGGTGATCTGCATGGGCGGGGGGACCGGGATCGCGGCCATGCACCACATCGCCAAGGGCTATCACGAGGCCGGCAACCACGTCATCGGGATCATCGGCGCCCGGAGCCGGGACCTGCTGCTGTTTCACGACGAACTGGCCAGGTTCTGCGATGAGATGCTGGTGGCCACGGACGACGGCAGCCTCGGCCACAAGGGGTTTGTCACCGAGGTCCTGCACCGCAAACTCGAGTCCGACCCGGAGATCAAGGAGGTGGTGGCTGTGGGGCCGGTGCCCATGATGCGCGCCGCTGCCGAGGTCACCAGGCCGTTCGGGACAAAAACCGTGGTCAGCCTCAATCCGATCATGGTGGACGGGATCGGGATGTGCGGGGCCTGCCGGGTCACTGTGGACGAGAAGGTGAAGTTTGCCTGCGTGGACGGTCCCGAGTTCGACGCCCACCAGGTGGATTTTGACGAACTCATGAAGCGGCTGGGGGCGTTTTTTCCCCAGGAGCGCGAATCCTTTGACCTCTTTTGTAAATGCCATGCCACAGAATAAGCCAAAGCCACGAGGCAAGGGGAAGTCCAAGATCAAGCCCCGGGTGCCCATGCCCATGCAGGAGCCTGGGGAGCGGATCAAAAATTTCACGGAAGTGCCGCTGGGCTACTCCATGGAGCAGGCCACCGAGGAGGCCAAGCGGTGCCTGCAGTGCAAGAAGGCCACCTGTCAGGCTGGGTGCCCGGTGGAGGTGGACTGCAAGGGGTTCATCAGGATGGTTGCCCAAGGGGATCTCGAGGGCGCGTTCCACCGGATCAAGGAGACCAACAGCCTGCCTGCGGTGTGCGGCCGGGTCTGCCCCCAGGAGAGCCAGTGCGAGGGGACCTGCAAGCTGAACCCCACGGGCAAGCCGGTGGCCATCGGCAGACTGGAACGGTTTGTGGCCGACAATTTCTACGCCTCCTCCGCCTGCGAGGCCCTGACCGGTGCGGACACCTGCCCTGTTCTGGACGAGGAGGTGAAGGTCGCGGCCATCGGTTCCGGGCCCAGCAGCCTGACCCTGGCCGGCTATCTCTCAGCCCGGGGGGTCAAGGTCACGGTGTTCGAAGCCCTGCATGAGCTGGGCGGGGTCCTGGTCTACGGGATCCCGGAGTTCCGCCTGCCCAAGGAGATCGTGCGCATCGAGGTGGAGACCCTGAAACGGCAGGGGGTGGAGTTCAAGCTCAACTGGGTGGCCGGCAAGACCGTGACCATACCGGACCTGTTCGCCCAGGGATACAAGGCAGTGTTCGTCGGCGTGGGCGCCGGGCTGCCCCGGTTTTTGAACATCCCGGGCGAAAATTATATCGGCGTCTATTCCGCCAACGAGTACCTGACCCGCGTCAACCTCATGCGCGGCTACAAATTTCCGGATTTTGACACGCCCATGCCCAAGGGCAGGAACGTGACGGTCATCGGCGGCGGCAATGTGGCCATGGACGCGGCCAGAACCGCCCTCAGGCTCGGGGCCGAGAGCGTGAAGGTGGTCTACCGCAGGACCATGGGCGAGATGCCGGCGCGCCGGGAAGAGCTGGAGCACGCCCTGGAAGAGGGGGTCAAGCTGGAAATTCTGGCCCAGCCCTTGGCCTATACCGATGACGGCAAGGGCAATCTCAAGGGGCTGGTGCTCCAGAAGATGGAACTGGGCGATCCGGACGAAAGCGGACGGCGGTGCCCGGTGCCGGTGCAGGACCAGGTCTACGAATTGCCGGTGGACCTCTCCGTGGTGGCGGTGGGCGCTGGGCCCAACCCGGTGCTCATTCAGTCCACGCCGGAACTGAAGCTGAACCGATGGGGCTATATCGAGGCCGACCCCCTCACCGGGGAAACCAGCATGGACATGGTCTTTGCCGGCGGCGACATCGTGACCGGCGCAGCCACCGTGGTCATGGCCATGGGTGCGGGCAGGCGGTCCGCCAGAGAGATCGCCCGCAGGCTCGGGATGAAGGAGCCCTCTTGAGGGGATCGTCAAACTTCGAAATTTTGTGAGAGATATTTCGAGTATCGAAATTCGAATGTCGAATGTCGAATTCGGAACAACGGACCTGAAAAGACGGGCGGGACGGCTGGTCAAACCTGTGCGGCTGATTATGTGTACTTGATGGGACAGGTGTTTGAAACGGCCTGTTGCATCTGAAGATCCGGCCCTTTCGGGAAATCGAAAAATCGAATATTCGGAAGGACAGCGCAAGGGCGGGTCGTGGTTATGCGTATAAAAAAATGAAATTCTCGAAATTCGGTCTAAAAGCCGGAACTGCGGTCCGAAGCCCTGGTTTGGGCCCTTTGTTTCGGATTTTGGATTTCGGATTTCGATTTTGAGGAAATATGGGCAAGATACTGGGCCTCAAGTTCAAGGAACAGGGCCAGGTGTACTTTTTCCAGGCCGCCCCCTTTGTGATTCAGGAGGGAGACCGGGTTCTGGTCAAGACCGAGGAAGGACTCGGCCTGGGCAGTGTGGTGATCATCCGCCAGGATGTGCCCGAGGGGTTGAACCCCGAGCAGATCAAGCCCATTTACCGGGTGGCCACGGAAGAAGATCTGGCAGCTGACAAGGAAAACAAGGAGCTGGCCGGAAGCGCCTTCTCCTTTTGTCGCGAATGCATCCGCAAGCGCGAGCTGAACATGAAGCTCGTGGATGTGGAGGTGTACTTCGACCGCTCCAAAATGATCTTTTACTTTACAGCCCCGGGCCGCATCGATTTCAGGGATCTGGTCAAGGATCTGGTCCGGGCCTACCGCACCAGGATCGAGCTGCGCCAGATCGGAGTGCGTCACGAGACGCAGATGCTCGGGGGGTTGGGCAATTGCGGTCAGGTCTGCTGCTGCCGGCGTTTCCTGCGCCGGTTCGAGCCGGTGACCATCAAGATGGCCAAGGATCAGAACCTCTTTCTCAACCCCACCAAGATATCCGGGGCCTGCGGGAGGCTGCTCTGCTGCCTGGGGTATGAGGAGCAGAACTACTCCGCCTTCAAGAAGCGATGCCCCAAGATCGGGAAGAACTTCTCCACCGGGGTCGGTCGGGTCAAGGTCATCCGGGCCAACATGTTCCGGGACGCCCTGGTGGTCATCACGGAAACCGGTGAGGAGCGGGAGATCTCTTTGGAGGAGTGGGAAGCGATCCGCAGTTCCGAAGAGCAGGACCGCGACCTCATGCCCTCGGTGGAGAAAACAGGAGCTGAGCCTCGGACGGAAAATGCCCAAAAGGAAAAGCCCCGGCAGGTGGCCCCTGAATCTCTCCAGGCCCCCCGAAACAAGGAGCCCCAGAGCAGAAAGCCGAAAAAAAAGCGCAAGCCGCCCCAGAAACAGGGGCAGCCCAAAGCCAAATCTTCCGGCGGGAGGAAGCGGAACAAACCCAAGAAGAAATCCCCGGGTTCCTAGCTCGCCAAATCCTCACGACGCAGGGAAAGTCAAAAACATGCCGGACGGTTTTTGCCGTCTGCCAGAAAACGAACATCCAGAGAATACGTTCCGGAGCTGGTTTTGAATACATTCTACATCACCACACCCATCTACTACGTCAATGCCAAGCCGCATCTGGGCCACGCCTACACCACCATCGTGGCGGACACCCTGGCCAGGTTTCACCGCATCATGGGGAAAGAGACCTTTTTCTTGACCGGGACGGACGAACACGGGGACAAAATCCTGCAGGCTGCGGAAGCGGCCGGCGAGTCCCCCCAGGAATACGCCGACAGGATCAGCGGGCTGTTCCAAAATCTCTGGCCCCACCTGGGGATCGACAACAACGATTTCATCCGCACCACTGAAAAGCGGCACAAGCGCTGCGTTCAGGAAGTTTTGCAAAAAGTTTACGACAGCGGGGACATCTATTTCGGGGAGTACGGCGGGCATTACTGCTTTGGGTGTGAGCGGTTCTTTACCGATAAGGAGCTTGTGGACGGGTTGTGCCCGGACCATCAGACCGAGCCCAAGTACATCGTGGAGAAGAACTACTTTTTCCGGATGTCCAAATACCAGGGCTGGCTGATCGACCATATCAAGAAGACCCCCGACTTCATCCGGCCGGACCAGTACCGTCGGGAGGTCCTGAGCCTTCTCGAAAGCGGCGCTTTGGAGGATTTGTGCATCTCCAGACCCAAGACCCGGCTCACGTGGGGGGTGGACCTGCCCTTTGACCCGGAATACGTCACCTACGTCTGGTTCGACGCCCTGCTGAACTATGTCTCCGCCCTGGGCTACCCGGAGGGCGAGCGGTACAAGAAATTCTGGCCCGCAGCCAGTCACCTGGTGGCCAAGGACATCCTGAAGCCCCACGCCATCTTCTGGCCGACCATGCTCAAGGCTGCCGGCATCGAGCCCTACAACCATCTGAACGTGCACGGCTACTGGCTGATCAAAGAGACCAAGATGTCCAAGTCCCTGGGCAATGTTGTGGAGCCTCTGGACATGGCAGAAAAGTACGGACTTGCCGCATTCCGCTACTTCCTGCTCCGGGAGATGCAGTTCGGGTCGGACGCGAGCTTTTCCGAAGAGGCCCTTGTAGGGCGGTTCAACGCGGACCTGGCCAATGATCTGGGCAACCTGTTCAACCGGACCCTGGCCATGACCCACAAATACTTCGACGGCAAGGTGCCGACCCCTCCTTTCGAGGCGGACCTTGAGACCGAAGCGCTGCTGGAACTGGCGGTTTCAGCCATGGAAAATTACCAGTCGCTCTTTCCCCAATGCCGGTTCGCCCGGGCGCTGGAGGCCCTGTGGGAGATGATCAGGGGGTGCAACAAATACATCGACACCATGGCGCCCTGGACCCTGTTCAAGGAGAACCGGACCGAGGAGCTGGCCCTGGTCATGTATACGCTTTTGGACCTCATGCGCAAAACCGCCCTGCATCTGTGGCCGGTCATGCCCGGGATAGCCGAGGAAATGCTCGAACAGCTGGGGCAGCCCCCTTTCGGCACCATGGATCTGACGACCGAGATCAGCCGGCAACGGGGGCTCGAGCCCGGCACTCCGGTGGCAAAACGGTCCACGCTTTTCCCCCGGGTGGAGCTTCAGGCCGGTGATAAGGCGCCCAACCGGGCGGAGCCGAAAAAAAAGCCTGGCAAACCGACCCGGGCGGAGAGTGCGCCGGTGGAATTTCCCGACTTCCAGAAACTGGATCTGCGGGTCGGGACCGTGGTGTCTGCAGAACCCCACCCGGACGCGGACAAGCTCCTCAAGCTCATGGTGGATATCGGCGAAGACCAGCCCAGGCAGATCATTGCCGGGCTGGCCGCGTACTACCGGCCCGAGGAACTGCCGGGCCGCCAGGTAACGGTGCTTGCCAACCTGAGCCCCAAGAAACTGCGCGGCCTGGTCTCCCAGGGCATGGTTCTGGCCGTGAAAAGCGGCACGGACCTGACCCTGCTTACGCCCGCCGCAGACGTTGAAAATGGAAGCAAAGTATCCTAACACCCGGTCGAACTACGAGGCCGGTTCGCTGTCTTTCCCAGCACGTCATCCCTAAGGAAGAGAGAGATACACATGCCCAAGCGCACGGATATCAGAAAAATCATGATCATCGGCTCCGGACCCATCGTCATCGGACAGGCCTGTGAGTTCGACTACTCCGGGACCCAGGCGGTCAAGGCCCTCAAGGAAGAAGGGTACGAAGTGGTGCTGGTCAACTCCAATCCGGCCACCATCATGACCGATCCGGTGCTTGCGGACCGCACCTATGTGGAACCCATTGAGCCGGAAACCGTGGCCAAGATCATTGCCAAGGAGCGGCCGGACGCGCTGTTGCCGACCCTGGGGGGCCAGACCGGGCTGAACACGGCCCTGGCTGTTGCCGACATGGGGGTTTTGGAAAAGTACGGGGTGGAGCTGATCGGGGCCACGATTCCGGCGATCCAGAAGGCGGAAAGCCGGGAGGAATTCCGCCAGGCCATGGAGAACATCGGGCTGAAAGTGCCCCAGAGCACCATTGTCCGGGGCGTGGTCCGCACCATCACAGAGCAGGACGAGAACGGAAATACGATCTCCCGCACGGAACTCGACGAGTACGGCACGATCCAGGCGATCCAGCAGGGCATCGAAGGCATGAGCTTTCCCGTCATCATCCGTCCCGCCTTCACCTTAGGGGGAACCGGCGGGGGCGTGGCCTACAACATGGAGGATCTGATCGGAACCGCCATGCAGGGCATCGTCGCCAGCATGCGGCATGAAGTCATGCTGGAGGAATCCATTCTGGGATGGAAGGAGTTCGAGCTGGAGGTCATGCGGGACAAAAAAGACAATTGCGTGATCATCTGTGCCATCGAGAACGTCGATCCCATGGGCGTGCACACCGGCGACTCCATCACCGTGGCTCCGGCCCAGACCCTGACCGATATGGAGTACCAGGCCATGCGGGACGCCTCCCTGGCCATCATGCGGGAGATCGGGGTGGAAACCGGCGGATCAAACGTCCAGTTTGCGGTGAACCCGGAAAACGGGGAGATGGTGGTCATCGAGATGAACCCCCGGGTGTCGCGCTCCTCGGCCCTGGCGTCCAAGGCCACCGGTTTTCCCATCGCCAAGATCGCGGCCAAACTGGCCGTGGGCTATACCCTGGACGAAATCCCCAACGACATCACCCGGGAGACCATGGCCTCGTTCGAGCCGACCATCGACTACTGCGTG
>JBKHAV010000099.1:0-10084 GCA_046542715.1 Desulfovibrionales bacterium
ACGGGCTCTGCAGAGAAGTTGAGTTTTTCCTTGAGGGGCATCGGTCTCTCACTGCGTTTCGGACGGAGCGCGCGTCAGATCGTGCAGGTCGAAGGGGTCCTGCATCTTCTCTTGCGCAGCCGGTTCCAGATGAATTCGTCAGGGGACTGGCCCTCGAGTTTTTCCAGGGCAATTTCCGCCCGGGCCATGGCCTTGTGGCCGCCGGCCGAACCGATATCCCCGAAGATGTGCTGCGAGAGCGAGCCCATGTCCCGGCGCACTCCGTCTCCCCGGAAGATGGTCACCAGGTTGTCGTTGGAAATGCCGGAGACCACGGTCCAGGAGATTTCGTGCACCCGGAGGAAGAAATCAGCCAAAATGACCAGGATGTCTGCGGAGTCGACCTCGTCCATGAACACGGTCATGCCGCTGCCGATAAGCCGCATGTTTTGCATGGCCCGGGAGAAATATTTGAGCCATTCCAGCCGGAACTCGCTGCGCACGATCTTGCGCAGGATCATCTGGTCGGCGAATTTGCTCAGGTAGCGGAACGCCTTGATGTCCGCATCGATGAAGTTGCGTTCAAAGCTGCGGGTGTCTGTCTTGATGCCGTACAAAAGCGCTGTTGCCAGGAGCTTTCCGGGCCGCAGGTGCAGGTTGTAGAGGTACTCGGTCATGATCGTGCTGACAGCACCGTACTCCGGCTTGATCTCGGTGAACGGGGCGTTGACCGGATGGTCGTCGCTCAAGGGGTGGTGGTCGATGACGATGGAGTAGGAGTATTCTTCCAGAGCCGGGTTGTGATGGGGCTGTGAATCCACAAGGGCGAACCGGTCATACTGGGCGGCGACGACAGGAGTGAGCCGCTGGGCGGGAATGCGCAGGTAGCGGATCATGGCCAGGTTGTCCGGCCGCTTGATCTCGTTGATCTGGGACAGCCCCACGCAATGGACCCGGCGGGCGAGTATCCGCTTCAAGGCCATGGCTGAGGCCAGGGCATCCGGGTCGGCGTTCATGATGATGAGCCAGCGCTCGTCTTTTTTCAGCAGGTTGAGCAACCCTTCGAGCCGTTTATCGATCCGACGAAAATATGCCATATACAGTCATTTCCCTCCGGGAAAACGCAAAAGATCCACACTGCAAAAGAGGGAGTGTGCCTGGGAAGTCTTCTAAAGTGGTGCAATTTCAGGCGCAGGTCAACTCCCGCTCCAACTCCTTTGCACAGGGCGTTACAAAATTTCCGCTGGTCGCGCGGGATTTTTGAATCACGCCTTGTGACGGAAATGGACTTTATCGACAGTCTGTCAGCCCGCCGGACCGTCCACTCGGGACAGAACCGGTGCCTGATGCGGGGATACAGGAATGTGTCTGCTTTTTACAGAACATGGTCTGAAGGATGGAAGGCGGCAGGTGGGGCGAAACAGCGGATAGGCCGGCAACGGCGTGATCCGGAAGGGGCTCCCGGGGAGTCGGGCATGGATACGGCCTACAGATTCAACAGCTTGCAGGGCAAATGGGGGGTTTGCCTCCGGCAGGGTTCTGTCGTACAAAGCAACGAATCAGGACGTTTCGAACTGGATGAAATCCGGGTATGGTTATTGCTGAATCCGATCAGAACAGGCGTCATCACTACCGGAGCAAAGTCGCATGCAACAGCAGTTCAAAGGATTTCTCCAGCATCATTTCAATCCGTTGCATGTCTATTGCCGGTTGCGGAAGTTCGGGGTGGTAAACCCCATTGCGCATCGGTTCTGTAATTATTACGAGCGGTTCGTCTATCGCTTCTGGCTTGGATAGTCAGAAAAAGTTCCCGCACATCAGAACATCGAGAGCTGCCGTGCCTTCTGCACCTTGCGGGCCACCATGGCCGTCTGGGTCAGCATCTCCTTGGGAAGAAGTCTGCAAAATCTGGACGGGGGAAGCTGGAAATGCTTTCCATACACGCGCCGTCGGCCTGCACAGCTCAGATACAGCCTGGATTTCGCCCTGCTCAGCCCCACATAGAACAGCCGCTTCTCCTCCTCTTCGTTGAAAGTCATCTCCCCATCCTCGAGCTTTCCGCTCAGGAGATCTTTTCCGGCAAAGGGAAGAATGCCATCCTCCAGTGCTGGAAGAAAAACCGCTTCAAACTCCAGGCCTTTTGCCGCATGCATGCTCATAAGCTGAATTTTTTCGGCCCGTCCCCGGACCTGTTCCAGCTCGGTCTGCAGGTGTATCCAGTTCAGCAGCCCTGACCATCCCCCCTGCTCCTCAAACATCCGCTTCAGCTTGAGAAACGAGGTGCTCTTCCAAAAGAGCTGATCAAAGGGGGGGATGTCCTTGAGGTAGGCGGACAGCCCCGACGGCCCCTGGGCCAGCACTCTGTCGGGGCATTGCAGGCCGAACCCCTCTTTTTCTCCGAAAAGTCCAAGCAGCCGCCCAACGGAATCAAGAATCAGCTTGACCCTGGGTTCGACCCAGAAGGATTCGTCTTCCGGGATGGCGCAGGGTATGCCCATCCGGGTGAGGGTCTGCTGATACAGGGGCATCAGCCCCTTGAACCTGAACATGACGGCGATGTCGCCGGGATTGCAGGCTCCTTCCTGGGAAAGGTCCGCCTGCCAGTGGGCTGTTCCGCCGATGAGGGTGCGGATGCGGTCTCCGATCCATACCGCCTCATGTGCGCCGGTCCCTGCCTGAAAAAAATGGAGGTCATGAACATCGGACCTGACCGCCTCAAGCGGGGACTGCCCGGGAAAGAGCGATCCGCAAAGATTGAGGATATTCTGACAGGATCGGTAGTTCTCCCGCAGGGTGATCACTTCCAGTTCGTCCCAGGTCTGGGCGAGGTTGGCGCGTACATCGGTCACTGCCCCACGGAAGGAGTAGATGGACTGGTTCGCGTCCCCGATGGCGAAAAACCCGTTTCCTCCGGGAGGAGCGAGGACTTTGATCAGATCGAGCTGGAGCGGGGTGAGGTCTTGAATCTCGTCCACCAGGATATGGGTATAGGGCCGGTAATAGGAGCGGCTCTGGATCTGTTCCCGCCAGAACTCCAGAAGGTCGGTGTAATCAACCAGGTTCCATTGGTTTTTTTGCTGCGCATACGTGCGGGCAAGCTCCTGAAGCTCTTCGGGCAGGGGGTCGAGCCGTTCCCTGGCCGCGCCAAGCTGGGTCCATGCCTTTTTGCCGTCACTTTTACTCAGCCCGGGGTTGGCCTCCAGAAAGATCCGGAGGCTGTCTTCCTCGGACATGATCACCGGAGGCTGGCCCTGGACAGCGGTCCAGTTTTCAAAGGCCAGGGCGTGCAGCGTGTCGGCCTGGGGCAGACCCTTTTCTTTCCCGAGCCCGGAAAGAAGCCGTGATTTCAACTCTTCGGCCGCCCTGCGGGTGAAGGTCAAAATCAGAATCTGCCGTGGAGTGATACCCTGCTCCACCAGATGGCGAACACGTCCCAGGAGGGTGTGGGTCTTTCCTGTCCCGGGTCCGGCAAGGACCAGGACCGGTCCGGGCCCTGCCTGGATGGCCCCTTGCTGTTCCGTGTTGAACTGGAGGGTAGGGGGGGGCGCAGGCCGGTTTTGCATCACCTGAAGGGGGAAATTGCCTTGGCCGGTGGCTTCAGAACCCGGGTCCCCGCCCTTGGTGCGGGGAATGGTATAGATGAGTTTGCCGTTTCGAATTTCGTTGATTTCCCTGGCGGAAAACACCGAGATTTTTCCGAACTGACCGTCGAATCCGGGCTGTCGCCTCACTCTGCCGGAACGCATCCGGGTGATTCCCTCGGCCAAAAGCGGGGAGAAGGTGGCCAGTTCCTCGGGGGGGACCCGCTGCAAAATGGTCATCTCCGAACCAAACCGCTCGATGGCTTTGGCGTACTGGGTTCTGACCTTCTTGGTCTTGGGCCCGGTGCCCACGATTTCAGACAAGATTTCAGTCAAGGGAATGAGCGAGGTAAACCCGGGCTGTCCCGAGGGACGCTCCGGGGTCTCCCTGTCAGCCAGGGTGAGAACCCTGTTCAGAACCCCGACCGTGATCGGTTTGCCGCAGCCGGTGCAGAGGCATCCCCGGGCCAGCGACTCCCTCGGGTCCATGACCACGCCGCATTTGCGGTGGCCGTCCATGTGGTACTTGCCCTCTTCCGGGAAGAATTCCATTGTGCCGAGAAACTTATGCCCGAGTCCCTCACCCCTAAGCGCCCGGTAGATGCCTTCATAGCTTGGGGTGCCGCTGAAAAGATTGAGTTCCCGGCCCAGGTTTTCCCCGGAATGGGCATCGGAATTGGAGATGAGCTTGAACCGGTCCAGCTTGCTCCAGAGCCAGTTCATCTCCGGGTCCGAAGAGAGGCCTGTTTCAAGGGCGAAAATCTCTTTGGAAAGGGAACCGAAACATTCCTCGATGGCATCGAACCCGGATTTGGAGCCGAACAGGGAAAACCAGGGCGTCCAGATGTGGGCCGGGACCAGAAAGGCCAGGGGATCGGTCTCCAGCACCATTTCAAGGAGATGTTCGGAATCGAGTCCAAGGATCGGCCGGCCGTCGGACTCCAGATTGCCGATCTGCCCAAGCCGTTCGTTGAACTGGCGGGCCCGCTCGATGCTGGGCATGTAGACCAGATTGTGCACTTTGCGGACCTTGCCGCCCCGCTTGTATATGGAACTGATCTCGGCCGAGAGCATGAAGCGCACGGTTCCAGACGGCATACGGTAGTCCTTCCAGGGGAGTTCACCGGACAACCCCTCGGTGGAGCGAAGGGTCAGGAGTCCTGAGCCGTCCTCCTGCAGCTGTTCCTCCAACTGGGCCAGCCATCCCGGGTGGGTGAAATCCCCGGTTCCGACCACGTCGATGCCCTTGACCCGCGCCCAGGCCGCTAGATTTCGGGGGGTCAGGGATTTGCTGGTGGCGCGGGAGAATCTGGAATGGATGTGCAGGTCGGCTCGAAACTGGTCCATGGTCACCCTCGTTGCTGCAGTGGCGTTGTTGTGGTCAGCCTGTCGCAATGACAGGGTCCCGCATCTGATCTTCCCTGAAGGAGGGGATATAATGGATCCTGGCCTCGGTGCCGCCGCCCTTGGCTGCGGCGAGCTCCACCCAGGAGCTGTTCTGTCCGGCCAGTCGCTGTGCAATGGAAAGTCCCAGCCCTGTTCCGGATTCCTTGGTCGTGAAGAAGGGATCGAAGATCCTGCCCGCCTTGTCCGGCTCGATTCCCGGCCCGTTGTCCCGGATAATCAAACATTGTTCATGCTCGCTTTTCTGGAGTTCGATCTCGATGTGGGGAAAAGCCCGGTTCTCCAGGACCTCAAAGCTGTTCAGGAGCAGATTGAGGGTCACCTGGATGAACTGGTTCTTGTCCCAGGACCAGGTGGTTTCGTCGAGCTTCGGGGTGACCTGGACCGTGACCTCCGGGAAGCGCGGCTTCAAAATACTCAAACACTCCTCCATAGCCTCCCCGAGGTCGAGGGATTCAGGGGTGGCCATGGAGGGGCGGGCAAAGACCAGGAAGTTTTTAAGCAGACTGTCCAGCCGGTCGATATCCCGGAGAATGACCCTGTTGAGCCGGGTGGCCTGGATTTCCTCCAGATCCCCCTGGGCGATGAGCTGCAGGCTGGCCTTGATCCCTGCCAGAGGGTTTTTCATTTCATGGGCCAGGCCGGCGGCCAGTTCACCCACTGCCGCGAGCTTTTCCATGTTCCGGAGCCGGTTTTCCAGTTTCCGGACCGGGGTGATGTCTGAAAAGATGATCAGTGCTCCTTTGTCCGGCAACGGGGTGATGCGAAGTCCGTAGAGCACCTTGCCTTCGCGTTCATAGATCTCGAGGCGGTCTGATGGCACGGATTTGTGTTCCTGCCACAGGCTGGTGATCGCCGGAAAATACTCCTTGAGCGGGCGGCCGACCACTTCGCCGGCATCTTCGGTGCCGGCCCAGATCCCGGCCTGGCGATTGATGGCCGAGACCATACCGTGTTCATCCACCACCAGCAGACCGCTTTCCATCCAGTCGAACACCAGAGATTTGAGAATTTGCGCCTGGCGCAGAGCCCGTTCTTTGGAGTGCAGGTCCTGAATGAGCTTCTCTTCCTTGCCCTGTCCCCGGTTCATCCTGGTCAGGATCAAAATGAGACCCAGTGCAAAAACCTGAAGAAAAAAAGTGAAGAGCAGGTCGCTGCCGGGAAACGGTTCATATCCCCAGAGTCCGGGATAGAGGTATTGGACGATTCCGCACCCGGCGAGAAACAGGGCGGCCAACGCGGCGAACCAGACCCCGGTGACGAATCCCAAAGTTCGTGCATAAAGGTAGGTCAAGCCCAGGAGAACAAAGACGAACCCGCTCTTGAGACCTCCGGAAAGGGCAATCAGACCGGTGGAGATCAGATAGTCCGTGACCAGCTGGAGTTTGAGGAAGAACATGATTTGTCTGATTCGGCTCCAGGCCAGGAGATAAATAATGGTCAGGGCGAATCCGGTCACGATCAGGGCGGCATATTCCTGCGGGTCGAGATAAATCAGAATGCCCTGGGGGCGGTCCTCCCAGATCCAGGTCAGGGTCAGGGGAATGATGAGAAGGCCCAGGGCAACGAGCCGGACCACACAGATTCTGGCAACAATGCGTTCGAGAATCTTTGCTTCTTCAGGGGGGAGTGCTTTACGGTCGGCCACAGTCTGCGGTGTCCCCTTGAATTTTTTCAATGGTGTGTTTGACTGCCGGAAGCACGGCAGAAAGGTTTTCCTCCACCGCTCTGCTGCTCCCGGGCAGATTCACGATCAGGCTTGTGCCCAAAGTTCCGGCCCGGGCCCGGGAGATCATGCCGTGGGGCGTTTTGGACAGCGAGGTCGCAGTCATGCACCGTTCAAATCCCGGGAGCGACTTCTCCAGCACGGCAGCGGTTGCTTCAGGGGTGACATCCCGGGGCCCGACCCCTGTTCCCCCTGAGGTCAGGATCAGGTCGAACCGGTGGGCGAGTGCCAGCTCATGAAGAAGGGTCTTGAGCCGGGAGGCGGAATCCGGAATGAGAAACCCCTGGGAAAAACAGAGACAGAGGTGGTCCCGGACCAGAGATTCGATCAACGGGCCGCTGCTGTCGTCGCGTTCACCGCAAAATCCCTTGTCACTCAAAGTGATCCAGGCCAGGCTCACCCCTTGCTTGTGGAGGGTGAACTCCTGGTCCTGATGGAGTTCGAGCGGTCTCAAAGTCTTGAGCCACCACGCCTGGGGAGCGTGCAGGCTGCCGGGAAGCCACCCCCGGCTTACGATCTGGAACGCAGCATCGTCTGTGCCGGCGTGCAGGAGCATACCGACCGAGAGCGCAGGGTTTTGTCCCAAAAGATTCGGCATGCCGCAGGAAAGGTCAGGAGGGGTTCGGGTCAGGGTGGCGAACTGCCCCTGCGCCAGCTGAATTTTTTCAGAGGAAGAAAGGATGATGGTGTTCATGCTTATGCCAGAAGAACGGCGACAATGCCGGTCAAAAAGATACCGTCGAATGTGCCGGCCCCTCCGATGGAGAGTACAGGGGCGCTGAGCAGGGCCTGGTTCCTCGTGTTCAACAGGTGAAGCAGGTCCGCACCGATCAACGTGCCGAGTGAACCGGCAACAAAGGCGACATGGGGTTCCTGCCCATTTGGTGCCAGAAGCCAGACGCACAACACCGTGATCAGGGGCGGAACGAGGAAAGGGATTCCGATTCCGACATTGGGAATGGGCCTTGCAAGCTTGAAGCAGGCGGTGACGACCACGGCCAGCGTAAGGATCAGACCCCAGTTGATGCCGATCTGCTGCAGAAAGTAGAGGGAAAGAATGCAGGGGATCAGGCAGCCGCCCACATTCAGGGCGATGATCTGCCGCCCTTCCCGGCCCGGGAAGGTGACCCGGGGAATTTGGTACCGAAACCAGGCGGAAGGGGCGGAGGGCTCCATCCGCTGCAGGGGAACAGTCCGGGTGTGGACCGGAAGGTTGACGGAACTTCCCAACAGTGTGGCAACGAGCAGAAAAAAGGCCTGCCAGGGCGTGAGCCCCAGCTTCTGGAAGGCCACCGTGATCATCCCGACTTGAATGAGGGCGAACACAAAGAGCAGCAGCAGCGTGAACGCCACCGCGGCCACAAGCACGAAGGGGAAGAAAAAAAACGGACTGCGCGACATGGACGGCTTCCGGTCGAAGGTTTCACCCTCCATAGCAGAAAGGGTTGGGATCGGCCAAGCATTGATGAGGGGAAAAAAGCGGGCTATGAGTCCTGTCAGCAAAGGGGAACACGCATGAAAGGTATCATTTTGGCCGGCGGATCGGGCACCAGGCTTTACCCGCTGACCCTGGCCGTGAGCAAGCAGCTCCTTCCGGTCTACGACAAGCCCATGATCTACTACCCCCTGTCCGTGCTCCTGCTGGCGGGAATCAGGGAAATTTGCATCATTTCCACGCCTCAGGACCTCCCCCGGTTCAGGGACCTGCTCGGCGACGGCTCGCAGCTCGGGGTAACCTTCTCCTATTGCGAACAGCCCCGACCGGAAGGGCTGGCCCAGGCTTTTCTGCTGGGCGAAGACTTCATTGCCGGGGATTCGGTCTGTCTGGTGCTTGGAGACAACATCATCTACGGCGAAGGGCTGTCAGCCATCCTGCAGCGCTGCGCGGCCCTGGAGCAGGGCGGGATCGTGTTCGGCTATCCGGTCAGAGATCCGCAGCGGTACGGGGTCGTGGATTTCGACGCCCAGGGCCGGGCCGTGAGCATCGAGGAAAAACCCAAAAAACCAAGGTCCAAATACGCGGTCCCCGGGATCTATTTCTACGATCATCAGGTGGTGGAGATCGCCAGGAGGATGAAACCGTCCAAACGCGGGGAACTGGAGATCACGGACGTGAACATGGCCTATCTCAGGAAAGGGGAGCTGCAGGTGGAGATCCTCGGCCGGGGGTATGCCTGGCTGGACGCCGGCACCCACGAATCCCTGGCCCAGGCCACCAGTTTCATCCAGGCCATCCAGGACCGGCAGGGGTTCAAGATCGGCTGCGTGGAGGAGATCGCCTATCGCAAGGGGTTCATCTCCCAGAAGCAGCTGAAGCGGCTGGCCGGGGAGCTCATGAAGAATTCGTATGGGAACTATCTGCTGGAGTGTTTGACGGAGAAGAAGCTGCTCTGAAGGGCAGTGCGCAGCGCAAAAAGAAGAGACGATGCCGGGGTACTCCCGGCATCGTCGTGAAATTCGAAAGGGGCATGAGCCCCTTTTTTTAGTGATGGTCGGACTTTTTGATCTCGTTGATCCGGTACAGGGCCGAGGCAACGATGATGGTCAGAAAGATGAAAATTCCGCTGACCCCGATGATGCCTTCCATGGTGCTTGAGGCCATGTCGTGAATGAGTTCGGATATGGTGTGCATTGGTCCCCTCCTCGAAAAGAGCCCTCTGGATTGAATGACGGTAGCGTTGAGAGGCAGTTAAAAGACACTTCGCATGGAATTGTCAAGTTTTCTTCCCTGTCTCCACACGGAAACAGGGAAGAAAACATCCGGGAACTGGTCTGTTAGAACGCATACCCCACGCTCAGGCTGACGATGTGAGCGTGGCCGTCTTCGAAGTCGGCCTGTTGGCTGTCTACCAGTTTCGGTTTTTCTGAACGAGTGACATTGACAATAACGGACCGGTCCTTGATCTGGAGATAGGTGTAGGCCACGTCCAGATCCCAGCTGCCCCACTTGAATCCCGCCCCGGCGCAGTAGAGCTGACGGTCGTTGGCCGGAACCATGTAGTCGGCGAAATCCGCATCGATAGGAGAGTTGTCATACACGTATCCCAGTCGCAGATCCAGCCATTCCGTGGCCGCATATTCCAGGCCGACCTGGTAGCGGACTACATCGTTCCAGTTTTTGGTGGATTGGCTGGTCTGGCCATTGTCAAACTCGATCCTCAGTTCGTCGTAACTGGACCAGCCGGTCAGGACCACGTCCGCCTCCACGCTCAACCGTTCGATGGGCCGCACTGCCACGCCGAACATGAACTGCTCGGGAAGATTCACTGTACCCTTGGCATCGAGCGTTGTGTCTGGACCGAGTCCCTCAGGCATGTCGAATTCCGCATCGCCATTTACATCCTGGCGCACCTCGGAACGGTAGCTCGCCCCCAGGGAGAGCCAGTCAAGCGGG
>JBKHAV010000100.1:0-9684 GCA_046542715.1 Desulfovibrionales bacterium
CCCGCAACCTGCTGATTACAAGTCAGCTGCTCTACCAATTGAGCTACGCCAGCCGAAGGAAAGGGGGCTTATATACGCATCGAAATCGAAATGCAACCCTTTCCTTTGATTTCCTCAATTCTTTTCTGCCCCAATAAAAAAAAGGGGCCAAAGCCCCTTTTACCAAAAGAACAGTCGAATAATCCAACTAAAAAAATCAGGCCCAGACAGGGAAACCGACGCCCTGCTTCTCCTCGACAAAGTCAGGCGTGCGTACGCCGTCCAGCACGAGAAGCTCGAGATAGTCCTCCGCATGATCCTGGAGGTAGCGCAAAAATTCGTTGTTCACGGCATGGCCGGAGCAGAACACCTGAAAACTCCCCCACAAAGGATGATCCAAAAGGGCCATGTCCCCGATAAAATCCAAGATCTTGTGCCGCACGAACTCGTCATCGAAGCGCAGCCCCTCGGGATTGACCACTCCGTACTCGTCCAGAACAACGGCGTTTTCCAGCGACCCCCCAAGGGCCAGTCCGTTCTTCTGCAGGTATTCCACGTCCTTCAAAAACCCGAACGTCCTGGCCTTGGCTATCTGCCGAGAGAACTCCTGGTCCCGCTGGACAAACCCCTTTTTCTGCCGTCCGACCATGGGATGGGTGAAATCAATAGTGTAATGAACGGCGAAGCCGTTGAAGGGCTTTGCCGTGATGGACTTGCCGTCCCGCTCAAAGACGATCTCCTTCTTCAACGCCCAGACCTTTTTGGCGGCGCGTTGTTTGCGGATACCGGCATTTTTGAGCAAAAGCACAAACGAGGCGGCGCTTCCATCCATGATGGGAATCTCACCGCCTTCGGTTTCAACAATAATATTGTCAATGCCCATGCCGCGGATTGCTGCAAACAGGTGCTCCACGGTTGCTATGCGGGAATCCCCCTTGCCCAGCGTAGTGGCCAGACCGGTGCAGACCACGGAATCCGGGGAAGGCCTGAGGACCTTCTCACCTGAAGATGTCTTCACGATAAAGACGATCCCGCTATCCTCTTCAGCCGGTCGTATGGAAAGTCTTACCTTGCGGCCGCTATGGAGTCCGATTCCGGAGCAGGTTATGGGCTTGCGAATAGTCAACTGATGCATCGCGACCTCCTGTTGGTCTCCCCGCAAAGCAAATTCCATTCCACTTCTATGTGCAAAAAAAAACCTTAAATCCTAGTATATTAATTCGACAAGCTTCGGTAACATTCTGGTCACAAAGACAACACTCTGTTGTTTAATAGCAACTCCGGGCCACAATTGTACGACCGATACCGGCCAGATCATGGATTACATCCATCGATATCCATCGTCCGTCCTTCGCTGCCATCTCCTTGGCCAAAACATCCTGCCCTTGCCCCACTTCCATGAGCAGCACCCCCCCTGGACAGAGTGCTTCCGCCGCATGGCCGAGGACCACCTGGATACATTCCATCCCCGTGGTGCCGGCAATCAAAGCGTTACGTGGTTCAAAAACCGCAACCTCCCTGCTGCACCGCCTGAGGTCCCCTGGCGTGAGATAGGGAGGATTGCTCACCACGACATCAAAGACTCCCGGCCTGAGCGGGGTGCCGAAATCTGCCCGGACGAATTCTACCCTGTTGGCCACGTGATGGCCACGGGCATTACGCCGGGCCACCCCAAGTGCTTTCCTGCTCACGTCCACCGCAACCACCCGCGATCCGGGAAAAAGCAGGGCCAGAGTCACAGCCAGAATCCCGCTCCCGGTCCCCAGATCGGCGATTGTGAGGGAACTGCCCGTGTCCAGGTTGTTCTCCGCCCATTCCACGATATGTTCGGTTTCGGGCCTGGGGACCAAAACCCCCGGCTCCACAGAAAATTCGTGCCCGTAAAATTCCTTGCGGCCCAAAATGTAGGCGACCGGCTCTCCTGCGGCTCGACGGTCTACGAGTGTTCTGATTGCTTCCGCCTCTGACGGGACAAGCCTCCGCTCCTGATGCACAAGGATGTCCACCCGCTGCACTCCGAGGACATGAGCGGCGATGATCTGGGCGGAAAGCGAGGGGGAGTCTACCTGTGCAGCGGTGAGCCTGTTTCGGCTGTCGAGGAGTATTTCCCGGAGAATAAGGGAATCAGAACCCGCCGGCATCAGACTGGGATTTCAAGGCTTCGGCCTGATAGTGCTGATTCAGGGGATCGATGACAGAGTCCAGTTCTCCGGCAAGAATTGTTTCCAGCGTGTAGAGCGTCAGGCCGATGCGGTGGTCCGTGACGCGCCCCTGGGGAAAATTGTAGGTCCGAATGCGCTCTGAGCGGTCACCGGAACCGACCAGGGCTCTTCGGCTGTCATCCTGTTCCTTTTTCATTTCATCCTGCTTTTCCTTGAGCAGGCGGGAACGAAGGACCTTCAGAGCTTTGGCCTTGTTCTTGAGCTGGGATTTTTCATCCTGGCAGATGACAACGAGCCCGGTGGGGACATAGGTAATGCGAACGGCGGAATCAGTGGTATTGACGCTCTGCCCGCCGGGGCCCGAGGCCCGGAACACATCGATGCGCAGGTCACCCGGGTCGATTTCCAGGTCTATCTCTTCGGCTTCAGGGAGCACGGCCACGGTGACGGCCGAGGTATGGATCCTCCCCTGGGATTCGGTGGCGGGCACCCGTTGAACCCGGTGCACGCCGGACTCGAATTTCAGCCTGCTGTAGACCCTGTCGCCGGAGATGGAGGCGATCACTTCCTTGAAGCCCCCGGTTCCGGTCTCATGTTCGCTCATCAACTCGACCCGCCATCCCTTCTGCTCTGCATAGCGGCTGTACATGCGAAAGAGGTCGGCCGCGAAAAGTGCCGCTTCTTCGCCGCCGGTCCCTGCCCGAATTTCCAAAATCGTGTTCTTCTCATCCAGCGGGTCCTTGGGCAGCAGCAGAAGTTCCAGCTTACGCTCCACCTCCGGGAGCTTTTCTTCCAATGCGTCCACTTCGGCCCTGGCAAGCGCTTTGATCTCCGGGTCGGGATCTTTGAGCATTTCGCGGTTGTCCTCGAGGTCCGCAAGGAGCTGCCTGTACTGGCGATAGGTGTCCACGATCACGGAAAGATCGGCGTGACGCTTGCTTAATTTGCGATACCGGTCCTGATCCGAAAAAACTTCCGGCGTACTCAGTTCCCGCTCGAGGCTCACAAACCGCTCTTCGATCTGATCAAGCTTGGCAAACATGTTCCTCTCCGAGTGCCCCCTTCAAAGCCGCGATGGCCACTTCGATCTGATCATCGTCGGGTTCCTTGGTGGTGATCATCTGCATCAGCAGGCCGGGAGCACACAGAGCAAAGCAAAGGGCATTGTTCTTGATCTTGCCGGCAATCTTGATCATCTCATAGGATATGCCGCTGATGGGAATCGTGAGCAGCAGCTTGATGCCCAGAATATACCCGTGCTTGAGAAAAAAGTTTTCCGGGCTGTAGATCATGATCACGAGCGGCACCAGAAAGGCGTACAAGATGATGCTCACGGAAAGGACAAAGAGCAGAAAAGCCGTTCCGCACCGAGGGTGAAGCCGGCTGAACTCCTTTGCCTGGAGCGGATCGATCTCGCCTGAACTTTCATAGGCGTGGATGACCTTGTGCTCGGCCCCATGATATTGAAAGACCCTGCGGATATCAGGCAGAAAAGAGATGGAGAGGACGTACCCAAGAAAAAGAATCAGCCGGAAAAGTCCGTCCCACAAATGAAAAGAGAGCGCTTCGACCCCCCCTCCAAGCCCCAGGTACTTCATGCCCAGGGAAAAGAAATGGGGCAGCCCCACGAACACCCCCAGGGCAATGGCCACCGCAACAATCAGGGTCATGGCCAGCGCGCGGGTGGTAAGTTCTTCCTCTTCTTCTTCCAGAGCCTGCTGCGCAGAGTAGTTCAGCGCCTTGATCCCATTGATCATGGTCTCCATGAGCACAGGGAAGCCGCGCACCAGGGGCGCCTTGGCTATCTTGGACCTGGTCAGGACGAACCAGGGCCCGCAGTGCACGATGATTTCGCCGCTCGGGCGCCGGACGGCAATGGCCAAGCGATCCTTCGAGCGCATCATCACGCCTTCAAGGACTGCCTGGCCGCCAATAGAAATTTGCGACATCAGGATTATCTGGGTTCTTGGGGTGTTGGGTGCGTGACCGGGAAGAGGCTGGTATGAAGCAGCTTACTTCTGCTCGGGCTGGCCGTACTTCTTCCTGAACCTGTCGATTCGACCGGCAGTATCGACGAAACGCTGCTTCCCTGTATAAAAGGGGTGGCAGTTTGAACAGATTTCCACCTGCACGGCTTCACCTTTCGTGGTGAGCACCTCGGCGGAAAAACCGCAGGTACAGGTGATGGTCGACTTTTTTGTATCGGGATGAAGATCCTTCTTCATGGGAAACCTCCGTTGAATTTTGGAAGAGGGGAAAGTAACCAGTTTTTTTCGACTTGACAAGAGGTGACGGAGGAGAAAATCCGATCTTGATTTCTAGACGAGTCCCTTGGATTGATTGATGGAGATGGTAAACGCCACGGAAAAGAGGTTGTGAATGAAATCGACATACTCAACAGCGATATTGTCCGGAACCTTGATCCTGGCGGCAGCGAAGTTGACGATGCCCTTGATGCCTGCTTCTGTCAGGTAATTTGCCGCACGTTGCGCCCTTTCCGGCGGTGTGGTGATGAAACCGATCTCAATGTCGAATTCATCGACCATTTCCTTGAGCCTGCGTGTGCAGAACACCTCCAGTCCGGCCACTTCCTCGCCGATTTTAAACGGGTCGCAGTCGAACGCAGCCAGAATCATAAAGCCCCGCTGCCGCAAAGCCTGATGCCTGAGAAGCGCCCGGCCAAGGTTGCCGACACCCACAAGGCCGACATTCCAGGTCTTGTCGACCCCCAGGGACTGTTTCAGCGCGGTAAGCAGATCCTGCACATAATAGCCGACCCCGCGCACACCGAACTCACCGAAGTAAGCTAAATCCTTTCTGATCTGCGAGGGGTTGACCCCGCAGGCAACGGCCAGACCTTCCGAGGAGATGACCTTGTTCCCGGTTTTGAGCAGATCTTCCAGGACCTGGACGTACACGGCCAGTCGCTGAATGGTCGCTCTTGGGATGTGTGAACTTTTCACTGCAGCATCTCCTGCACCGGGGCTTGATTTCGTGATTTTTTTAACAAGCAAGAAGAAAAAAAAAGGAGACTGCCCAGGCAGCCTCCTTTTTTCTGCGTACTAGATGAAGGGGTTGGCGAACAGGATGATCAGGTTCACAACCAGGGCGTAGATCGCCAGGGACTCGATCATGGCCAGACCGATCAGCATGGTAACGGTGATCTTCCCGCTGGCTTCGGGATTGCGGGCGGTGCCTTCGCAGGCGGCCTTCAGGCCCAGACCCTGTCCGATACCGCAACCGGCGGCGGCAACGGCCATGCCGATGGCGGTAGCCATGGCCATGGTGCCGACAAGCTGAGGATCAACAGCGCCTTCTGCGGCAAATGCGGCGCCAGCCATAGCAACCAGAGCAATCGTGTTCAGAGCAACCAAAAGAAACTTACGCATCGTTCAACTCCTTCTCGTTTATACATTTGGTCAGATGACCATTTCCCCCGATATTAATGGGCTTCCTCGAACGCTCCCTGCAGGTACATGAGGGAGAGCATGAAGAAGATGAAAGCCTGCATGGTTTTCATGAGCAGAAACAACAGGGTGATCGGTATTGTGGAAATGACCGGCGCAAGGAGAAACAGCAGCGCGAGAACAATTTCCTCACCCTTGATGTTGCCGAAAAGTCGCAGGGTGAGTGACAGCATCCTTGCGAAGTGGCCGATAACCTCGATGATCAGTATGAGCGGGGCCAGCCACCAGACCGGTCCCATGAAATGCTTGATGTATTTGACGCCGTGAAGCTTGAAGCCCCAGTACTGGTAATACACGAAGATGAAGACCGCCATGGCGAGGTTGGTGTTCACATTGGCGGTCGGTGCATCCAGGCCCGGGATGAGCCCAAAGAGGTTGCACACCAGGATGAAAATAAACAGGGTGGCAAGGACGGGGAACACTTTCCGTCCGCCTTCGCCCATGTTCTGCACCACAAAATCCTCCATACCGCCGATCACGACCTCAAAGAAATTTTGCACCCCCGAGGGCACAAGCGATATCTTTCGGGTCGCCAGCCATCCCAGAAAGATGAGAAGGGCCATAACTACCCAGGCATACAAGACGTGGATGGGGATGAGGCTGACCTCGTATCCGTTCACCGTCTTTGTCAGCCCGATGGCCTTCATGATCTCCTCTGCAAAAAATATTGGATGTAAATCTCCTGCCATTCCCCAGGCCCTCCTTAAAGTTTTCCCCAGAAAGCGATAACGCCCCAGATCAAAATTGTTCCAACTACGGTTGTCAATCCCGCCAGCAATGCACCCACGGGAAGACCGGCCCACACGATCAGAAAAAACAAGGCCACGCCGGTCAGGATCAAACGGGCATAGAAACCCACCAGCAGTGAGACTACCGCCCCCTTCTGCACGAAGACAAGTTCCTGGACAATGTGCGCCAGCGCATAAAAGTTGATGGTGATCAGTACCGCTCCGGCTGCAAACGCCGCGCCCCACAAAAGAGGCAGGACAAGCAGCCCCCCGGCAATCCCACCCGTTGCCAGGTAGAGCTGGATCTTGATCAACCTTCTGACGTCACCGTTTTGAAACCCGCGCCTGTAAAGACCGGCCTCAACCTTTTGGTCCAGGTTTTCCAGAGCGCGAATCATAATCCTGAATTCTCTTGATCTCCCGGAACACATTCTTGAACCCGGCGATTATTCCCAGGATGAGAAAAATGATCGTCATCCAGGGTTGGGTTCCCAGCCACCTGTCCAGGAAAATCCCCATGAGCAGTCCGATGAACGTCCCTGAAACCAGGTTCAGGCCCACCATCCAGGCTTTCGACAGTGACTGCCAGTATTCCTTGTCTTTGATTTTAAAGAACATGAAGTCCTCCAAGCGCAAATCCCCTGTGAGGACCGGTGTTCGTGCTTTCGTTCACAAGTGGTGCGCTCCTATCATAATCATTCGCGGGAAGTCAACGCATCCGGCCGTACCAAATCGGCATTTCGACACTCCTGGGATGACATCCCGCGCGAAAAGCATTACATACGGGCACTGGCTGGAGTACATCTTCATCCGGCTCCACGCTACCTTTTTTTCGGCTGTTCCGGCCTGCGGTTCCCCTTGGGCCCCGGGGCGGTCGAATCGAAAGGTATCCACATAAATCCTAATCCCAGACGAACCAGGAATGCCAAAAACCAAACCCCTCCCCTCGAAACGGCTGCGGGCTCATATTGCCGCTGAAAAGATCCCCTTTTCCGGAAGCGAAGAAATCCGTGTAAAAAACCCGGTCATGCCGCAGCCCCGGGCGCTGCAGGCCCTGGAACTTTCCCTTCATTTTCCGGACCTCGAGCACAATGTGTACGTGTCCGGGGAGCCGGGGCTCGGGCGGACCCATTTCGTGACCGAATTTCTCACCCCCCAGGCCAGACGGATTCAAACGCCTCCTGACCTGCTCTATGTCAACAATTTCGAGGAACCGGACCGCCCCACGCTTGTCACACTCCCTGCCGGCGAGGGGGGGCGGTTTCACACGGCTTTGAAGCGGATCATCGCCACGTTGCGCAAGGACATTCCAGCCCTGTTCGAACAGGAAGTCTACCTCAAAAAACGGGAAAATCTGGTCAAGAAATACAATTCCTCCCGGGAAAAACTTCTCTTTCATATGGAGAAACAAGCCTCATCCCGGGGATTCAACGTCAGCATCGATGATCACGGCGGGCTGGCGCTCTACCCTCTTGTGGAGGGCAAGGTCCTCTCCTCGGACGAATACGACAATCTCACCCCGGAGTTTCGGCAGGAGATCAAGTCCAGAAGCAACCTGCTCATGGATTCCGTTCTCGAGACCCTGCGGCGCATCGACCGCGAGGAAACCGAACTGGAAAAAAAGAAACGGTCCCTGGACATGGAAGAGACAGCCAAGGTCCTGGACCGGTATTTCGCCCCCTTGATCCGGGATTTTGCAGCCCACGAGCAGCTTGTCCGGTTTCTCGGCCGGATCAAAAAGGACATTTTGGACAACCTTGAAGAATTCATGCCCCAGGAGCACGATCTGCGCGGCGTCCGGGAACCCTTTTCCCATCCCGACGACTTCTTTGTCCGCTACCGGACAAATCTCTTTGTGGACAACAGCCGATCCAACGGGGCTCCGGTCATCGTGGAGGACAATCCCACCTTCTATAATCTCCTGGGTTCCATACAGCGGGAGACCGAGATGGGAACCCTGCACACAAACTTCTCCCTGTTGCGACCGGGAAGCCTGCACAAGGCAAACAACGGATTTCTGATCGTCAACGCCGAGCAGCTTCTGATGAATCCCACCGCCTGGGAAGGACTGCTTCGCTGTTTGCGGTCCGGCTGCATCAAAATGGAAGATCCCGACTCCACGCATGAGGGCATCAAGACCAAAACCCTGGAACCTGAGATCGTCCCCCTCCAGGTCCGCATCATTCTTGTCGGCACGGACCTGACCTATGAACTGCTTCTGGAAAACGACGACCGGTTCGAAAAATATTTCAAGCTCAAAGCGCATCTTCAGGAATGGGTCCAGCGCAACAGCAGAACCCTTCGCCGCTACCTGGGCCTTCTCGCCGCCATTATCCGCCGGGAAGGGCTTCCCCCCTTTGACCGCTCCGCCCTGGCCGAACTTGTCAATTATTCCTCCAGGCTGGTCCAGGATCAGGAGAAACTCTCGCTGCGCTTCCCCCATTTGCGGGAGATCATGATGGAGGCCGGAGCGTTGGCCGGCATGCAGAACGAATCCTCGGTGAGGGACGTTGACGTGCGCAAGGCCGTGGCCAACCGCGAGTTCCGCTCCAATCTCTACGAAGAGGAGTTTTTGCACGAGTACGACCGCGAGGCGATCCGGGTCCCCACCTCCGGCGTCCGGATCGGGCAGGCCATCGGACTTTCCGTGAGCCAGTTCGGAGATTACGTCATGGCCCTGCCCCACCTGATTTCCTGCACGGTGGGCGTCGGCCACGGGGGCATCCTCGATCTGGAACGGGAGGCGGAACTGGGCGGCCCCATCCACACCAAGGGCATGATGATCCTGAAGAGCTATTTCATGGAGCTTTTTGCCCAGGACAAGCCGCTGACCTTTACCGGAAGCCTCTGTTTCGAGCAGAGCTATGCCCACGTGGACGGCGACTCCGCTTCCGGGGCCGAACTGGCCGCCCTGCTTTCGGCACTTTCCGCCATTCCGGTCAACCTGTCGCTTGCCTTCACAGGAGCTGTCAGCCAGTCCGGAGCCGTTCTCGCCGTGGGCGAGGTCAGCCGGAAAATCGAAGGGTTTTTCGAAGTCTGCCGGCGGCGGCGACTCACGGGGAAACAGGGGGTGCTCATTCCAGCCGACAATATGCCGCACCTCATGCTCAAGGAGGAAGTGGTCCAGGCGGTTGAGGATGGATCATTCTCCATATATCCGGTACGAACTATTGAAGAGGCAATGGAGCTTCTGACGGATGTCCCTGCGGGCAGACGGCTGAAGCGGGGCGGATATTCCTCCGGCTCTCTGTTCCGGGCCGTTGACGAGAGGCTTGCCGAACTCGCCTATCTTGCCGAGCAGGAGTCCAAGTGCCGAAAACCGGGGCGGAAGTCTCAGCGAAAGGGATA
>JBKHAV010000101.1:0-9403 GCA_046542715.1 Desulfovibrionales bacterium
CGGGGCATGACAGAAAAGAGGAGCCCTGCCTTTCGATTCCCCAACTTGCTAATTCACAACACAAATTTTCCTTTCGCTGCTGACCGTCCAAAACTGGATCCCCCGGTCAAACCAGAGGATGACAAGAGGGGAGACACATAAAACCTAAAACCTCCCCCCTCCCCCCTAGCCGCTCGCCGCTTGCCGCTTGCCGCTCTTCCTTCTTCCTTGATCCCTTGCCTTTCCCTCTCAAACGGTTATAACTACCGGGTTGCAGGGGTTGCGCAGGCGACCCTTTTGTATTATCCACGCATGTTTCTTGAAACCACACACCCCGTTTGTATCCAGGGTGTCCCGGAACGGCCGGGATGTCGAAGGCGGGGTGGAGGATCAACCCTAGGAGGATCAATGGCTTACGTGAGCATGAAGCAGATGCTGGAGACCGGAGTCCATTTCGGTCACCAGACCCGGCGCTGGAACCCGAAAATGCGGCCCTTTATCTACGGCGCGCGCAAGGGCATTCACATCATCGACCTGCAGCAGACCGTCGGGCTCTACAGAAAAGCCCATGATTTCATCTCGGACGTGACCGCAAACGGCGGCAAGGTCATTTTCGTGGGCACCAAGCGCCAGGCTCAGGAATCCATCCAGCAGGAAGCCGAACGGGCAGGACAGTATTATGTCACGAACCGCTGGATGGGCGGCACCCTGACCAACTTTCAGACCATCAAGCAGTCCATCGAACGTCTCAAAACTCTGGAGACCATGTTCGATGACGGCTCCATTTCCAAGTTTCCCAAAAGAGAGATCGTGACCCTTCGCCGGGATGTGGGCAAGCTCAACCTGGCCCTGGGCGGGATCAAGGACATGGACGACCTGCCCCAGGCCGCCTTCATCATCGACCCCAACAGGGAACAGATCGCGGTGCAGGAATGCCGCAAGCTGCGCATCCCCATCGTTGCCGTGGTCGACACCAATTGCGACCCCGATATGATCGACTACCTGATCCCTGGAAACGATGACGCCATCCGGGCAATCAAGCTCTTTGCCGGCGGCATTGCCGATGCATGCCTGGAAGGGCTGGCCCGCCGGGAAGACCAGGAGTTCGCAGAGGTCGAAGCCAAGCCCGAGGCCGAGCCCCAGCCCGAGGCTGAGGCTGAGGCAAAGGAAGCCGCAGCCGAATAGACGCCGCGGCCCAGGCCGGGACGAGAGATTCCATTCAGAACACATGAGCCGCAGGCGCTGTTTTGCACCGCTTGCGGCATCCAGATATTACTTTTGAGGAGGACAGAGCATGAGTGTTACAGCCCAGATGGTGAAGGAGCTTCGGGACAAAACCGGCGCCGGCATGATGGATTGCAAAAAGGCCCTGGTGGAGACCGGAGGGGACGAGGAAAAGGCCGTTGCATGGCTTCGGGAAAAGGGGCTTTCCAAGGCGGCCAAGAAAGCCGGCCGGGCCACTTCCGAAGGGTGGATCGGTTCCTATATCCACTCCAACGGCAAGATCGGCGTCATGGTCGAACTCATGTGCGAGAGCGATTTCGTCGCCAAGAACGAGAAATTCCAGGAACTGGCCAAGGACATCGCCATGCAGATCGCAGCCACAGCGCCCCTGTGTGTCGCGCCTGAGGACGTTCCTGCAGATGTTCTGGAAAAGGAAAAGGCCATCTACCTTGCCCAGGCCAAGGAAGAAGGCAAGCCCGAGAACATCGCCGAGAAGATCATGGAAGGCCGGGTCAAGAAGTACTACAAGGAAGTCTGCCTCATCGAGCAGCCCTTTATCAAGGATGATTCCGTCACCGTGGGCCAGCTCGTCACGAACACGGTTGCCGTGCTCGGAGAGAACATACAGGTGGGCAGATTCAGCCGCATGGTACTTGGAGAAACGGCATAACCGAATGCACCCTCAAACGGGCCTTAGCGGCCCGTTTTTTTTGTGCATTGACGATGGCCACCCCTTTTCCATACCCTGACAGGCCGTTGAAAAATCCACGCGGGGCGCGTGATTCAAACCCTCATCACGCGTGACGAAATACAGCGATTAGCCATAAATGGCTCATTCTTCGCCTAACGACTAGTGGTTTGCCAGCGCGGTTTTTGAATCACGCCTTGGCGTGACTGAAGAGGATTTCCAACAGGCTGTTAAGACCAAACACAGACCGGGACAGTCATGAAACGAAAGCGTTATTCGCGGGTTCTTCTCAAACTCAGCGGCGAGGCCCTTGCCGGACCCTTGAAGTTCGGCATCGATCCGGAAACCATCCAGGTCATCAGCCAGGAAATCGTGGACGCCGCCGAGGTCGGGCTGCAGATGGCCATGGTCATCGGCGGAGGAAACATTTTTCGCGGAGTTTCAGCTTCCTCCAAAGGCATGGACCGCGCTTCCGCCGACTACATGGGCATGCTGGCCACGGTGATCAACTCCCTGGCACTCCAGGACAGCCTGGAAAAGCTCGGGCTGCAGACCCGGGTCATGTCCGCCATCAACATGCAGGAAGTTGCCGAACCCTACATCCGGCGCCGGGCCATGCGCCATCTGGAAAAGGGACGGGTGGTCATCTGCGCCGCCGGGACCGGCAACCCCTACTTCACCACGGATACGGCCGCGGCCCTGCGGGCCATGGAACTCAAGACCGACGCCATTCTCAAGGCTACCAGGGTGAACGGGGTCTATGACAAGGACCCCCTGGTCCATTCCGATGCCACCATGTACCATGAGCTGAAGTACATCGAAGTACTTCAGGATCGGCTCAGAGTCATGGATTCGACGGCCATTTCCCTGTGTATGGACAACAATCTGCCCATTATCGTATTCAACCTCTTCAAGAAGGGGAATATCAAGCGGGTTTTTCAAGGCGAGGTCATCGGAACAATCGTACAAGGAGGCTAGACATGAAATCCGTACTCAAGGACAGCAGGATACGCATGGAAAAGGCTCTGGAGAGCCTGGAACGCGATTTTTCCAAACTGCGCACCGGCAGGGCCTCCTCCGCCCTGGTCGAAGGGCTGATGGTCGATTACTACGGAACAGCCACCCCGCTGAATCAGCTCGCCTCGGTCTCAATCCCGGACAGCCGGACCATCACCATCCAGCCCTGGGACAAGAACGCCTTTTCCGACGTGGAAAAATCCATCCAGAAATCCGATCTCGGGCTCAATCCGGTCAATGACGGCAGGGTGATCCGCATCAGCATCCCCCCGCTGACCGAGGAACGCAGAAAAGATCTGGTCAAGGTGGCGAAAAAATACACCGAAGAGGCCAAGATCGCCATTCGCAACGTCCGCCGGGACGCCAACGACACCTTGAAGAAGATGAAAAACGACAAGGAATTGTCGGAAGACGAAATGCACGCCGGCCAGGACGAGGTCCAGAAGATCACGGACGAGCACATCGCCCGGGCCGACGAGATCCTTGCGGAAAAAGAAAAGGAAATAATGGAGATATAGCCCTGCTTCTGCCAAAACATCTTGCAATCATCATGGACGGGAACGGCAGGTGGGCCACCCGGCACAACCTGCCCCGGAGCGAAGGACACAGGAAAGGAACAGAGGCCGCGCGAAAGATCGTGACAGAGTGCCGCAGGCTCGGCATCGCCCACCTGACGCTCTACACCTTTTCCAAGGAGAACTGGAGAAGACCCAAGGAAGAGGTCAGCTTTCTCTTTGATCTTCTCTCCAGTTTCCTGAAGCGGGAACTCGACACCCTCAGGGAGCAGTCTATCCGCCTGAAGTGCGTGGGCGAATGCGATCAGCTCCCCTTTTCCGTGCGCCAGGTGCTGAAAATGACCTGCGCCCGGACCAGGGACTGCGACAAAATGACCCTGAACCTCGCCCTGAACTATTCAGGCCGCCAGGAAATTGTGAGTGCAGTGAAACAATTCGTCCAGAGCGGCAATGATCTCACAGGTCTGAACGAGGAGACCTTGAAGGAGTACCTCTACACCGCGGGCCAGCCGGACCCCGACCTGATCATCCGCACCAGCGGCGAGTTGAGGCTCAGCAACTTTCTTCTGTACCAGTCCGCCTACAGTGAACTCTACTTCACCCCGGTTCTCTGGCCTGATTTTGCGGAAACAGACCTCCACACGGCCCTGGAGGAATTCGGCTCCAGGCAGCGGCGGTTCGGGGATATTCAATCGGCATCATGACCATGACCTCCCATGCACAGCGCATCCTCACGGCCCTGATCGCCCTCCCGCTCATTGGCGCGGCCGTTTACCAGGGAGGGGTGCTGCTCTTTTTCGTCCTGCTCGTGGTCAGTTCCCTGGGACTGTGGGAGTTCTATTCCCTTTTCTGGGAACACAAGGAAGCCATCGTTCTCAAGGGGCTTGGCATCCTCACCGGGGGGCTTGTCCTGTACGCCGGGTACCATGAGCGCCTCTGGATGGTCATGGTCATCCTGCTGGCTTTCTTCTGGCTGCTGAATCTGATCTTCATGGTCCAGCTCGGCAGCGGGAAGAATCAGCATCAATATGATCGGCTCATGGTCCTCTTTTCGGGCCAGATCTACCTCCCCCTGCTGCTCATGCTTGCCCTGTGGCTCTCGGCCGTGGAAATCGTCTTTGTGCTGGTGGCGGCATTTGCCACGGACACCGGGGCATTTTATGCAGGGAGCTATTTGGGCAAACACAAGCTCTGGCCTGCGATCAGCCCCAAGAAGACCTGGATCGGAAGCATTGGCGGGTGCGCGTTGTGCATTCTGGCCACCACCGCGATCGGTCTCTCCTTTGGGCAGGCAGACTGGCCTGTCTGGATAGCTGCCGGCTTTCTGCTGAGCATCGCCGCCCAGGTCGGCGATCTTTTCGAGTCCGCCCTGAAGCGGTCATTGCGGGTCAAGGACTCCGGACATGTTCTGCCCGGCCACGGCGGAATCCTGGACAGGATCGACAGCCTGCTCCTTGCCCTGCCTGTGTACCTCCTGCTTCGATCAACCCTGACACTGTTTTGATACACCATTGAATACCTATATCTCCTCCATCCCCACCCAGCCGGTTTCCCCCATCACCCAAAGACAGGTGGTGTTTCTCGGCAGCACCGGTTCCATCGGCACTTCCGCCCTCAAGGTGGTCCGAAAGCATCCGGAGCGGTTTTCCGTGCTGGGGCTTGCCGCAGGAAACAATGTTTCGCTGCTTGTGCAGCAGGCCCTGGAGTTCCGGCCCCAGGTGCTCGGGGTGCTCACGCCTGAGCTGGCCCAAGAACTCCGGACCCGTCTCCCAGCGGACTATCGTCCGCACATCGTGACCGGACGCAGCGGGTATGAAGAGATGGCCCGGCTGGAAGAGGCGGACCTGGTCCTGTCCGCCCAAGTGGGCGCTGCCGGCCTGGCTCCCACCCTGGCCGCTGTGCAGGCCGGAAAATGGGTCGCCCTGGCCAACAAGGAATCCATGGTCCTTGCCGGCTCGATCATTCGGGAAGAATGCCGGAAGTCGGGCGCCGTGATTCTTCCTGTGGACTCTGAGCACAACGCCCTGTTTCAGGCTGCCTGCGGCCACGAATTCGATACGATCCGGGCCCTGCACCTGACAGCGTCCGGCGGCCCGTTCCGGGGCCGGGACCAGAAATTTCTCGACCGGGTCACCCCGGATCAGGCGTTGAAGCATCCGAACTGGGACATGGGGGCCAAGATCAGCATTGATTCAGCCACCCTCATGAACAAGGGGCTGGAACTCATCGAGGCCCATCATCTCTTCGGCATGGGCATGGACCGGATGGAAGTGGTGGTCCATCCCGAGTCCATCATCCATTCCCTGGTGGAATATGTGGATGGTTCCTTTCTCGCCCACATGGGCACTCCGGACATGCAGATCCCCATTGCCTACTGCCTCGGGTTTCCGCAGCGCATGGATCTTGGCCTTGCACCGCTCGACCTGGCCGGCCTGGGCACGCTGCATTTCGAACACCCGGACCCCGCATGCTTCCCCTGTCTGGGGCTGGCCATACAGGCCCTTGGTGCCGGCCCCAGCTATCCAGTGGTCCTCAATGCGGCCAATGAAATCGCAGTTGATCTTTTCCTCAAAGGAACGGTATCCTTCCCGGATATCCCGACCCTGGTCGGCCGCGCGCTCCAGTGGCACCAGGGAGAGGCAATACCTGATCTGGAAACGGTCCTCGATCTCGACCATCGAACACGGGCCGTTGTCCACACCTGGGCAACCCGGCCGTAACGCGCAACCAAGGTTTCCATATCCATGCTGACCAGCACCATCGCCATTGTTCTTGTTCTCGGGATTCTCATTTTTTTCCACGAACTCGGGCATTTTCTCATGGCCCGCCTGTTCGGTATCGGCGTTCCCACCTTCTCCCTCGGCTTTGGCCCGAAACTGTGGGGCTTTTCCATGGGCAAGACCCAGTACCGGGTTTCCGCCGTCCCCTTGGGCGGGTACGTGAAACTCGCCGGGGAGAGCCGCGACGCCGAGATTCCCGAAGGGTTCACCGAACAGGAGAGCTTTATCATGCGGCCGCCCTGGCAGCGCATGATCGTGGTGGCAGCCGGGCCGGTGTTCAATTTCATCCTGGCCTGGGTCATCTATTTCGGGCTGTTCTGGGCCATGGGCCAGGCCGAGCTCCTGCCTGTCATCGGCACGGTGGTGGAGGACAGCCCGGCTGCAGAGGCGGGAATTCAGGAAGGGGACCGCATCACAGCCATCAGCGGAGACCGGGTCCAGAACTGGGAGGAGCTGGCCACGAAAATCCGCTCCGGCGAGGACCAGACATTGAACCTCGTGCTGGAGCGCGATGGCCAGACCCTGCGCAAGGACATCACCCCCAGGATGGAGACGCAGAAAAACATTTTCGGCGAAGAAATCCAGACACCGCTTATCGGCATCTCGCCATCCGGCGACGTCGAGTACACGGAACTCGGCCCCATCGAGTCGGCCGGCGCCAGCCTGGGGCAGACCTGGGAACTCATCCGGCTGACCGTGGTAGGGATCATCAAGCTGGTGGAGCGGATCATTCCGCTGGAGACCATCGGCGGTCCCATCATGATCGCCCAGCTTGTGGGCGAACAGGCCCAGCGGGGCATTGTGGACGTGCTGGCCCTGACCGCGCTGATCAGCATCAACCTGGGGCTGCTCAACCTGCTCCCCATCCCGGTCCTGGACGGAGGGCACATCCTGTTCTACGCCATCGAGACGGTGACTGGAAAACCTTTGAGCGAGCGCTGGCAGCAGATCACCATCCGCATTGGCCTGGCCCTGCTCCTGGCCTTGATGGCTTTAGCCATCTACAACGATCTGGCCAGACTATTCACTCCCTCAGAATAGCAGGCCGTTGAAAAATCCTCGCTGGCTGCGTTGCTTCAAAAAGTTCAAATCCTCACGTATGATAAATACGCTTCGGCCTTGAACTTTTTTCGCGCCTTGCCATCGTGGTTTTTGAACGGCCTGCTTTAAAGGTATTTTTTAATAGAATGGAGCCGCCATCGTGGTCCAAAGGAAGCCGCAGAATCCGCCAGAAGGCATGACCGGCAAACACGTCCTGATCATCAACGGCGCAGAAACCCGGCTGCAGATCGTGCTCGGCCGGGCAGGCGAACTGGTCCAGGCCCGGGAGATCAGCGCTCCGGGAAAGATCCTGCGCTTCCTGGTCCCGTCCATCCAGGAAATCATGGCCGGACACGGCATGGGACCCGGTGACATCGGGGGGATTTGCTGCGTTCGCGGCCCCGGGAGCTTCACCGGGATTCGCCTGGTGCTCGCCACCGCCTTCGGGCTGGCCAGGGGCTGGAACGTCCCTCTGGCTGGAATCGACTACCTGCCCCTTCTTGCTGCAGGGGCAGGCGAGCTTCTCTCCGGAGAACTCTGGGTGGTGACCCACGCCCGGCAGGGGCAGGTCTATCTGCAATCCTTTGCCGCGCCGTCAGGGCGGCCCATGCATGACCCGATCAGCCCTTCGCTGCAGGAGGTTCGCGACCGGCTGCAGGCGAGGGAGCATCCCCCGGCGGTCCTGGGCAGCGGCGTCAGGAAAAACCCGTCCTTCTGGCAGGAACAGGGCTCACTGGTCCGCATTCTCGATCCCCTGTTCGACGTGCCCCGGCCGGAAATTCTGCTCGATCACGCCTTCCGGGCATCCTACGCGCATGACCCGGTTGCTCCGCTCTACATGCGCCGGTCCGATGCCGAAGAAAACCTGGAGGCCATCTGCGCCCGACGAGGGGTTTCCGTGGTTCAGGCCCGGGAAAAGATTCCGGATTTCACGCAGCAAGTGGACCGCCAGGGGAACCATCCAGGCGATCAGGGATAATTTCCCCTTCCTGCTGGATTTTCAGGCCGCTCTGGCGTAGAAAAGGCACAACACGAACCTGGAGCCCCAAGGCATACCGTGTCCGAAATCCTGTCCTCCAATCTCGAAGATTACCTCGAGTCCATCTTTGTGCTCGAGTCCGAGCATAAGTCCGCCCGGGCCAAGGACATTGCCGAGCGCCTCAATGTGCAGCGCGCCTCCGTGACCGGCGCCCTGCACGCCCTATCCGAGAAAGGGCTGATCAATTACCAGCCCTACAGCTCCGTGACCCTCACCCCGGAAGGGTTTCGCCTGGCCACGAGGATCATGCACCGCCACAAGGTGCTCTTTGATTTCTTCCACCGCATCCTCCAGCTCCCCCCGGACAAGGCCGAAGCCAATGCCTGCCGCATCGAACACCAGATCGACGACGAGGCCCTGGAACGGCTGACCATGTTCCTGGGCTTTTTGGAGGAATGCCCCCGGGGCGGCGAGCAATGGCTCAAGGCGTTCACCACCTCCTGCCGCGACCGGGGGGAGTGCAAAACCTGCTCCCCGTGCGTCGCCCTGTGCGGCCAGGGACTGAAGGACGACAAGAGTTCGTCCTGAAATTCCTTCCCTCTTGTCTTTCCCTTCTGTTCGCTCCTGATAAAAATTCCCCCTAAAGTTCTGTCCGGTTCCGCCGATAAGGCCAGTAACACTATCGTGGTGTTCGACCCAGGAACCCTTTCGGCAAGGACGCCGGAACCCTTTTCAAGGAGGAACTCACCATGTCGCTCGTTATCAACAACAACATGATGGCCGCCAATGCCAGCAGAAACCTCTCTGACAGCTACGGACGCCTCGGCGTCTCCACCCGACGCCTCTCCTCAGGCCTTCGGGTGGGTACCGCGGCCGACGACGCCGCTGGCCTGGCTGTGCGCGAACTCATGCGCGCGGACATCGCCGCCATGAACCAGGGCGTGCGCAACGCCAATGACGGTGTCTCCCTGGCTCAGACCGCAGACGGCGCGCTCCAGGTCATCGACGAAAAGCTCATCCGCATGAAGGAGCTTGCCGAGCAGGCTGCCACCGGCACCTACAACGACGATCAGCGCAAGCTCATTGATGATGAATACCAGGCCATGGCTTCGGAGATCACCCGAATCGCCGAAGCCACGACATTCAATGGTGAAAAACTTCTTGACGGGAGCTTTTCAGA
>JBKHAV010000102.1:0-9355 GCA_046542715.1 Desulfovibrionales bacterium
GACCGGACAGGACCAGATGGAGCAGGATAGAGAAGAGCAGCCCATGGCCGGTGAGGAAGGTGGCCAGCAGGATCTGAGCAAGCTGCAGGATTTGAGCTTCGACGAGGTGGACAAGGACGGGGATGAAAACCTTAGCCTGTATGAACTTGAAGAGGCCGGCGTGCAGATAGACGAGCAGAAGTACGGTGAACTCGACGAGGACAATGACGGCGTCCTGGGCGAAGAGGAGTTCGAAAAGGCCAAGGAAGAGCAGTAAGCACAGACCATCAGGAGATGGATTTTTCCCTTCAACAACGGGAAGTCCTTTGGATCACCCGAGATTTCGGGTGATCCTCCTATAGCCTGGTAAGCCAAAGGCCTGGCACGTGCCGGGCCTTTTTCGGATCTGAAAATTCATGGGCTTGACAGATTCTGAATGCAGGGAGGTTGTAATGGGGCCATGGTATCACGCACTGATGGTCATGGGTCTTCTTCTGCTCGTACCGGTCGCTGCCGTGGCCGGTATGGAATCCCGGGGAGATCTTCAGCCCCGTGGCGGGGTAGCGGAAAAGAAGGATTTTATTTCGCTCGACCGCAATGAGGATGCGAACATCTCCTGGGAGGAGTTCACCAGTGAGACCCATCCGAACTTCACTGCCTGGAACATAAAGCGGTTCATGATCGTGGACGACGACGGCAGCGGTTTTGTGTCCAGGGAGGAATGGGAGCACTGGCGGATGAAAACGAACCCGAATCGCTCAAAATCATCGGAGTGAGTAACACAGTATCCGCCGGCAGGACCTCCAGGGAGCCATGCAGCAGCTGTTTGAGTCCTGAATTTTCTACACCAGGTCGTTGTACCGGGCCAGAATTTCCCAGGCCTCCTCGGCCGTTTCCACATATTCGAAAAGATCGAGATCCTCGGGGGAGATGGTCCCCGCTTCCACAAGGGCGTCAAAGTTGACCACCTTGTTCCAGAACTCCTTACCAAACAGAAGTACCGGAATGGGCTCGACTTTCCCTGTCTGCACCAGGGTCAGGGTTTCAAAGAGTTCGTCCAGGGTTCCGAATCCGCCGGGAAAGGCCACCAGGCCGCGAGCCCGCATCAGAAAATGCATCTTGCGGACGGCGAAATAATGGAACTGGAAGGAAAGCTCGGGTGTGATGAACCTGTTGGGCTCCTGTTCAAAGGGCAGGACGATGTTCAGGCCTATGGATTTGGCCCCGATGTCGTTGGCCCCCCTGTTGGCCGCTCCCATGATTCCCTCTCCCCCTCCAGTGATGACCACCATCTTCCGAGCACTGGTATTTTGCGAAACAAGCTTTCCGAGCAGACGGGCCTGATCGTAGTAGTGGCTGTACTTCACTGAAGATTTTGCCCTGTGCAGTTCGCGCTTCAGTGATGTGTCGTCGGGGTTGTCCTCGAGTTCGCGACGTGCCGTCTCGAGGCGGGCTTTGGCACTTTCAGGATCCAGCAGCCTGGCGCTTCCAAAAATCACAACCGTGGATTCGATGTTCTTTTCCTGAAGGATCAGCTCGGTTTTGAGCAGTTCGAGCTGCAGCCTGACCGGGCGGAGTTCGTCCTTGAGAAGAAAGTCCCTATCCTGGAAGGCGAGCCGGTAGGAAGGTGACATGGACTGGGGGGATTGGGTGTGCTGTTCCGCGGTGCGCGCATCCTGATCTGCGGACGGAAAGGGTCCTCTTCTGGAACGGGGAAAGGTCATGCTGTACTCCTCATGGGGGGTAGAGTGATGGTATGCAAGGACGATTCGGAAATCTACCCACAATGAAGTCGTGACCGCAAGTGCTCCGTGGAGCACCGGGCAGGACTTACCAAGAGCTTTTGCAAGGGCAAGACTACGGACTGCTACTCGTTTTCAGACGCTTTCTCCTTTTCTTCCAATTCCTTTTCCAGCTCGATCTCCTCCAGGACTTTATCCGTGCCTGACGGCGACTTTCGCCCTTGCCGCATCTGTGGAGAAAATGCTGCTGCCCTGGGATCTTCGATCAGGTCGATGTCCTGGCGCACACCTTTATGCCTGCCGGTTTCGCGGTTGATGTCCTCTGCCGTGTCATGTCTCACTTTTTTTTGGTCCTTTTCGGACATGGCGTCTCCCTGACTTGAGATTACCGGAGAGAAGTTGAGAACTTCCCGTTACATTTGACGAAAACATGCCGGATATGCCTATACCATAGATTACATCACATGTATCGGCCAAACAGGAGGATTTTTGTCTCTCGTAACCATAGCAGGGACGGAGAGGAAAATGGGGCTCGATGAGTATCAACGCAAACGGGACTTCAATCGGACACCAGAGCCGGAGGGTGACGCCGGCCGTTCGGTGTCGGGGCAAAAGTTCGTTGTGCAGAAGCATGCAGCCAGCAGGCTGCATTACGATTTCCGCCTGGAGATGCAGGGCGTGCTCAAGAGCTGGGCGGTGCCCAAGGGGCCGAGCCTGGATCCGTCGGACAGGCGGCTGGCCGTGCACGTCGAGGATCATCCCCTGGAGTACGGCGGATTCGAAGGTGTCATCCCGGAGGGTGAATACGGCGGAGGCACGGTGATGCTTTGGGATCAGGGCATCTGGGAACCGAAAGGGGATCCGGTCAAAGGATATGAAAAGGGTGACCTGAAGTTCATCCTTCATGGGGCGAAGCTCAAAGGGGAGTGGGCGCTGGTGCGCATGCACGCAAAAGAAGAGGATGCAAAGAACTGGCTGCTTTTGAAAAAAAAGGACGGGGAAAGTTCACGCCAGCGGGATATCCTGGAGGAAGCCCCCTTGAGTGTGTCCTCGGGAAGATCGCTGGAGGAGATTCGATCCCGGGAGGACCGGGTCTGGACCAGTGCAGGAGAAAAGGATGGAAGCGAGTGGACTGTAGCGGAGCACCGGCCTGAGACGGTCGCCATTGATCCGGCAGTCCTGCAGAATGCCAGGAAGGCAAAGCAGCCGGAAACGGTCAGGCCGCAGCTGGCCACCCTCACAGCACAGGTGCCGGAAGGGGAGAACTGGCTCCATGAGATCAAGTACGATGGGTACCGCATCCTCCTCGTCCTGAAGGACGGAAGGGTCCGCCTCCTGACCCGGAGAGGAAACGACTGGACGGACAAGTTCAGGGAAATCGCCCGGGTCGGGGAGACGCTCCCGGTGGACCGGGCGGTTCTGGACGGGGAGGTCGTTGTGCAGCGGCCTGACGGGACCACGGACTTTCAGTCCCTGCAAAACGTGCTCAAGGGAGTGGAGAAGGAACATCTCCTGTACTATGTTTTCGACATCGTGCACTGCCAGGGGTTCGATCTGACCGGAGCGCCTCTGCTCGAGCGCAAAGACCTGCTGCGGAAACTGATAACAGGTACGGCCAACCAGCAGACGATCAAGTACAGCGACCACATTCTCGGACAGGGGAGGATGGTCTACCATAATGCATGCCGCCTCGCCCTGGAGGGCATCGTCTCCAAAGATGCGCAGAGCCGTTATGAGCACAAGCGGACAAGGACCTGGCTCAAGGTGAAGTGCCAGTTCCGCCAGGAGTTCGTGATCGGCGGGTTCACGGATCCTTCCGGGTCGAGAGTCGGGTTTGGAGCGCTTCTTCTTGGGGTGCACGACCGGGAGGGCAGCCTCGTCTATGCCGGGAAGGTGGGAACCGGATTTACGGATGAACTGCTGCAGAGTCTGCGAAAGGAGATGGAACAGTTACAGCGGAGCGATCCGCCGTTTGCAAACCCTCCTCAAGGCCGAGAGGCCAAAGGCGTGCACTGGATCGAGCCTCGCCTGGTGGGTGAAGTGGAATTCACCGAATGGACCAAGGAGGGGATCTTGCGCCACCCTTCCTTCAAGGGGATACGAAAGGACAAGTCTCCACGTGATGTGGTCAGGGAAGTCCCTGGTTCCTCCGGAGATCAAGCCGGACCGGTTTCGTCCAAAGCTGACCCGGCGAAAAGAACGCGCATCAGGGAGGACATGATGATCGCAGGCGTCAAACTGACCAGCCCGGACAAGATCCTGTATCCAGAGCAAGGGGTGACCAAAAAAGAGCTGGCTGGATTCTACGAGGATATCGGTGAGCAGATGCTCCCGCATCTGGAGGGAAGACCCTTGACCCTGGTTCGGTGTCCGCAGGGACGGGAAAAGGAGTGTTTCTACCAGAAGCACGCCACGGACGAGCTTAAGGAGTACGTGGATTCCGTTCAGGTCAAGGAGAAGGAGGGGAGCCGCCCGTACGTCATGGTCAAGAACCTGCGAGGGCTCATCGGGCTGGTCCAGATGGGCACGCTGGAGTTTCATCCCTGGGGCAGCAGGGCGGACATGCTGGACCGGCCGGACACCATGGTTTTTGATCTCGATCCCGACGAAGGATTGGACTGGTCGCGTGTGACAGGTGCCGCCAGGGAACTGAAGGAGCGTCTCGAAAGTCTGGGCCTTGCCGGTTTTGTGAAGACGACCGGCGGCAAGGGGCTGCACGTATTCGTGCCCTTGTCCCGGCGTGCCGGCTGGGACGAGATCAAGGAGTTTTCCGCAGCCGTGGCCGAGGGGATGGTCCGAGACAGCCCGAATGCGTATGTGGCCACGATGACCAAGTCCAAACGCAGGGGCAAGGTATTTATCGACTACTTTCGCAATTCCAGGGGATCGACAAGCGTCTGCGCCTACTCCACAAGGGCCAGGCCCAACGCCCCGGTATCCGTTCCGCTGCGGTGGGACGAACTCTCCCCTCAGATCCGCTCAGACCATTATACAGTGGCAAACCTCCGTCGCCGCCTCATTGCCCTCAAAGAGGATCCCTGGGAAGGGTATTTCCAGGTCAGGCAGTCCATAACCCGGGAGATGCGAAAGGCAGTGGGGATGAAGGGGTAAAGAGCAAGCAGCAAACAGCAAGCAGGTAGCAAGCAGGCAGATGAAGGCGGGGGAGGTTGTCTTTGCGCCTGAGGTTGTTGGATCTGCACAGCCGAGCTGATCAATGCATAGGAGTTTATTCGCGTGAGGCTGGATCTTTTCGCAGCTTTTTTTTCTCGGCCTGGATTTTTTTGCTCTGGATGCGCCGTTCCTTGCCGGCCCGTGTGGGGCGGGTTTTCTTTCTGACGGGTTTGCGTTTGAGTGCGCGCTGAAGGATGCGGACAAAACGAGCAGTGGCGATTTCGCGGTTATCCGTCTGGCTGCGGGTCTCCTGTGACGAAATGATGAGAACGCCTGCCCTGGTGAGCCTGTTGCGCAGGCTGTCCAAAAGCAGAGCCTTTTGCCGGGGGGACAGGGAGGGAGAACCGGCGATATCGAAGCGCAGGGTGATTTTTGTGCTGGTCTTGTTCACATGCTGTCCGCCAGGACCGGAACTTCGGGATGCGGTATATTCGAGCTCGTTTTCAGGAATGGAGAGATATGGTGTGATGCTGATCATCTGCGCAGTCTAGCAGAAAACCATTCTGAAATGAACCGCGGATGACCTGGGACCTGTTGCGGTGATCTGTTGACAAAAGGTCCTGAAAAGATGAAAGCATGAAATATCAAATCCTTGGATAAACCAACACTCTCGGGGGAGTCATGAAGGAGATCACTATTCGGAAGTACCACAGATATCTGGGGCTCGTCCTGTTCCTGTTTCTCGCCGTCCAGACCTTTACAGGGCTGCTCTTCAGCCTGCAGGGGCTGACCATGCCTCCGCTGTTCCGCTTGAGCCCTTTTCTGCGCTCACTGCATTACGGCGGGGGCACTCCGGGGGACATCTATCGCATCCTCCTGGCTCTCGGGATATTGCTCCAGGGAATTCTCGGGGTGGTTATCTGGTGGAGAATTCATTCACGGAAAAAGACGTAGTGTTGACAAGGGGTGAGATAGCAAAAGAATTTCCAGCCTTTCAGGACCAAGCCGGAGCGAACCTCCTCAGCCTGACCTGATGATCACGAACCTGGGAGAGAAATTGTCGGCTTCATCACGAATAGTGCTTTTCCTGTGCCTTTTGCCGGTCCTGTTTTTTTCCCTGCACGTCCATGCTCAAGACGATGTATCAGGACAGCCGGAACAGCTCCTGCCGGTCATGCCGGTTTCAGACACTGCTCTGCAAGAGCGGCTGAACAATCTTTTCAAGAGGGTCCAGTCCTTTGAAAACGTCAACGCCACCGTTCAGGACGGTGTGGTCGTGCTCACCGGAAAAGTGGAGACCGCCGGTGCCAGAGAGCGGGTCGAGGAGTTGGCCGCCCGGTTCGAGGGGGTGCTGTATGTCGAGAACCGGACGGAACAGCGGCTTGAACTGGAGACCCGGGTCACCCCTGCTGTGGAAAAAGTCCAGCAGTTCTGGAACAGAGGGATCGAATATCTTCCATTGATCGTCATTTCCTTGCTGGTCGTGCTTCTGTTCTGGCTCATCTCCTTTGTTCTGACCAGGTGGGAACCACTGTATCGCTGGGTTGGCGGGGTGTCGCTGCTGGGCAATCTCGTCAGGCAGATCCTGCGAACGGTTATCGTGCTCATGGGGTTGATCCTGGCCTTGGAGATCCTGGATCTCACTGCCCTGATGGGGGCTCTGGTCGGAACGGCCGGACTCTTCGGTCTGGCCGTGGGGTTTGCCTTCAGGGACATCGTGGAAAATTATCTGGCCGGGGCTTTGCTCAGCATACGCAGCCCCTTCGACTTGAACGATTTCGTCAACATCGCGGGCGAGGAGGGCGTCATCTTGAGGCTGACCACCAGGGAAGTGGTGCTCATGAGTTTGGACGGCAATCACGTGCGCATCCCCAACTCCATGGTCTTCAAGTCCGTCATTCGAAATTTCACCAGGAATCCGCGCCGCGGTTTTCTGTTTCCAGTGGGCGTGGGCATGGGCGAGGATCTCCTGCACGTTCAGGAGGTCGGGCTGCGGACCCTTCGGGCGATGAAAGGGGTTCTGGACGATCCAGGGCCGTCCATGCAGGTGAGTCAGATCGGCGATTTCAGCATCGTAGTGAAGTTTCAGGGATGGGTGGATCAGCGCACGGCGGACTTCATCAAGGTCAGAAGCGAGGCCATACGGCTGGTGAAGACTGCTTTTGATCAGGCCGGGATCGAGATGCCTGAGCCGAGTCAGACCGTCAACCTCACCAAGCGCAAGGAGACCCAGGTCGTAAAATCTGAGCGGGTGATGTCCGTGGAAGAGGAAGCCGGGACAGCAGACGTGGATGTTGTCAGGCAACTGGATCAGCAGATCCGCGAAGATTTCGAAACTTCGCAGGAGGAAAACCTTCTCAAACGATCCCCGGCCGGGAAAACCCGTTGAGAGTGCTTGAAAAAACTGCCTGCCTCGGTACAATGTGATTTTACTAAGCTGTTGTGAGAATTTCCTTCTTCTGGCCGGCCCTTCCCTCCTTATCACTCCGGCGCAAATGTTTTGGACGTCAGAAACGTTCATGGGAGCCATATGATCGAGGCAGTCAAGTTCTGGAACGAACCCAACAATCTTTCCCACTGGGACTTTTCCATGGATCCGGAGTGGAAGGAATTCACCCGCATGGCCCGTCTCGGGGCGGAGCAGGTCAGGTCGATGTGCCCGGATCTCGACCTGATCCTGGGCGGCATTTCCCCCATCGACGTCAATTTCATCAAATTGCTCAAGGGGTATGGCCTCCTGGAATGTGTCGATGCCGTGGCTGTGCACGGGTTTCCCCTGGACTGGAACCACTGGCAGATCAACGAGTGGCCGGACCGTGTTCGGGAAGTCGAAGAGGCGGCCGGGATGCCGGTCTGGGTCACCGAGGTCGGGGTCTCCACGTTCGGGGCGGACGAGGTACAGGTTTTCGGGTTGAAACGGACCACAAAACTTCTCAAGGGCGTGGTCGACCGCATTTACTGGTACAGCCTGCTGGACCTCCCCCCTGCCTGGGAGGCGACCACCAGGCACAAGGAGAGCGAAGGCAGCTCCTACTACCGCCATTTCTACATGGGGCTGATCCGAGCGGACAACACTCCGAAAAAGAGCGTGGATCATTTCAATCCTGCCCTTGGCATCTGCCAATGGTTCCATTTCCAGGACCACCGCCTGGAGGTTGCCGTGGAATGGCTGCGAAAGCTCGGGGTGAAGCGGCTCCGCACGGGAATCAACTGGGCGGATTGGCACCGCCCCGGCGCCCTGGAGTGGTATGACAGGCAAATGGCCGCTCTGGAGGAATTCGACCTGACCATCACCCTGTGCTTTACCCCCCCGTCCCGGGGCAGGCGGTACTGTCACACCAGTCCGCCCATCGACCCGCAGGAGTATGCCATGTTCTGCGCCCAGGTGGTGGAGCGCTACATCCTTCCGGAACGGCAGGCAAAAGAAACTTCCGACAGGACATCTGCAGGAGAGCCTGCATGTCCCTGATCTATCTTGTGCGCCACGGTGACAACGATACCGTGGGACGGCTGATCACCGGCAGAAGGCCCGGGGTTCACCTGAACGAGTCGGGACGGGAACAGGCAGTACAGGTGGCAGAGCGGTTGCGTCCGCTGCACATCGACCACCTCGCGAGCAGTCCGATGGAGCGGTGTCTGGAAACAGCCGCACCGCTTGCACGTCAAACCGGTCGTGCCGTTGACGTTCGGGAGAGGTTGAATGAGATCGATTTCGGACAGTGGTCCGGCACGGACTACAGCGAACTCGATTCCAGGCCGGGATGGCGGGAGTTCAACACGTTTCGCAGCGGGACCCGTATCCCCGGCGGAGAGATGCTTGCCGAAGTCCAGGCCAGGATGGTAGCCGAAGTGCATGGGCTTTCCAGGGATTTTTCCGGGGGAAAAGTGGCGATTTTCAGCCACGGGGACCCGATCAAAACGGTTTTGGCTTACTTTCTGGGGTTTCCCCTGGACAATGTCCTGCGCCTGGAGGTTTCCCCCGGTTCGATTTCCATTCTCTCCCTGGGCGCGGAAACGGCCCGTGTCCTGGGGATCAATACGCTTGAGGGAACGATTCCGCACTGATCGTCTGATTTCATATCCTTTCTCTCAGCACTTTCTTGAAGTCTAAGGAGGCTCGAAATGGAAGCACAGGAAATTCTGCGCCAGATCGGCACGTGGCTGCTGACCAGCGGCATACAGATAGCCATTGTCCTGATTCTCACTGCAATTGCGCTCAGGGTATCTGATTTTCTTTCCAGAAAATTGTTTCTCTTTCTGAAGAACGGGAAAGACGAGGAGTTTGTCAAACGGGCTGAGACGCTCAAATCGGTCATCCGGTTCACCATGAAAGGGGCCATCCTGGTCATGGCCGTGATCATTATTTTGGGCGAAATCGGGATACAGATCGGGCCCATTCTGGCTGCGGCCGGAATCGTTGGTCTGGCCGTCGGGTTCGGGGCACAGAATCTGGTTCAGGACGTGATCAGCGGATTTTTCATTCTCATCGAAGATCAGATCCGCGTGGGCGATGTGACTCAGAC
>JBKHAV010000103.1:0-9328 GCA_046542715.1 Desulfovibrionales bacterium
GAGCGTTGGCCTCCGGAGCCAAAGGCCACAGGTTCGAATCCTGTATTGCCCACCAAGAAATCAAAGGGTTACCACTAAGAGGTAGCCCTTTTTTTTTTGCTCTGGCAACATTCTGGCAACCTTGCCAGGGTAAATCGGAGTGGCTGGGCATGGGACGTAGTTTTCGATTGCATCGGCAAGCGTGGCGCACTCGACTGGTTGGGAAAAGAGGGAGGAGCTTGGATTCACTCCGAGCCAGTTGTCGGGTCCTGCCTCTACAGACCATTTGAAACTTCAGCCAACCCTATTCTTCCTGAGTTTGACGCTTCATTGCTATGGTTGTGACGATTCCAAAGTCTTCCACCAGCACGTACTGCTCCACCTGGAGCAGGAGCACAGCGGTACTCTCGTTTTCGAGAAAGCCTGAAAGGCGGGGATGGGCCTTGGCAAGCATCTCCTTGTATCCGACTTCCTGTCCTCCGGAAGGGACCGTGACCAGGCCTTCGGCTGTCAGGGCAAATCCCCTGCCGCTTTCAGGGGATTCCCGGTCCCGGTTGTCCACCAGCAAAGCCGCCCAGGGAAGTTCCTGGAGATTGTCGAATTTTCGGGTATGCCGGTCAGTGGCCATGATGATGCCGGAGAGGTCGTCCAGGACCGCAATGGCCATGAGGCTCGCATAGGGGCGGCGGTTCCCGCAGGTGGAAAGGACCCCGTGCCGGCTGTTTCGGAGTATGTTTCTGAGTTTTTGATGGTGTTCTGGTTTCTTCATCTGTCCTTCCTGAGAAGAGTTCCGTCATTTGTAGGCAAAATTTGGGGGAGCTGACAAGATTAAGGGACTGATTTCCGGAATTATTTTCCAAAGGAGACGATGCCGACTGCGGTCAATATTCCTGCCCCGAGGGAAACGAGCATCCAGGGAACGGGTTCGCGCTCTGTCTTGGGCAGGAGGTGCGTGGCCCCGACATAGAGGAGGGCTCCGGCGGAAATGGCAAGGAGCCGGCCCAGGACCGGGCCTGAAAGTGCGCTGATGAACGGATAGGAAAGGAGGGTCCCCAGCGGGGTGCTCAACCCGGCGGCCGCAAAGGCCAGGACAAAGGATTTTCTGCTGGAGTATCCTGCCTGGTTCAGCAGGATGTAGGTGACGATTCCCTCGGGAAACTCGTGAAGGATCATGCCCAAAGCAGCCAGTGCTCCCGTGAAGATGCTCACATTGAAGGTCACGGAGTAGATGGCGCCGTCAAGAAGGGAGTGAAATCCGATGCCCACCATGGGAATGATCCCGTGGGCATGGTGCTTGTGCTCGTGCAGATGGACGTGCAGAACCCGGTTGACGAGGTGCAGGCCGAAAAATCCGAGAAGGAGAAACAGGGGCGCTGAAGCGCTCTGCTCAAAAGATTCCGGAATTATGTGCAGAAAGGAGATCGTGATCAGGACCCCGGCGGCATAGCTCATGAAATGGACCAGTCTGCGCCTGGCCCAGGCTTCGAATCGGCTGATGACCACGATGCCGAGGGTCGTGATCAGGCAGGCAATGAGACTGGCAGTAAACACGGCAAAAAAAGTGGGAGACAACATATCCATCCTAAATATTATGCTCGGGAAATTTCTTCCGGTCTATGCCAAAGCCCATGTGACCACACTCTACCATCCTTCCCGAGGGGTCCTCCTGAAGAGTAGGGAGACTGCCACAGAACGGCCGGTTCACGCCAGCGGTGAGGATTGGCATCGATACCCTCTTCCATTCGGTTCAGTTCTGCTTTTGCCATCCGAATGTCGCCAATAGCTTAGCACACGCCAATTTCCGCGAGAAATTGTTGTCCCGCTCGACAAGCATGTGAGGAATTTCGCTCAGGAGTGGTAAAAACCCAAAAAAAGAGATAATACTTTCTGTATGTTAATGAATTCGGACGAGCAGAAAAAGGAGGAATTTCATGGAACAGTATCAATTTCCGCTCATGGATTACAACGGCAACGATTATTTCGGGCATGTGGATGATGAAGGAAACCTGGTGATTACGGATCAGGAGAATGGACGGGAACTCACTTCCATTCCCGGCCGGGTGTGCTACAAACCGGAGCGTTGCCGGGACCTGGCCAAGGATCTGGAAGAGGTCGGGATCCGCATTCCTTTCGCAGTGACAGCCGAGGATGAAAAGGCTCGTGAGATTTTGAAGGAGAACGGATTTTTCATCCTTCAGGGTGCCGGACAAGGGGATGGCCTGGTCTTTCCCATCAATGAAGTGGGCATGCCGGCCTTGAGGGAATACCTCAAGACGGTGCGGGCCATGAACATCCCCTATGATGCGCCCATGCCCGCATAGAGTCCCTGGTCGTGGAAGGCCGCAACCGTATGTTTCCGGAGCGTGCATGGTCGAACATCATGGAAAGAACAAAATGAGACTTCTGAAGCTGCAGGGGAAAAAGGCGGGGCAGTCTCCCGGGACCCTGATCTATGTGGGAGAACCCCGGTCCCACAAGATCTCCATCACGGAAATCCATTACAACGGCAGTACCTTCGATCTCAAGGTGAGTCGCGACATCGCCACTGTCCGGGTCGAACCAGCCCGGGTCAACTGGCTGCACGTGGACGGCCTCCACGACCTTCAGATCCTCCGGGACGTTGGAGCGAAGTTCTCGATCCACCCCCTGACCCTCGAGGACATCGCCAACACCAACCAGCGGCCCAAAATGGAGGAGTACGACGAGTATATCTTCATCGTGCTCAAATGGCCGGGGATCAGCCCGGAGCAAGGCTTCTCCATGCAGCAGGTCTGCATCATGCTCGGAAAAGGGTTCGTGTTGACCTTCCAGGAGGAGAAGGGGAACATTTTTCAGAACGTGCTCGGCCGTCTCGAGTCCAAGCGGGGCAGAATCCGGACCATGGGGCCCGATTATCTCACCTATGCCTTGATGGACAATCTGGTCGATCATTACTTCGTGCTGCTGGAGGATCTCGGCAATCGCATCGACCGCCTCCAGGACGCCATGGTGGAAAATCCCGGCCATGAGCACCTGCATGACATCTTTGCCCTGAAAAAGGATCTGACGGTAATCCGCCATGCCATCTGGCCCATGCGGGAGATGTTCGCCAATCTCGAACGGTTGGACAAAGACGTGTTCTTCACGGACGCCACCGATCCCTACCTGCGGGACCTCTACGACCACTGCATGCAGATTCTGGAAGCGGTGGAAAGCCAGCGGGAAACCACCGCGGCCATGCATGAACTCTATCTTTCCCTGGTGGGCAACCGGACCAACGATGTGATGAAGGTCTTGACCATCATGGCCTCCATTTTCATCCCCCTGACCTTCATCGCCGGGGTCTACGGGATGAATTTCGAGTCTATGCCGGAACTCGAATGGCGCTTCGGGTATTATTTCAGTCTGGGGCTCATGCTGGCCGTGGCCCTGGGACTGCTGGTGTTCTTTAAAAGGAAGAAGTGGTTTTGAGGGAAGGGGTGGAAGTAACAGGTATTTCTCTGAGAACTTTGGGCCGGCGACCCCATGGAGGGATGAAAACTCTGGGCACCCCGGATCACCGGGCAAGGTGATTTCTTGACATTGCAAAGTGGGGCGGGATAGGGGTTTGCCCATCCTCGGTCCCATCCCCGGCCCGGCAAATCTTATGGTCACGGGGAATAACGCCGGTGAAGTGGCCGGACAGGACAACACAAGACCGTGGTGATTCCACGGTTTTTTTATTTTTATCTCCACAGGAGGGTTCCATGGACAAGAAAATCAATCTGCCGGAAAGCGAGATCCCGAAGAAGTGGTACAACGCCCTGCCGGATCTGCCCACCCCTTTGGCGCCGCCATTGGATCCACAGACCCATAAGCTCCTGACCCCTGAGCAGCTGACCCCGATTTTCCCCATGGGCGTGATCGAGCAGGAGCTTTCTCCGGACCGGTGGATTCCCATTCCAGAGCCGGTCCTGGATGCCTATCGGCTTTACCGGCCCACCCCTCTGGTGCGGGCCGAGCGGCTGGAGCGGGCCATTGGGACCAAATGCAGGATCTTCTATAAAAACGAATCTGTTTCCCCGGCCGGCTCCCACAAGCCCAACACCGCCATACCCCAGGTGTATTACAACAAGATTGCCGGGGTGAAGCGCATCGCCACGGAGACCGGGGCCGGGCAGTGGGGGACCGCCCTTTCCTTTGCCTGCTCCATGTTCGGTCTGGACTGCACGGTGTACATGGTCAAGGTGAGCTATGAGCAGAAGCCTTACCGGGGGATTTTGATCCGCACGTATGGCGGAGAGGTCTATCCCTCACCTTCCCCCCACACCCAGGTCGGCAGGCTGGCCCTGGAGAAGGATCCGGACTGCAAAGGCAGCCTGGGGCTGGCCATCTCCGAAGCGGTAGAGGATGCGGCCACCCACGAGGATACCAGCTATTCCCTGGGCAGCGTGCTCAATCATGTGCTCCTGCACCAGACTGTTGTGGGACTGGAAACAGAGAAGCAGCTGGCCGGGATCGGCGTCACGCCGGACTACCTGGTGGGGTGCGTGGGCGGAGGCAGCAACTTCGGCGGCCTGGTGGCCCCGTTCCTTCCGCGGAAACTGCAGGGCGAAAAGATCACCTTTGTGGCGGTGGAACCCAAGGCCTGTCCCACCTTGACCCGGGGGCAGTTCCGGTACGATTACGGAGACGTAGCCCGGCTCACTCCACTGGTCAAGATGCACACGCTGGGACACGATTTCATGCCCGCGCCCATCCACGCGGGGGGGCTTCGCTATCATGGCGACGCGCCCATCCTCTGCAACATGGTGGACAGCGGTCTGGTGGAACCCCGGGCGTATTTCCAGCGCGACTGCTTCGAAGCGGCCAAGCTTTTTCTGCGCACCGAGGGATTCCTCCCGGCCCCGGAGACTTCCCATGCCATCAAGGCGGCCATCGAGCTGGCCAAGGAGGCCGAACCCGGCTCCAACATCGTCTTTCTCTACTCCGGCCATGGCATGCTGGATCTGGCAGCATACGACGCCTACAACCAGGATCAGCTCACGGATTTCGAATACCCGGAGGAGAACATCATCGAGGCGCTCAAATCCTGTCCAGATATTGAAGAATGAAGAACGGCAAGCGGCAAGCGGCTAGCGGCTAGCGGCAAGCGGCAAGCGGGAAGAAAAGAAGCCGGGAGTTTTTAATCAAACTTCAAGAAACCGGGGTGCTCGGGAGGGTGCTCCGGTTTTTTTTTTGAGCAAGCAGGAAAGGCAAAAGGGAGGAAAGAGAATGCTTTTCTGCCAGCCATCGCCCATGAGGGAGACTGCAGAGTTCTTGTGGGAGCTTGGGGTGTTTTTGGAGATGTCTTTGCAACCAGGAGCAAACCACGTACAAGGATTGAAACCTTTCGAGAGTACAAGCCCTTGAAATCACCTTTCCTTCGCTACCCTCTTCTGGTCCTGGCCTGGGCTGGGTCTGTCGTTACTTACCTGCTCCTGTGTGTTGCTGTTCTTCTCGTGGTCGTGGCGGCGCGGCCTATGATCGCACTGCCCTTGGCAAAGGCTGCTCTGGAACCGTTGGGGATCGACGTGACCGCCGCAGAGATGACCATCTCCCGAGATCCTGTGAAGATTGGGTTCATCCATCCCAGGGTAGTGTTCAGAAGGGAGGTGAACGCCGAGTTCACAGCAGATACGATCGAAATCCTCGCCGACCCGAGACAACTCCTCTCCGGGGAGCGGGTCCTGAAGCGGGTGACCATTTTGTCCCCAAGAGCCGAGATTATCCTGCCCGATGGGGACCGGGAGACCGGAGAACCTGTGGACTGGACCCGGATGATTGAGGCGTTCCCTGCCGAACGTTTGATCCTCGAGAAGGGCACTCTCCGGGTGGTTGCCCCGCAGGGGGTGATGGCTGCGGAAGATCTCGTTTTGGACCTCACAGGCGATGGTCCGCTGCATATGACGCTTCAGGCACACGTCGGGATCGATACAGCCGATGAATCGGTCCGCGGCCAGGGGAAGGTTCTGGTTTCGGTTCACGAGCAAAAGGACGGCCTTTCCGTTCAGACCGGGGTGGAGCACGGGCGGATCGCCTCCCCCTGGATCACCGGGCCGCTGGAAGGGGAGTCCACCGTCTCTGTGCAGGGAACCCGCGTGGTCGTGCAGAAGGTGGCAGCGACAATGGACAGGGCCATGCTCAGAGATTCGCAGGGGGAAATCCGTGCAGAGACGAACTTGTGGATCAGGGCTGGGGCAGGGGGCGATGATGCTCTCGACGTCCAGGCTCAGGCCGGGGATCTTCTCAACCTCGAGGGCATGGTCACCGGGGTGCGTTCCGCACAATATGCCGTCGATCTGAAGGGGGTTGTCCCGAGGTCGGATCTCCTCCTGGATATCGTGTCACCACTGCTTCCGGACGAAACGGCAAAGCTTGCTGTTCAGGGCCGGGTCCCGTTCCATCTGACCGGTCCGGCCGAGGAATTCGGTTTGACCCTCCTTCCGGAACAGCTGAAGGTTTCCTGGGCTGACCCGGCTCTGTCCACCGAGCTGTCCGGCGAGGCGACGTTGACCGGAATTCCCGGTGGTGCGCCAAAGATCCAGTCCGCACTTTCCCTGGAAGCTGTATCCGCCGCAATAGACGGCATGCGGCTCGGGCAGGGACAAGGCCGGATCAGGCTGGATGGGGATCTCAGCGCTCCGCAGGTTCACGGGGAGCTGTCCTTTTCCGACATGTCCCTGGACACGGAGCAGGCGTCCATTTCCAGGGCCGAGGGATCACTGCAGATCAACGGGAAGGTCCCGGAAATTCGGATTCCGGCCTTTTCCATCGTCGTTTCCGAGGAGAACCTGACGCTGGGCGGCAGTGTCTATCCCCTGGGCACCGTGTCCCTGTCCGGGCAGGCTGAAATTTTCGACAACTGGGTGCGTCTGCCGGAACTCGTCCTGAAATCCTCCCGTGTGGGGACGGTACAGGGGATGTTTGCAGCAAGTTCAGGGGAAGGCGCAGGCAAGTTCCGGGCCACAGGGATCACTGTCTCCGATATCGCAGCCCTTGTCCCGGATCAGCGGATCGCTCAATGGGGACCGGAGGGAACCGTTGATCTCAACGGGGATCTTGTCTGGTCCCGTGGGTATCTGAACCTGGACCTGCAGACAGCGGTTTCAGATTTTTCCTTTGCCTCCCCGGAAGGCACCATCCTGGCTCAGGGAGGCGGGTTGCGTGTCCAGGGGTCCTATCGTGCGGGTACACAGCGTCGGTTTGACATCAGGGCGCGAGCGGACAAGGGCGAATTCCTCATGGATACGGTCTACCTCAATCTGGACGACTCTCCGGTTTCCCTGGCCTTGTACGGCGTGCCGGAAAAAGGCGGAGGCTTTTCCAGCGGGGTGATCGACGTCGAACTGGACGAGCATTTCAGCATTGAAATCACCGACGCCTTCCTCCAGTGGGACAATGCTCCGGTTTACAAAGGCAGACTGCAGATCCAGAAAATGGACCTGGAAAAGACCTTTGAAACGTTTGTGCGAGACCCCTTCTCCCTGTCCAATCCCGTCCTTGCGGATTTGCGCGTGACCGGTCAGGGCAGAGCCGGCCTGGCGGTTTCCGGCCGGGGGGGCGAAGTTTCCGTGGACGGGAATATTGCCGTCACAGGGGGGAACATCCTGGGGAAAGACGAGTCCCTCCAGATCCGGTCAATCACATTGGACATGCCTGTGGCCTACCGGTTCGGCTCCCCGGTCGAAGAAGATCCGGTTCCAGAGAAGATGGGACTGCTGCATATCGAGTCCGCTGGCACGCCGGTGGGTGATGTGACCGGTCTGCGCCTGCCTGTGGCCCTCGTGCCGAACAGGCTCCTTCTTCGGGGAGCCCTGTCTGTTCCCCTGTACGACGGAGCCCTTCGGGTTGCGGACCTACAGGTCAGCGATCCCCTCTCCGCCGGGTTCGAGGCCTCCATGGGAGTGAGACTGAGCCCCGTGGACATGGCTCAAATCCCCTCCGGTGACTATGGGCTCACCGGAACAATAGGGGGCGACCTCGGGGTGGTCAGGGTAAACAGAGCAGCCCTTCGTGCCGAGGGGCAGCTCATCGGAAGTTTTTTTGGCGCAGACATGCTGGTGGACGACATCACCGTGGAAAATCCGTTCGGCTCGGCCCGGGCGTATGGGGCGGACGTCAGCCTAAGGCAGATGCACCTGAACGATTTCAGCCGGTCCATCGGGTTCGGGAAAATCACGGGCCGGATGGACCTGGATGTGGAAGATCTGCGCGTCGCCTTTGGACAACCGGTGAGCTTTGAGCTTCTCGCCCGGTCAATCCCGGTCAAAGGGGTGGAACAGAAGGTCAGCCTGGATGCGGTCAACTCCATTTCAGTGGTGGGAACCGGAGCCAGCCTGACGTCCACGGCCATCACCCTGTTCCGTCCCTTTGTGCAGGAGTTCAACTATCAGACGATCGGGTTCGAATGCAGCTTGAGCAATGATGTGTTCAGGGTTCAGGGCTTGATCCAGGAAGGGGGAGTGGAGTATCTGGTGAAGAAACCGCCGCTCTTCGGCATCAACGTGATCAACCGGAACCCGGACAACCGCATCAGCTTCAAGGACATGCTCGCGCGGCTGAACAGAGTCCTGGAAACGGAACAAGAGGGTGAGGGCGAAAATCTCTAAAAGTGTGTTCGGCAATCTCTACCAGGAGACGATATGATGAAACAGCTGATCAGGACCGTACAAGTGTTGGCAGTGATGGTTATGGCCACTGCCTGCGTAACGGTAAATATCTATTTCCCCGCGGCCAAGGTGGAGCGGACAGCGGATCAGATCGTCGATGATGTATACGGGCAGGACAATTCCGGTGCAAAGGACCAAAGTTTCCTGTTGATGAGAATGGCCCAGTGGCTGGGACCCCGGAGTGTCTATGCCCAGGATGCCACATCGGTGAGCAATTCCGCCATCAGAGGGCTCAAGGCGCAGATTGCCGATAGACACCAGCAGCTGGTGCCCTTCTACAATAAGGGCAATGTCGGCATTGACCGGAAAGGGTACCTTCAAGTCCTGAACACGGACGGGCTTTCCCTTCAGGAGGTGGCCACCGTAAAGCGGCTGGTGCAGGCGGACAACAGCAATCGGCAAAAGCTCTACCGGGAGGTTGCCTCAGCCCTGAATATCGATCCGGGACAGATTGCAAAGGTCGAGGAGATCTTTGCCGAGAAGTGGCGGGAAAAGGCCGGATCGGGATGGATGGTCCAAAGCGACGATGGGAAGTGGGTGAAAAATTAATTGGTGAAGGGCTGAAAAGATAATGGAATGATGGGCGGCATTCAGCCGCCCCAGACTGTTGAAAAAGCCTCGCTGGCTGCGTTGCTTCAAAAAGCCCAAACCCTCACGTATAATAAATACAGCGATGCTCT
>JBKHAV010000104.1:0-9301 GCA_046542715.1 Desulfovibrionales bacterium
AATCTGGCCTGCCCGGCCTCGCCCATCCATTACCAGTTCGACCCGGTTCAGACCACCAAGACCTGCGTGCACGGCGCCATCAACATGCTCGGGCTGGCCAAGCGGGTCAGGGCCAAGATCCTGCAGGCCTCGACTTCGGAAGTGTACGGCGACCCCGAGGTCCACCCGCAGACGGAAAGCTACTGGGGAAGCGTCAACCCCATTGGGCCGCGTTCCTGCTATGACGAGGGGAAACGGTGCGCGGAAACGCTGTTTTTCGACTACAACCGCCAGCATGACGTCGGCATCAAGGTGCTGCGGATCTTCAACACCTACGGTCCCAGGATGCACCCCAACGACGGCAGAGTGGTCAGCAATTTCATCCTGCAGGCGTTGCTGAACGAGCCCATCACCGTGTACGGTTCAGGCGAGCAGACCAGATCCTTCTGCTTTGTGGACGACCTGGTCCGGGGCATGATCCTGTTCATGCAGAGTCCGCAGGAGTTCACCGGTCCCGTGAACATGGGCAATCCCAGGGAGACTACGATCCTGGAGCTTGCCGAAACCATCATCAAGCTCACGGGGTCCAGATCCACCATCGACTTCAAGCCCTTGCCCGTAAACGACCCCAGGCGAAGACGGCCTGACATTTCCAGGGCTAAAGCCGAACTGGGATGGGAGCCGGACGTATCGCTGGAAGATGGACTTGCCAAAACCATCGGATATTTCCGCAGGATTTTAGAGGAGCGGGGCGGGGATTCAAGACGAGTGAACGCCTGAGCCGTGAAGGCGAAGGCGTGTATGAAGAAATCCACGAAACGGCGGGAACTTGACTGCCTGAGAAAACGGAGTGTGTATGCCTTGTGAACTGGAATTTTCAGCGAAAAACTGTTGGGACATATATGGCGGGCCGGAGCACGAAAAGGCCATGGACGAGCTGGCCCTGGACTATGTGCAGTTCCTGAGCCGGTGCAAAACAGAACGGGAGACCGTGGAGTACGTGCTCGAAACCGCCCGGGAACAGGGGTTTGCTCACCAGCCGGAGCATGGCAGGTACATCAAGAGCGCACGGGGCAAGACCGTGATGCTGATCCGCCGGGGGAAGCGGCCCCTTTCCGAGGGAGTCCGGCTCCTGGGGGCCCATGGGGACACGCCCCGGCTCGATTTCAAACAGCACCCCCTGTACGAGGACTGCGATCTCGGACTGGCCAAAACCCACTACTACGGCGGAATCCGGAAGTACCAGTGGCTCGCCAGGCCGCTTGCCCTGCACGGGGTGGTGGTCAAGACCAGCGGAAAGCTCGTGCGGGTCAGCCTCGGGGAGGAACCGGGCGAACCGGTCTTTGCCATATCCGATCTGCTTCCCCACCTGGCCCACAAGCAGAACGAAAAAAAGGTTTCCGAGGCCTTTGAGGCGGAAAAGCTGAACATCATCCTGGGGCATTCCCCGTCCAGGCGAAACAAGCAAGGGGAAGAGGGGAAAAACAGCCCCATCAAGAGGAAGATCCTGGAACTGTTCAATGCCAAGTACGGGATTGTGGAGGAGGATTTTTACAGCGCGGAACTCCAGGCCGTGCCCAGCGGCCCGGCCCGGTTCATTGGGCTGGACGAGGCTCTGATCGGCGGGTATGGGCAAGATGACCGCATCTGTGTGTACCTCGGCCTGCACGCCTTTTTGACCGAGGAAGAGCCGGAACACACCCAGGCGGTCATCTTCTGGGACAAGGAGGAGATCGGCTCGGAAGGGTCCACCGGAGCCAAGTCCCTGTTCATGGAATACGCCCTGCAGGAGGTTTTGTCCCTCTGGGAGCCGCAGACCGGCCTGCCCCAGCTGTTTGAAAACACCAAGGCCCTGTCCGGTGACGTGCATGGCGCCGTGGAGCCGGATTACCAGGACCTCCATGAAAAGCTGAATGCATCCCGGCTGGGGTATGGGCCGGTGTTTTGCAAGTTCACCGGACATCGGGGCAAGTACGGGGCCAACGACGCCCATGCAGAGTACGTGGCCTGGCTCCGGAAACTGCTCAACGATGCAGGGATTCCCTGGCAGATGGCGGAACTGGGCAAGGTGGATCTCGGCGGCGGCGGCACCGTGGCCAAGCATCTTGCCATTTACGGGCTGGACATCATCGATTTCGGTCCAGGCGTCATCGGCATGCACAGTCCCTTTGAAATCTGCAGCAAGGCCGACCTGTATGCCTGTTTCAAGGCGTTTCAGGTGTTTTTGCGAAGTTGATCTGGGGAAGAACGGCAAGCGGCGAGCGGCAAGCAGCAAGCAGGAAGAAAGAAAGCAGGGAAAAAGGAAGAACGGCAAGCGGCGAGCGGGAAGTCAAAGATGAAAGCACGAACTGGAAGAGCAGCCTTTTGTCCTTTCAGTCGCTGAAGTCCCTTCTGTCCCTTTCTGTGGACTAACCCTCAACCACTACAAATAATCATGCCAGTTATCATGGGAACGGCCGGGCACATTGACCACGGCAAGACAACATTGATCAAGGCCCTCACGGGTATCGACTGCGACAGGCTCAAAGAGGAGAAGAAGCGGGGGATCACCATCGAGCTGGGGTTCGCCTTCCTCGACCTGGGCGAGCAGCGGCTCGGGATCGTGGATGTTCCGGGCCACGAACGATTCGTCAAGAACATGGTCTCGGGCGCCGCAGGCATCGATTTCGTGCTCCTGGTCATTGCCGCGGACGAAGGGGTGATGCCCCAGACCAAGGAGCATCTGGAGATCTGCACCCTGCTCGGCATCGAGCAGGGCATGGTCGCCCTGACCAAAGTGGACATGGTGGATGAGGACTGGCTGGAACTGGTGGTCGAGGACGTCAAGGAGGCCCTGTCCGGGACCTTTCTGCAGGATGCCGAGATCTTCCCTGTTTCCTCGCATACCGGCAAGGGGCTGGACGTGCTCACGAAACGGCTGGAGGAGACAGCCTGCGAACTCAAGCCCAAGCGGTCCACAGACCTCGTCCGCGTCCCCATCGACCGGATCTTCACCATGCGGGGCCATGGAACCGTGATCACCGGGACCATGATCTCGGGCAGGCTCAGGCTCGGTCAGGAAGTCATGGTCTATCCCCAGGGGCTCTCCACCAAGGTGCGCCACCTTCAGGTGCACGGCGATGCTGCACAGGAGGCCGAGCCCGGGCGCAGAACAGCGATCAATCTGCACGGGCTGGAGGTGGAGCAACTGGAGCGGGGCCAGGTGGTCGCCCTGCCCGGAACGCTGTTCACCAGCATGGCCTGGGACCTGAAATTGAACTGCCTGGCCTCCACCCCCAGGGCGATCAAGCACAGGACGGAAATCCACTTTCATCACGGTTCACGGGAGATTCTGGCCCGTCTCTACTTTCTGGACAGGGAAAAGCTGGAACCCGGAGAGACCGCGCTGTGCCAGGTGCGTTTTGCAGAACCCATGGTGGGCGTGTACGGGGACAGGTGCGTCATCCGGGCCTATTCACCGCTGCGCACCATTGCCGGCGGAACCATCATCAACCCCCTGGCCGGCCGGATCCGGCGGTTTTCCGAGGATGTGAAGCGGCTGGAAGCGCTGGCCGAAGCGGAGCAGAGCGACGAACTTGTCCGGCTTCAGCTCGGGCTTGCAGGGCCAAAGGGGCTGAGCTTTTCTCAGCTGCGGATTATGACCAATGTGGATTCCAAGGAGCTCGAAACTGTTTTGCAGCAGCTCGGCAGCAGGCAGTCCGCCTTCCAATTCGACCGCGAGGAGAAAATCTACGTTTCAGGCGAAGTGGCGGAAACGCTCGTGGAGCAGGCGCTGGAAACGGTCGGGGCCTTTCACCGGAAACATCCTTCACGACAGGGAGTCTCCCGCAGCGAGCTGGCCTCGTCCTGGGGCAGGAAACTTGCGCCCAAGCTCACCCATTTTCTTCTGGAACGGATGCTCAAGCAGGGGATGTTGGTTTCGGAAGGGGAGGTCCTCAGGCTTCCCGAGCACAAGGTCTCCCTGGCCTCGGATCAGGAAACGCTCAAAAAGGCCATTTTGGACGCCTATACCAAGGGTGGGCTGACCCCGCCCAATCTCAAGGATGTGCTCGAGCCCCTCAAGGTCACCTTCAAAGAGGCGACGCCGGTGTTCAGGATGCTCCAGGAGCAGGGCGAGCTGGTCAAGATCAAAGAGGACATGTATTTTTCCAGACAGGCCATAGACCGGCTCAAGGAGCTCGTGGTCCGGTTCTACGACGATCACGACGACCTGAGCCCTGTGGCCTTCAAGGAATTGACCGGGTTGTCCCGCAAATACGCCATCCCGCTTCTGGAGTGGATGGACAAAGAGAAGATCACCATGCGGGTGGGGGATGTCCGTAAGCTTCGCCGGGCAGGGTGAGGTTCTCATGCGCCGTAGCATCACATCGTATTTCACATAGTTACGACTTTTCCCTCTTTTTCATCCAGACCTTGCTCAGGACAAAAAAAAAGGGCAGGTTCGCCCTGCCCAAACTATGGGAGTGCCGTTTCCGGCATTATTTTTGGGGTGAGTGACGCGACTTGAACGCGCGACCACCTGGGCCACAACCAGGAGCTCTACCTACTGAGCTACACCCACCGCATGAGAAGGGGACATTTATCCGAACCTCGACCCAAGGTCAAGGTATCTTAAAGCATACGAGAAGCAAAGGGAGTATTCAATGGACAAGCTGATCATAGAAGGAGGCTACACCCTCAAAGGCACGGTGCGCATCAGCGGGGCGAAAAACGCGGCCCTGCCCATTTTGCTTGCCTGTGTCCTCACCGACGGAGAGATCGTGCTCAGGGATGTGCCACGGCTTCGGGACATCAACACCACCATCCGGCTTCTGGAGCTTCTGGGGTGTACCACCTCCACGGAAAACGGCGAAGTTCGGGTATCAGCCGGCTCTTCCCTGCAGCATGAGGCGCCCTACGAGCTGGTGCGGACCATGCGCGCTTCAGTGCTCTGCCTGGGACCCCTGCTGGCCAGGCTCGGCAAGGCCGTGGTGGCCCTTCCCGGGGGATGCGCCATCGGAGCCAGGCCAGTGGATCTGCACCTGCGGGCCATGGAGCAGATGGGGGCAAAGTTTGACCTGAACTCCGGAAACATCATTGCCAAATGCAGGCGGCTCAAAGGCAGCCACATCCATTTTGATTTTCCCACGGTCGGGGGCACGGAAAACCTGCTCATGGCCGCGGTTCTGGCCAAGGGGGAGACCATCCTCGAAAACGCGGCCAGGGAGCCGGAGGTCGTGGACCTGGCCAATTTCCTGAATGCCTGCGGAGCAAAAATCACCGGGCACGGGACCAGCATCGTGCGCATCGAAGGGGTGAAGGATCTGTCCCCCTGCACCTACAGCGTCATGCCCGACCGGATCGAAGCAGGGACGTATATGGCGGCGGCCGCCATCACCCATGGCGAGCTTCTTCTGGAGAACTGTCCGTTCAAGGAACTGGAAGCGGTGGTGTCCAAGATGACGGAGATGGGCGTCCGGTTCGAAGAAAAGAAGGACGGAGTGCTGGTGCGCAAGGCGCGGCGGCTCGTCTCTGCGGACGTGACAACGCAGCCCTTTCCCGGGTTTCCAACCGACATGCAGGCCCAGATCATGGCCCTGTTGTGCACGGCCAAAGGTTCCGGTGTAATCCGGGAGACCATTTTTGAAAACCGGTTCATGCACGTTCTCGAGCTGGTCCGGCTGGGCGCCGACATCAAGCTCTCGGGCCAGAGCGCGGTTGTGCGCGGTGTGGACAAGCTGGTGGGCGCTCCGGTAATGGCTTCTGATCTGAGGGCCAGTGCATCGCTGGTTCTGGCCGGACTGGCAGCACAGGGAAAAACCGAGGTCCGGAGAATCTACCACCTGGATCGGGGCTATGAGCACATGGAAGATAAACTCTCCAAGGTCGGGGCCCGAATCAGGAGAGAGCCCGACCAGCAGTAACCCGCGCATGGGAAAGCTGCCGGTCCTGCACGACTGGCAGCTCCTGCTCCTGGCCTTTGTCATGGGTATCCTGGGGCTGCGCTTCCCCCTTCCGGCCCTGGTTTCTTTTGCCCTGTTTGCTTCCCTTGTCCGCCCCTTGCGGGCCCCCCTGTTTTACGCCCTCCTGGCAACGGCATTTGCGGGCGGGCTGCTCTGGGGCTGGGCACGGATGCCGGACAACCCCGGGGTTTTTCCCGAGTGGATGAAAAATCGTGAAAAGGTCGCTGTTACCGCCCAGGTGACCGATGTCCGCTCGGCCCCGGGAAACAGGCTGCTCATTACCCTCTCGGATGTCGACTTTGAAACCGGGGACGGAAACCGTGGCCGTCTGCCGGGAAAGCTCCTCTGGACCTGGGAGCTTCCAACAGTCTGGCCGGAGCCCGGCCAGCAGGTGCAGGCCACCCTGCGGATCAAGCCGGTGCACGGCATGGCCAACCCCGGGACCCGAAACAGCGAGTGGTACTGGCAGCGGAAAGGGGTTTTTTACAAGACTTTTACCTCGGAAGACCAAACAACCATCAGCCTGACCCCGGAGGGAGGGAGTTTCAGGTCTTCGCTCAGGCAGAGGTTTTTCCATGCCGCGGGCCAGAGCCAGGGCGCGGCAGTGCTGGCAGCGGTGGTTCTTGGGGAACGGTTCCTGCTTTCTTCCGCCACGGTGGATATCTTCCAGCTGAGCTCTCTTTCCCACAGCCTGGCCCAATCCGGACTGCACCTGGGCTTTGTGGTGTCCATCGGGCTCTTTCTGGCCTGGGGTGCGGGTCTGGTCTTCCCTGATGTGTATCTTCGCGTGCCCAGGATCAAGCTGGCGGTTCTTCTGGCTTTCGGCCCGGCCCTGTTCTACCTCTGGCTGGGCCAGTTCAGCCCGTCACTTTTGCGGGCAGGGCTCATGTTCGCGTTCTGGGGAATCCTTCTTCTGGCCGGCCGGGGACGGGTGGTTCTGGACGGCCTTTTTGTCGCAGTGGGCATGATTCTTCTCGTTTCGCCGCTTTCGGCCTATGAACTGGGGCTGCAGTTGTCAGCGCTTGCGGTTGCCGGGATTGCGCTTTTTTGCCCCTTTCTTTTGGGCAGACTCATTCCATGGAAAGGAGCGGCTGGAAAGATTTTGGCCTATCCCGCGTCCATTCTTCTGGCCGGGGTTTCAGCCAATATCGTGCTGCTGCCTCTTTTGTTCTGGCATTTCAACTGGACAAGCCCCCACCTGTACCTGAACATCCTGTGGCTTCCCCTGCTCGGCGTGGTTGCCCTGCCCCTGGGCTTTTTTGGACTTGCCGTTGCTGCTGTGCCCGGGCTTTATGATCTGGGCGCAATGCTCATCTCCCACGGGGTGTCGATCTGCGACTGGATGCTCGGGGTGCTGAGCGGATTTGAGACCCGGGGATGGCTCCGGCAGGCAGTGGTCATGCGCCCGACCTGGCCCCTGTTTTTGGCATACTGGCTCATGGTATTGTGGGTGCTCTTTCTGCTGGCTGGAAAGTGGAAGCAGCACAAGCATGTTCTGCTGCTTTCCCTGCTTTTTGGCCTGATCTTTGTCGGCGCCGGAATGCACCGGGTCCAAAAAGGCGACTTCACCCTCACGCTTCTGGATGTCGGCCAGGGACAAGCCGTAATCCTGGAGACCGGGGGCAAACGGGTCCTTGTGGACGGGGGTGGGTCATGGAACCCGGATTTTGATTTCGGAAAGATCTTTGTGGCCCCGGCTCTTACCTGGGGCAGGTTTCCCACACTGGATCAGATCGTGCTCTCGCACCACCATGGGGACCATCTCAGGGGGCTATTATTCCCCCTGAACCACTTCAGGGTGGGGTCCTTTGCCTTCAACGGAGCGGAACCGGACAATCAGGACGCCTGGGAACTGAAGCGGATTCTGGCTGAGCGGCATATTCCCACAGAGCGCTGGCATGCCGGGCACAGGTTTGCCCTGGGCGAGGTGGTTGTCGAGGTGCTGCACCCGCCACAGGAACACATGCCGTCCAATGCCAACGACCAGTCCCTGGTGCTGCGGCTCAGCCGCAACGGCAAGGGGCTGGTTCTGCTGCCCGGGGATATCGAAAAGGACGAGATCCGAAACCTGTATTCCAAAATCCCTGATCTTTCCGCCCAGGTCCTTGTTCTCCCGCACCACGGCGCAAAGAGCAGCTATGCCCATGGGTTTCTGGAAAGAGTTTCACCGAGAGTTGCCCTTGCCAGCGCCGGCTTTCTCAACCATTTTTTCCTGCCCAGCGCATCGGTCCGGGAAGAGCTTGCCAAACGAAACATTCCCTTGCTGACCACGGCGGAGCATGGGGCGGTCACCATCGCCTGGGATTTCAGAACCGATCAGGTGAAGATCACTACGGTACGAAAGGGAGAGGTTATCCTTCAATGACCCGTGTTTCCGTGATCATGCCGGTGTTCAATGCCGAAAAAACCCTTGCCCAGGCCGTGGAGAGCATCCTGGCCCAGACTTTCCGCGATTTCGAGCTGATCGCCGTGGATGACGGCTCTTTGGACGAATCGGCCCGGATCCTTCAACGCTACGCCCGGCTGGACCCGCGGGTCCGGCCGGTGCTCCGGCCCCACACCGGGATCGTTGGCGCCTTGAATGCCGGACTTTCCCGTGCCCGGGGGAAGTACATCGCCCGCATGGATGCGGACGACTTCAGCCTGGCGCCCCGGTTGTCCGCGCAAAAAGCGTTTTTGGACGAAAACCCGGATGTCGGCCTTGTGGCCTGCAAGGTCGGTTTTTTCGGCGACCCGAAAGCGCGCAGGGGGTATCACACCTATGTTGCGTGGACCAATTCCCTGTGCACTGCGGAAGAGATCAGGCTGCACCGCTTTGTTGAATCTCCGCTGGCCCACCCTTCGGTCATGTTCCGCAAAACCCTGATCACGGAGCTGGGGCCGTACAGGCAGGGGGAATTTCCCGAGGACTACGAACTCTGGCTCAGATTCCTCGACCATGGGGTGCGTATGCACAAGATCGACCGCACCCTGCTGCACTGGCGGGATGATCCAGGGAGACTCTCCCGGACCAGTGAGCGATACAGCCTGGAGGCGTTTTACCGGCTGAAGGCCGGACATCTGGCCCGGTGGCTGGAGCGAAACAACCCCCACCACCCGGAGGTCGTGCTCTGGGGGTCTGGCAGGACCACCAGGAAGCGGGCCGAGCTTTTACAGGAGCACGGAATCAGGTTCAGAGCTTATGTGGACGTTGACTTGAAGAAGATCGGACATATCATCCACAATGTCCCGGTCCTGTCCCCGGACCAGATCCCGCCTCCAGGGAAATGTTTCATCCTGCCCTATGTGGCCAAGCGTGGCGCCCGGCAAGACATCGTTTCGATGCTCGACGAGCTGGGGTATCGCATGGAGCGGGACTATATCCTCGGGGCGTGATCCGG
>JBKHAV010000013.1:0-37795 GCA_046542715.1 Desulfovibrionales bacterium
GAACCGGTACTGGATGTCCTCTTGCAAATGGGCGGTGGCATCGAGATAGACGCAGGGATCGTCCGTGCGCAGCATCTCCTCGACAATAGCCCGGGTCACGATGTCTCTTGGGGCGAGTTCCATCCGGGAATCGTACCGGGCCATGAACCGCTCTCCGTTTCCGTTCAGGAGGTGAGCCCCTTCCCCCCGGACCGCCTCGGAGATGAGAAATTTGCGGGGCGCCCGATGGAAGAGCGCAGTGGGATGAAACTGGACGAATTCGGAGTTCAGGATCTTGGCTCCGGCCCGGTGGGCCATGGAAAGCCCTGCCCCGATGGAGGCGTCCGTATTGGTGGTGTGCAGGTAAATCTGCCCCATCCCCCCTGTGGCCAGAACAGTGAAATCAGCCATGAGGGTTTCCACTTCCTGGGTCTTTTCATCGAGGACGTAGGCCCCCACACACTGATTGTTCAGATGATAGCGGTATTCCATTTCAGTGGAATGATGGTGCAGGGAAAGCAGGTCCACAGCGGTTTTGCCGGACAGAACGCGGATGTTGGGATGGGTGGTCACAGCCGGGATGTAGCGCTCCATGAGGGCCCGGCCGGTGAAATCGGCACAGTAGAGTATTCTGGCCAGACTGTGACCGCCTTCCTTGGTCAGCTTGCATTCGTTCTGTCCTTGCTCAAAAGGAATATGCAACCGCTCCAGAAGGATATCCTGGACCACTTTCGGCCCTGTGCGGCAAAGGTGACGAACCGCCTTGGGATAGTTGAGATTCCAGCCAGCCACCAGGATGTCACGCTCCAGGAGCTTGGGACTGTCTTCAGGGGCCTTATAGACGATCCCCCCCTGGGCAAGCGAGGTATTGCATTCGGAGATGTCCGGTCCAGAAGTGATCATGGTCACTTCCACGCCCTGGTCAGCCATCACAAGGGCGGCGGTGCACCCGGCTATGCCGGCGCCGATGACCAGAACACGGCAGGTAGAACGTGTTGGTTGCATAGGTATTATAAACCTTTTTTGAAATCTTCAGCTGCAGACCCGGAGCATACGCTCCAGGGACAGAAGTGCGGGTTTGCCGATGTCGCCTGGGACGGTTACCGGTTCCTGATCCTCGAGACCTTCAAGGAGGTGCGCCAGCTTCTCCAGGGAAATTTTCGCCATGTTGGAACAGGCGATGTCCGCAATTGGAAGGATCTCCTTTTTTCCGGAGTACTGCTTCCTCAATCTTTTGACCAGGTGAACCTCTGTGCCGATGAAGATGGTTTGTCCAAGGGGAGCGTTTTCCACATAGTCGATGATAAAGGATGTCGATCCGGAGGCATCGGCTGCCTGCACGAGTTCAGGGCTGCATTCCGGGTGAACGACAATTCGGGCTTCAGGGTGGCGCTCCCGTATGGACCTGATCTGTTCAGACTTGAATTTGAAATGAATGGCGCAGACACCAGGCCACATCAGAAGCTTCTTTCCCTTGGTTCTTCCGGTGTCCAGCCTGTTGCCCCGGCCCCGGACGTCCAGGACCATGCACTGAGACCGTGGAAGTCCAATCGAATGTGCTGTGTTCAGGGCCAGATTCTTGTCCGGAAGGAAGAGGACCCGGTCACCCTGATCCAGGGCCCAGGACAGCATTGTGGCGGCATTGGCCGAGGTGCAGACCGATCCGCCCATTTGCCCGCACAGCGCTTTCACCGCTGCAGAGGAGTTGACGTAGGCCAAGGGGATGACCGAGCCACCAGTTTGGTCGAGCCGATGTGTGACGGCCTCAACCAGAGGCGCAGGCGCCATATCGGCCATGACGCAGCTTGCCGTCACGTCCGGAATATAGATTTTTTGTGCCGGGGTGGCCAGAATGGAGGCGGATTCGGCCATGAAATCGACGCCGCAGAATACGATGCGCCGGGCATTGAGCCCCGGAATTCTTCTGGCAAGCTCCAGGGAGTCGCCCTGGATGTCGGTCATTTCCAGGATGTCGTCGGTTTGGTAATGATGGCCCAAGATGACCAGATCCGGGCCGTACTGTCGTTTCACCTCCCGGATGCGGTTCTTCAATGTTTCCGTGTCCATGTTTTGCATCACAATCGCTATTCGTTCGGGGGGGTGATGTATTGAAGGCTCAAGTCCACACTCGGTGCCGAATGGGTGATCCGACCTACGGATATGTAGTCCGGGCCGAGGAGGGCAATGCGCCGGATAGAATCCATTGTCACATTGCCGCTCACTTCCGTTTCAATCGTTTCCGGAATCACCCCCAGAGCCTGAACGATGTCGTCATCATTCATGTTGTCGAGCATGATCCGGTCGGCACGGCTCTGCACGGCTTCTTGGACATGCTCAAGTGTACGGCACTCCACTTCGATGGGTGGACAGGGAGAATACCGGGACCGGAGCCGTTCCACGGCAACGCGGATACCTCCCATCCGGTCCACGTGGTTATCCTTGAGCATGAGCATCTCTTCCAGAGTAATTCTGTGATTGAACCCTCCGCCCAGGCGAACGGCGTATTTTTCGGGGTATCGCAATCCCGGCAGGGTCTTTCTGGTGTCGAGGAGCCGTGTCTTTGTATTTTCAAGAAGTGCTGCATACCTCCGGGTGAGGGTGGCGATACCACAGAGATGGCAGAGGAAGTTCAGGACGACCCGTTCGGCCTTGAGCACTGCCGCTGCAGGACCATCGATACGGGCCAGTTCCGTTCCCGAAGCAACAGAGGACCCGTCTTTCACCAGACAGTCGACTACTGTTTCCTTGAGAACTCCGAGCCGTTCGAAGACCAGGGCGATGATGGGCAGTCCGGCTACAACGGCTTCCTCCTTGGCCACAATACGGGCCTTCAGGCGGTCGTCCTGTGTAAAGAGACCTTCTGACGTCAGGTCGCGTCCGTCTTCTTTCAGAGCCTGATCAATGGATTCCAGCAGAAAGGAGCGGGCCCGGTTTTGGAAAAAAGAATCAAACAGGGTATGGTTCATAACTTCTTCTGGGCTCGGCCAGGGAGTATCGGCCGGGGACCGGTCTCGTCAAGCGACCGCTTTGGTCAGATAATACCAGAGAGCTGAGTTGCCAAGGGAAGACATACTCGCTTTGACCGGCAATGTGAATTGGGCTACCTAGCCGATGCACTCAATTCAGGAAGGTCGCTCATGAAAAAGGACGAAAAGAACTCGGATATCCAGAACGGAGGCGAGGTCAGCTGGCCTTCCGCCACAATGGAAAACATCCATCCCGCGGATGCGGCAGACCACCTGGAACAGCTCCCGGTGGAGGAGCAGGTGCGGGTTTTGAAAACCTATGCCATTGATGATGCGGCCGAGACCATTACCGAAATGGAGCGGCACGACAGGGTCGAACTCATGACCCACCTTCCACCGGAGGCTTCAGCAGATATTCTCGAGGTCATGTCCCCTGACGATGCAGCGGACATCCTCATCGAACTGAACGACGCCGTCAGGGCGAACATTCTTCGGTACATCGAGGCTGAGGATGCCGAGGTGATTGCCGACCTGCTCAAGTTCGATCCCGAAACCGCCGGCGGTGTGATGAACACGGAGGTCCTGGTCCTGGATCAGAATCTCACTGCAGACGAAGCCATATCGCTTATCCGCGGCGAAGTGGAGCATTTCGAAATCCCGTATTACGCCTATATCGTGGACGACAAGCGCCATCTCCTGGGCGTCATCTCGCTGCGCGAGCTTATCCTCAGCCGCCCGGGAAAGGTCGTGCGCGACTTTCTGCAAGACCAGAACCTCATCTATGTGACCTATGAAGTGGACAAGGAGGTCGTGGCCAAGCTCATCAGTCGATACAATTTTCTCGCCCTGCCGGTAGTGGATCACGAGCAGCGCATTCTGGGCGTTGTCACGGTTGACGACGTCATCGACATCATCCACGAGGAAGCCAGCGAGGACATGCAGTCCATGGTGGGGGCCGGTTCGGACGAGACCGTGGATTCGCCCTGGACCTATTCCCTGAAAAAACGCACCCCGTGGCTGATCATCAATCTGCTCAATTCAGCCGTATCCGCCTGGGTGGTCGCCATGTTCGAGGGTACCATCGCCCAAATGGCCATTTTGGCTGCGCTGATGCCTGTTGTCGCCAACCAGGCCGGAAATACCGGTCATCAGGCCTTGGCGGTCATGATCCGCCAAATGGCCATGGAGCGGTTCGATCGCAAAAAGATGTGGTTTGCAGTGCTGCGGGAGGCAAAGATCGGGCTGGTCACGGGGCTCATCATTTCGCTGCCGGTTTTTGTCGCTTTCATGATCATCACCGCCAATGCCGCGTTGTCAGGAGTCCTTGCTCTGGCAATGGGAGCGGACATGCTCCTCGGGGCAGTGCTTGGGGCTTCGATTCCCCTTCTGCTCAAAGCCATGGGCAGGGATCCGGCTCAAGCTTCCAGCATCTTTCTGACGTCCATAACCGATGCGGCAGGTTTTTTTATTCTTTTGGGGACAGCTGGGTTGGTCCTGCTCTGATGATGAAAAAGGAGATCTTCAGTCCAGGCCGAGCTGGTTGAGGAGGTCGTCCACATCCGTCTGGGAAGCCTCGGTCTGAGGCCCCTTGAGGGTGGAAACCTTCATCCGGCTCTCTTCGCGGAGTTCGTCGAGATCCTTGTCCGGGTGTTCGGCCCGGGCTTTGAGGACAAGTCCCGATGACATGTACAGGTCGAAGACAGTCTCCTCGACTTTTCTGAGTGTTTCGACGATTCGTTTGATCCGTTGGCCGGTAAGGTCCTGGAAACTCAGCGTCGTCATGATGGACATCAGATCCCGGCCGAGCTGGTCGTTCATCTCCAGTAGACGGCTTACCGCATCTTTCTTGTTCCCGGTGGCGTCAAGAGACTTGAGCAGCCTCTCCACCTCGGTCTGCCGATCCATATGCTTCTCAAGGATATCCATGATTTCAACCGTGGCCTCTTCCGTGGTCCTGCGGATCTGGTCCAGCTGGTCTGAGGCTTCTGAAAAGAGTTCCCGGGTATCGTCCTGGTGCGGCGGGGCAGAGGATTCGTCCTCACCTTTTGCCGAGTGGATCTCTCGGTAGATGCTGCTCAGCCCGGTCCGAAGCTCGTCATTGAGTGTTTTGTAGAATTGGCTGTCCGTCAGAGCCTGGGTAAGGGTCCGCGCGAATTCTTCGTCAATGATGCGTGTCATTGTCTCCCGGAAGGTCACCAGGGCATCGGCGGTTATCCTTTCCAGAATGTTGTCAAGGATTTCCTTTTTATCCATGTTCTCCTTCCTTGGTGTCGGAGTGATTCGCAGTTCAGAGGGTGGGCACAACGGTGTTGCAGTCGGGTATGCGCAATGTATAGACAGTTTCACTTCCGTGGGAGTCCAGGGTTACGTCCCAATGGACCTTTTTTGCGAAATGGGCGGCAATGGAAAGCCCCAGACCGAGACGGCCGGGCTTGGTCGTCGTCCCGGGCGCAAAAGGATCATCGTCCAACTTCAGACTTCCCGGTGTCGTCAGACCGATTCGCACGGCATCCTTGTCTGGCCTTACAACGATATCCAGCGTTGCATTCTCTGTGGAGTACTCCTGGCAGGCTTCGATCCCGTTTTTCAGTCCTTCTTCAATGCACAGGGTCAGAACAAAGGGCACTGCATTGAGGTTGGGGCAATTTTGATCAAGCAAAAAGTGCAGGTCGATCTTATGCTTGAAAAAGAGATTGTTTTTCCAAAAGCTCATGAGCCAGTCGAAGTATTGTTCGATGTTGATGTGAACCCTTTCCTTTTGTGTAAAAAAGAAACGATTTCCAACTGTTTCCATGACCATGAGAAGATCTTTCGACGCCGTAGCGATACGTTGAAAACGGGTGTCCAGATCCCCAAATCTTCCGGACTGAATCTGGGGGAGCTTGGTCTGGAGGAGTTCAAGCTGCAGATCCATGACGTGGCCGAAATTGTTCAGGTTATGGACTATACCAGGAAGAAAGGAACCTGAAGTTGCTTCCAGGTAGAGATCAGCCAGCCCATCCCACTGGGCAGGGCTAATATTCATTCTTGCTTTCCCGGATAATTTCGCGTTGTTCCTGGAACACGTACTGGACAATGGCCTCTCGATCATGGTCCCTGATTTGTTTGATGTTGAAGGCATAAAAACGTTTGTCTTCTTTTTCCACCTCCCGCTGGACAGTACCGCTTACGCCGGCGAGCCGCAGGGGAAAATGGGAAAGGATGATGATCAACTCCAGGTTGTCGTTAATGGCGACACTGCCGTCGTTGACGAATCTGACACCGGCCCCGCTGATTTCAACGATTTCTAGCTGAATGGGAAAGTCTTTGAGAAGCAGCTCCCTGTTCATTGAACTGACCAGAAGGTCGAGCTTGGAGTTTATTTCGGAGAGCAGGGTCGTCAGGTTTTCAGGTACTCCCGTGACTTTCGAGGGACGAGTTGTTTCCGTCTGGGTCGCGATGCCGCGGAACAGCGGCTGGGAATCTGCGGAATCGATTCGTCTGGCGTGAGCACGCAACCGCGTTGGAATGCGCATATAGGTCCTGTTCTCCTTTCCCATCTCCATCCCTCCTACCAGAAAAGATCGTCTACATGGGCATTCATGGCGTGGACCGGGCACAATCGGGTGCACATTCCACAGGCGGTACACTTTTCACTGTCGAAAACAACGATTCTGGTCGCCTCATCCATCCGGAGGGCCTTGGTCGTGCACATGGCCGTGCAGATGCCGCAGTGGATGCAGGACTCCTCATCCCGGGAGATCTGCTGGGCAACAGAAGTGATTTTGGCTCCCTGATTTTTGAGATACTCCACCCCAGAGTGGTAATCTTCCTCCCTGCCGGAGAGTTCAATGATCATATGGCCTTCCTGCCGGGGATTGATCCGGGCCTTTAAAATATTGAAGACCAGATGATGGTTCCGGGCGAGGTTGTACATGACAGGCTCGCCGGAGATGGTCGGCGGGAAACTGATGGCAATTATCTTACTGTATTCTTTGATATTGTGATTCATAACCGCGGCTCCGAAGAAATGGGTGTCCTCTAATTTTGGGATGAATCCAAAATATCATTGGCTCGTTTGGCTTCAGCCGTGTCCGGAAATTTTTGGACCAGGTCCTGGAGCAGCAGCTTTCCGGCCTGATCCTTGTCCAGGTTCATGAAGGAAATACCTTGTTTCAGGAGTGCGGCCGGATGTTTCGGGCTCTTGGGATAGCTGTCGATGACTTCCTGGTAGGAGAGGATTGCCTGCCCGTAATTCTTCAGCTGGTAATAGGCCTCGCCCTGCCAGAAGAGCGCATTGGGGACCAGTGGATTGTCGGGAAACGTGGAGGCAAATTCCGACCACAGCTCCTGGGCCCGGGAATACTCCCTGTCTTGAAAAGCCTTGAGGGCGTTTTGATAGAGGGTTTCCGCAGGATCGGCCTGGGGCTGCCGTTCTGCTGCGGGCTCATTGGCAGCGGGGGCTCCACCCTCGAGGTCGACCCCAAGCTGAGAGCTGAGCCGGGCCAGGTCGCCCTGGATTTGGGCAGTGCGGCGCTTGAGTTCAGCAAGCTCTTCGGTGTCTTGCGTTGCTTCGATCTGGCGCAGCCGTTCCAGGGTTTCATCGAGAGCCCCCTGGAGTTCGGCCGTTCGGGAGCGGAGCATTTCGATTTCGGCCCAGAGATTGGCCTGGGTGGATCGCACCGGTGAACTCGCGGATTCGATCTGGTTCTGGAGCTGCTGTTCAGTGGACTGCAGGGCCTGGGACAAACTTTCGATCCGCTCCTGCATTCTCCGGTCCTGCTGGTTCATGTTGTATTGCAGATTCTCTACATCCTGCGTCGTGGCACAGGACGCCAACAGCATGCAAAAAACAATCAGGCTTAAACGCAGGTGTTTCATAGTACCTTCCTCGCTCGTTTTCTTCCCCAGAAAATATAGGTGAGACCGCCGAGGACCGGGATGAAAACAGATGCACCCAGCCAGGCCATCTTTTCCTGGGGGGTCGGGAAATCACAATGAAAGATATGCCATATCGCCCAGAGGCTGGGCACAATGGGCAGGAGCAGTATTCCTGCGACAACCGCGAGTTCCGCGGGGGACAGTCCGAACATCATGCTCTCCTTTGATAGATGATGATCACGCCGATAATCAAGACCGCGGCAGCAATCACCTGGGTTACGCTGAAAAATCCCACTGTTCCCCTGTAATCGTCCCGGAAGAATTCAATGGTGAATCGGAAGAATGCATACAGGACGAAAAAGAGCCCCATGAGCTGCCCGGGCTGTTTGAGATGTCTCTTTGCGGCAAGCAGAATTCCAAAGCTCACCAGCCCGGCAAGGGCGTGGTAGAGTTGTGTGGGATGCAAGGGGATATGCTGCGGGGCCAGAGAAGCGGGGTTGGAGAATGTTGCGGCCCAGGGGAGTTCGCATTCCTTGCCGTAGCAGCAGCCCGCACTGAAGCAGCCGAGGCGGCCGATGGCCTGGCCGAGGGCCAGCCCCGGGGCGAAGCAGTCGGCCCAGAGCCAAACTGAAAGATTTCTGCGCTTGAAATAGAGCAGGACTGCTGCGGTCGCAAGAAGGGCTCCGCCCAAAAACACAAGCCCCCCTTTCCAAAACTTGAAGATCTCCAGCGGAAACTGGAGAAAGTACGAAGGATTGAGCAGGACATACAGGAGCCTTGACCCTAAAATGGCGCTGAGCACGATGTAAAAACCCACGTCAAAGACGATTTTGGGATCGAGCCCCTTGGCATCGGCTTCGCGAGCGGCCCAGACCATGCCTGCGAGAAAGGCTGCCGCAATGAAGAACCCGTATGTGTAAATGGTGACGGGCCCGATGTTAACGAGTATTGGAAACATTTCCCCTGCGCTTGAAAAATGTGATGAGAAGCGCCACCGCCCCGAGGGTTATGGCAATATCCGCGACATTGAACGCCGGCCAATGATGGGCACCGAGGTGAATATCGAGAAAGTCAATGACTTTTCCGATTCTGATCCGGTCGATGAGATTGCCCAGTGCACCTCCCAGAATCAGTCCCAAACCGGTGAAAAGCACAGGGTCATGCCTGTCCACGGTTCGCAGGAGCTGGATGATAAGCACCACTGCCAGTGCCGAAACCCCGATAAAAAAGTAGGTTTGCCAGTGGATGTCCGCCCGGTTCAAAAATCCAAAGGCCGCTCCCTTGTTCAGCACATACACCAGATTGAAAACTCCGGGTATCACGGTTTTTCCTCCCAGCGGAAGAAACTGCTCGATCAGAATTTTGGTTGCCTGATCCAGCAGGAGCACGACCAGACCGAGGGAAAACGTAAGCTTGTAGCGGAATTTCATGATGGTCCTTATGAAGCGTTGTCCTGCAGAACCGCCGCACAACGAGGACAGGCCTGCGGGTGTTCCAAAAGTGTGCCCAGTTCCTCGTTGAAAACCCAGCACCGCTGGCATTTTTCACCGCGGGCCTTTTCAACGGAAATCATGAGCTCCTCGATTTGCTCGCCGCGGACGGCGCTGTCAGGGGATTGGGAAATATCCCTGATCTCAACCTGGGAGACGATGAAGATCTCACGCAGGCTGTCCTGAACGGTATCGAGTTCCGACTGCAGGTCCGTTCCGGCATAGAGCACGATTCTCGTGTCCAGGGAATGCCCGATTTCTCCGGCCTTGCGCAGGGGTTCGATGGCTCGTTTGACCTCGTCGCGCACTTCGGTGACAAGATTCCATCTGGCGCGTTCCTCCTCGCTGACCAGTTCTGCACCAACGGGACGGTAGCGCTGGGTAAACACCGTGTCTTCAGAACTTTCCTCCCTGCCGGGAAGGTACTGGAAAACTTCTTCGGCCGTAAAGCTCAGAATCGGCGCCATATTGTGCAGAAGAATGCCGAGGATATGCCACAGCGCCGTCTGAGCGGAACGGCGCTCCAGGCTGTCCTTTCCGGAGACGTAGAGCCGGTCCTTAAGGATGTCCAGGTAAAACGCGGAGAGATCGGTGCCGCAGAGATTGTGCAGGGTATGGAAGACCTTGTGGAACTCGTACGCGTCATATGCTCGTTGCATTTTTTCATGTCGGGTCAGGACCAGGTCCAGGGCGAAACGGTCAAAGGAGAGCATGTCGTCTATGGCAACGGCATCTGCTGCCGGATCGAAATCAGCCAGATTTCCGAGCAGGTAGCGACAGGTGTTTCTGATCCTGCGGTAGGCGTCCACCAGCCGGGTGAGGATCTCATCGGAGATCCGCATGTCCTCCTGATAATTTTCTGCAGAGACCCAGATCCGCAGGATTTCAGCCCCGTATTTGTCGATGATTTCCTGAGGGGCCACGACATTGCCCAGGGATTTGGACATCTTTTTGCCCTGGCCGTCCACAACAAAGCCGTGGGTCAGGACACATCGGTAGGGCGGCACGCCGCGGGTACTCATGGAAGCCAGAAGAGAGCTGTGAAACCACCCGCGGTGCTGGTCCGTGCCTTCCAGGTAGAGGTCGGCGGGAAAACGGCATTCCTCACGCTTTTCCACCACCGCTGCGAAGCTCGTTCCGGAGTCGAACCAGACGTCGAGGATGTCGTCTTCCTTTTCAAACTCGGAAGAGCTGCACCGTGCACAGGTCAGCCCCTGGGGGACCACTTCGCTCAAAGGGGCCTCGAACCAGTAGTCCGCCCCGTGGGGGTGTGTTTCGAAACGGTCCACAATGGACTGGACCCACTCGGCATCAAAAAACGCTTCCCCGCAGCCTTTGCAGACCAGGGCAACAATGGGCACGCCCCAGAGCCGCTGCCTGGAGATGCACCAGTCCGGCCGGTGGGCGATCATGTTGTGGATCCGTTCACGGCCCCAGGAGGGAATCCAGGAGACCTGGTTGTCCACGGCTTCAAGGGTACGGGTCCGGAGATCGTTTTCCGACATGGAAATGAACCATTGCGTGGTCGCCCTGAAGATGACCGGCTTCTTGCACCGCCAGCAGTGGGGATAGGAGTGGGAAATCCTCTCCACAGCCAAAAGATTTCCGGTCTCCTCGAGTTTCTCGATCACCTTGGGGTTGGCTTCGAACACATCCATTCCAGCAAAAAAACCGACCTCGTCGAGAAAAACCCCGCTATCGTCCATGGGCGAGAGAATCTCCAGCCCATAGCGAAGCCCGGTCTCGTAGTCCTCACGGCCGTGTCCCGGAGCGGTATGCACACATCCGGTTCCGGCTTCCAGGGTCACATAGTCGGCAAGGACCACCGGTGAGGGGCGGTCATAAAAGGGGTGGCTCGCAACCAGCCCCTCGAGTTCGGCGCCCTTGACCGTCCGGAGGACCGAATAGTCTGCCCAGCCGAAACGCCCGGCGTTCTCCTCGAGAAGATCCCGGGCGAGGACATAGGACCCTTTGCCCGCTTTGACCAGGACGTATTCGAACTCAGGGTGGACGGCCACGGCCAGGTTGTCCGGGATGGTCCATGGCGTGGTGGTCCAGATGACGATGGACGTCCGGCCGGGTTCGGCCTCGGGAAAGAGGGCAGTGAGATTTTTTTCCGTCAGGGGGAAGCTGACGTAGATGGAAGGGGAGCTGTGGTCGGCGTACTCGACTTCGGCTTCGGCAAGGGCGGTTTTGCAGGAACAGCACCAGTAAATGGGTTTTTTGTTGCGCTGCACCGACCCATTGGCCATGCAGTTGCCGAGTTCCCGGGCGGTTGCTGCTTCATATGCCGGGTCCAGAGTCATGTAGGGGTTGTCCCATGTGCCGAAAACGCCCAGCCTCTTGAACTCCTCGCGTTGGGTGTCCAGCCATTTCAGAGCATAGGTGCGGCAGCGCTCGCGAAACTCGACGATTCCCATGCCGCTTTTGCGGCCGCCGAGTTCCTGCTCGACCTTGAGTTCAATGGGCAGTCCATGGCAGTCCCACCCCGGCACGTACTCCGCTCGGATTCCCTGCATGTTCTTGGACTTGACGATGATGTCCTTGAGAATCTTGTTGGTGGAGGTTCCAAGATGAATATGCCCGTTGGCGTAGGGCGGTCCGTCGTGCAGAACGAAACGGCGCTCCTCGGGGTTTGCCCGGTTCATTTGAAAGTAAGCATTTATCTTTTCCCAGAATTCGAGCATCTTGGGCTCGTTCTTGGTCAAATTCGCCCGCATGGGAAACTTGGTCTTGGGCAGGTTGAGTGTATTCTTGTAGTCACTCATGATGGAAAACTTTCCTCCTCACAGTCAGGTTGACCCACGTAGTCCCGAGGCATGAATTGCGCGGTCCGGCCGGTAGAAAAAATGTGGAATTCACGGGAGCTGGGTAAAAAGAAGTGGATAAAGTGGAACAAGGAATCATACAAGTCAAGAGCGACACGGGAATCGGCTGGTTTCGGCATGGAGTTCGATATATACTTTCAGCGGGAAACACAAGCTGAACATCTCTATGGAGTGACTATGAACATACTCACAGGTTTTCTGGGAATGGCGGCGGCACAAAGTGACAGATGGTCCCAATGGCCCTTTGGTCCGGGGTACGAGGGAGGATTTCTCTGGACTGTCAGCAAATTCCTTCTCATTGCCGTGTTTCTGGGGATCATCATCGGCCTGCTGCGCATTTTTTTCGGACCGGGAGGGATGCTGCGGGGGGATATCGACAAGGACAAGGATGACAAGGAACCCAAATCCAGGGATTGACCGGACGAAAAAAATCAGTATGCCTTTGCACCGTGCACGACATCCAACATGAAATTCAGCCGTTCCTCGAATGGTTTGACCGCTACGTGGGAGACTTTGAAGAGGGCACTTTCCAAGACCGGGAAAACATTCTGCTCAAGAAGCGCCATTCGCTCAGGGTCCTAGAGGAGGCGACCCGTATTGCCGACGGGATCGGTCTTGACAGAGAACAGCGGACGCTTGCCCTTCTGACCGCCCTTCTTCACGACGTGGGCCGTTTTCCCCAGTACAAGAGGTATAGGACGTTTCGCGACGACGAGTCCGTAGATCATGCCCGGCTCGGGTATGAACGTCTCAAGGACGAGGGTGTGCTGACCACGTTGGGGCCGGGCAGAGAACGGACTGTGCTCGTCGGCGTCCTGCTGCACAATCGACTGAGACTGTCATCAAAGCTTCAAGGTCACATCAGGACGGTCTGTCAGGTGGTTCGGGATGCGGACAAGCTGGATATCCTGGATGTGCTCGTCCCTTATCTTGCGCCCGGAGGGCCTGAAAACAGGGTAATCACCATGGCCCTTGATCCAGACCCAAAACACTATTCGCAGAAGCTGGTCGATGCCGTTCTTTCAGGGAGTATGGGGGATTACCGGGAAATGGTCTGGCTGAACGATTTCAAGCTCCTGCTGCTGAGCTGGGTGTATGATTTCAATTTCCCGCCCACCAGAAAACGTTTTCTGGAGCAAGGTTTTCTGGACAGGCTGTTCTCCTTTCTTCCTGAGATGCCGGAGAAAACACCCCTGCGAGAGCGGATCATGCATCACCTGAGCAACGGAGACAGCTGACCGTCACAGTCGAGCCGGTTTTTCGGTGGACTCCCTCTGCTCGGTTGATCCACCACTCAAGATCCATCCCGTCATTCCCCATGTCAGATTGGAAGCGTTCATGTTGAACAGCCGGTTCAAGCGGTATGCCGTGACCGGAGAGCGGTGGCCTGTCATGCAGATGATGACCGGATCCCGGTCCCGGAATTTTCCAGGGAGGGTTTCCGGGTGGAGCAGGAGTTCGGGCATGTGCACTGCGCCGGGAATACGAGTCCACTGGTATTCCGCTTCGGTTCGCACGTCGAGGAGCAGGGGAGGGGAGACATCATCAAGGCGCTTTTTCAGCATCCACGGGGAGACCTGACGCACTCCGGCCAGGGGCCAGGCCAGATCCCAGAGAGCCAGGACCAGGACGGTGACTCCGGCAACTTTCACAGCGGTTCGCATAGCGACCATCCTCCTTTTTTTATCGTCATACCGGAAACTCCGGGCTCCTGCATCACTGAACGGTCAGGAAGGCCCAAAGCCATGCACCGGCAGGGATGGAAGTAAAGAGGAAAAGGAGCAGGAGGTCTGTTGCAGGGCTCGGAGGAGGGAACTTGCGCAAGGCCTGAGCCGCTGCCCCGCCAGCGGGAATACCGATGACGAACCCCATGAGGTGGGCGGAAAGGTCTGTGTTTTCTCCGCCTGAGCCCAGCATGGCAAGCAGTCCAAGCCCTGCGGCAATGGGCAGGAAGGTGGATCTGAGGGAAAATTTCCTGGATGGGTCAAAGGCTCTGCATCCCACGAGAACACCGGCGGCCCCGAAGACAGAGGTGGAAAATCCAATGGCATTATGGGGAGGGCCGAGGACGAGAGCGGTGCCGAGATTGCCGAGAATTCCTGTGGACAGGGTCAGGGCCCAGGCCAGTCCGGGGCCCAAAACCCAGGAAACGGCCAGAATGAACCCTCCTCCGATAAGGAGATTTCCCAGGAGATGGGCCGGATCGGCGTGCAGGGTCAGGGCGGTCACCAGACGCCACCACTCTCCCTGCAGGATATGTGCGGCATTGGCACTGCCCACGTCCCGCCATGTTGGGGCATAGATTTCCAGAAAAGGAAATGACATGTTGGTAAAGGGGGAAAAGGCGAGCAGCAGAAACAGGGGCAGCAGCACGAATCGGTATCGTGGCGCTCCCGGCCGGGGGGAAGTTTCCGGGTCGAGTTCCTCTTTGTTTTCCTGAAAGTACAACTCGATTTCAGCCGTTGCCCTGTCCTGCAGGTGTGCTGGAACACGGATCAGGAATTTTCCATCGCTACGCCCGACCCGGTGGGGAATATCGACGGACCAGAGCACGAGAGAGATCTCCCAGGCGGTTTTCGGATTCGACTGTACAAGGTATACATCCTCGTCCGGGTGTTTCTGGTCCATCACAATACGACCGCTCTTCTCAGAGTCCCAGATCCTCGTTGATGAGGACCACCTTGATCCGACCGTGGGGGAAAGATTTTTCCTGAATTGTCCAGACATTGCAGATGCGGTCCGGGCTTTTGCATTCCTCGCAATAGGAGGTCTTTGTACAGGGCGTCTTTTTATCCAGCCGCATGGCATTGACCGGTGCCGCAAAATCCTTGATACGAAAAAACGCGGTCTCCAGATCCGGAACGATCTTGTTGCGACCTGCCAGGACAACGACGTGTCTGGGACCGAAAGTCAGTGCAGCCACTCTGTTGCCGAACATGTCCAGGTTCACGAGTTTGCCCGTTTCCGTGAGGGCATTGGTTCCGGTGATGAACAGATCCACCAAAAGAGCCTGTCGCCGCAGTTCGTATTTTTCCTCGTTGTTCGCTTCTTTGTCGTAGGTGTCCAACACGTTCAGATCGGGACGGTCTTTGAGCGCATCATAGAGTCCGATGGAGGTGAATGTTTTCGATCCTCCCCAGGACACACTTTTTGCTCCTGTCTTCGGGAGGATCTCCTCCACCACGATGGTTCTGGCCTGGTCCTGGTCCGCAGCGACAAAGACCTCGAAGTTGTTCTTTTCCAGGACGGCTTGCAATTCGTTCAGCCGTATCGTCCAGAAGTGTTCCATAGGATTATCCATATCTGCTCCTTTCCCGGTATTGAGAGGAATTGTTTTACGTTCGCCCGTATTGAAAAGCAAATGTTGCCCCGCAGGTGTGATGATCTCTGTCTCGGTGGAGCGTTGTGCTATGGAAAAACTGTGGTATACAAGAGGCTAAACCCATGAGGAGACTGTGATGAACACTTTGAGAAAAACGGTCCTGATAGTGGGCGTATTGGCCCTTGTCGCCGGGTGCGCCCCTCAGGCCCAGAATCTCGCGCAACCGGACCGTTTCGGGCTTCCCGGGGATGTCCAGAAGGTTGCCGGCCAATTCGAAAAGTACGATGTCTATGCGTCCACGGCAAGAGGCTGGACAACAGCTCTGGTTTTCGATCCAAAAGAAGACGCCGTATCCATCAGTCCGGAAGGCACCTGGTACGAGGTCCAAAACAGAACCGAACTTACCGATCGGATTGCTGAGATGCAGGCAGGATTCGGCAACAGAAACCGTCTCATGGCGATCCTTGGGGCTGATCAGGGGCAGGCCGCAGGGCTTGTCTATACGCCGGCTCCGACAGTTGCGGTAGGCCGTGACGAGCCCGGGGTAGTCACGGTCCGAGATGTGGATATGGAGCGGGCCTGTGTCGCTACCGGACTGATCTACGGCAGCGATCCGTGTTATCATCTCCATAACAACAAGTGATCCGGTCCTCACCAGATTCACGTGCTGCGGTCTGATTATCACTCCTTCAGTTGCGCAACCCCGGGAGCGGTTCCGGAACTCTCGGACCCTGAAACTTCCTGGGCAGGGTCTGTTTCGGTTTTGAAAAGGCTGATGGTGTCTTCCAGGATCATGTAGGCTGCAGGGACCACGAACAGGAGAACGAACGTGGAAAAGAGGATGCCGAACCCCAGGGAGAGGGCCATGGGGATCAGGAATCTGGCCTGCCTGGACGTTTCGAAGATCATGGGCGCCAGTCCTCCGAACGTGGTCAGCGTGGTCAGCAGGATAGGCCGGAAACGTTGAATCGCGGCGGCATGGATGGCTTCCTGAGCGGTTTCCCCCTCCCTGCGCCGGCGATTCGTAAAATCGATAAGTACCAGGGAGCCGTTGATGACCACACCGGTCAGGGCGACCATGCCGAACATGCTCATGACACTCAGGGAATACCCCAAGATCAGGTGGCCGAGCACCGCCCCGATCATGGCAAAGGGAATGCTGAGCATGATGACCAGTGGCTGGGAATAGCTTCGCAGGGGAATGGCAAGCAGTCCAAAGAGTCCGAGCAAGGCCAGGGCCAGTCCCCGCATCAGCGCGGCCATGCTTTCCCTGGTGTCGGCCTGGCGTCCCTGGTAGCTGTAACTCAGCCCGGGATAATGGCCCAAAAGCGTCGGCATAACCTCGGCATTGAGAGTGGAGGTGACCTGCTCGGCTCGGGAACGGGGAGTCACGTCTGCTGTGACGTCGATGGTTCTTCTGCCGTCCACGTGGTTGATACTCGTGTAGGCCTGGGTCGGGATGATTTCCGCGGCGCTGGACAGCAGGATTTCACCCTGTGGGGCAAGAATGACCATATCTTCGATCGTGGCCAGAGTCCTTCGTTCATCCTCTGGAAACCATACTCTGACCGTGACTTCGTTGCGTCCGTCCAGAAGGCGCAGGGCTTCCGCACCCAAGAATCCGTTTCGAACCTGTCTGGCGACATCCTGGGAGGTCAGCCCCATGCGCTGCCCCGCAGGCTTGAGTCGAATATCCAGCTGATTCTTGCCGCTGGCCGAGCCGTCATCGATGTCGCTGACGCTTGAAAACTCCGCCAGCCGCTGTGCCAGTTCCTTTCCGGCTGATTCCAGGATGTCCTTGTCGCGGTGGCTGAGCTGAATGGTCAATGCTTTTCCAGAACCAGGACCGCCACGGTCCGACTGAAAGCCGATGGTCTCCAGTCCGGGGATGCGGCCGACCCGCTCCCGCCATGCGTTGGTCAGCATCGTGGTGCTGACCGGACGGAGGTCCGGGTCGGTGAGATAGATACGAGCCTGGATGCGGTTTTCCCGGACCGTGGTCAAAAAACCTTCGGCCAGGCGGTCTCCACCGTTTTCAGCAGCCACTTCCACAGCCGCGTCATAGAGTTGTTGTTCCACACGAAAAATTGTTTCACGAGGAGCTCCAGAAGGCAGGGTGGCCTCCACAAAGGCGAAGTCTGATTCAACGCGCGGAAAAAGCTCCATGCCCATGCGGCCGGATTTGACGTACCCGAACGTGGCCGTGATCATGGCCAGACTCAGTGCGATGACAATATAGCGGTGCCGCAGGCTGAGTTCCAAAAAGGGTCCGAATCGGTTGCGCACAAAAGATTCGAACCTGCTGCTGAACGCCTCCTGCCATCGGGTGAGAACTCCCAGAGGACCACGCTGGGGCTTTGCTTTCAATCGGGCGAGATGGGCGGGCAGCACGAACAAACTTTCGATCAGCGACACGGCAAACACGCAGATGACCACAAGGGGAATGAACATGTAGATTTTGCCCATGAACCCGGGGATGAAGAACATGGGCATGAACGCCACCATATTGGTGAGCACGCTGAATGTCACGGGCATGGTGACTTCCCGGACTCCGGCAATCGCCGCCTTGAGGGGAGACAATCCCTGTTTTCGAAAGCGGTAGGTGTTTTCGCCGACAACGATGGCATCGTCTACCACGATCCCCAGGGTGACGATGTAGGCGAACATGGTGATCAAGTTTATGGAAAAAGGAGAGACCGAAAGAAAGAGGAAGGATCCTAAAAAGGAGATGGGAATGCCCATGCTGACCCAAAAGGCCAGTCGGATCTCCAAAAACAGGGCCAGGAGGATGAACACCAGGCTGAGCCCGATCAGGGCATTGCGGAGCAGAAGGTCTGCACGTTGTTGGAATATCTTTGAGCTGTCTCTGGCTATGGAGAGCTGCAGGTTGCCCGGAAGTTCCTGGTTGAGCCGCTCGACCACATTCCTGGCTGCCGCGGACACCTGGATCGGGGTCTGATCGCCCACACGGTAGACCTCCAGAAAGATGGCCGGGCTGCCGTTGTACCTGGCCCAGTTGTCGGAGTCTTCGAATCCTTGGGTGATGGAGGCGATGTCCTCAAGCAGAACCCGGCTGCCGTCCGGGGTTGTGAGCAGCGGAAGCGCAGCATACTCCTGCACCGTGGTTCTGCGGTCTTTGACACGTACGAGAATGTCGCCGCCGGCGGTTCTGAGGGTGCCGCCGCCGATGTCCACGGAGGCCGCGGCAATCCGGGAGGCGATATCGCCCAGCGTCAGGCCGTACCGCCTGAGGTCGGCCTGGGAGATGGCAATCTGAATTTCATAATCCCTGGCACCTTCCAGGCCGACCTGGGTGATACCGGGATCGCTCAAGAGTTCGTCCCGCACGGATTCGGCGGTTTCACGCAGAACCAGCTCGTCCTGGGAGCCGTGCAGCGCGATGTCCATGACCCCACGCCGACGGGTGTCGATGACCACCATGGGTTCTTCAGCATCCTGCGGAAAGGTGGCGATGCGGTCCACCTCGCTGCGGATTTCCTGCCAAAGCCGGGAAGTATCGGTGCCTTCAATGGCTTCGACGGTTATCCTGCCCGAGCCTTCCGAAGCAGTTGACCGAACTTCCTTGATCCCTTCGATGCCCTGGATCGCCTCTTCCACCGGAAGTATGATTCCTTCCTCCACCTCTTCAGGGCTTGCTCCAGGATAGGCCACGGAAATGCTGACCGTATCCAGTGAAAATTCAGGAAAGACCTCCTGTTTGATGGTAAAGGCCAGAAAAAGGCCGCCGACCAGAAAGGCGGCCATGAGCAGATTGGCGGAAACCGAATGCCCCGCCATCCATGCCACTGGCCCGCGATGAGATATCGGGTCCCGGCTCATATTACTGCTCCAGCCTGGACGACAGTTCTTTGCCTCCCTGTGCAACGTCGGGCTGCGGCCCGGAGCTTTCGGCGACGTCCAGGGGCATCCCGGGGACAGGGGCGGCGATGTTGGAGAGAATGATCAATTCACCAGGGTTCAGACCGGAGCGCACATACACGGTTTCACCGCTGCGCAGAGCGATTTCCACCGGCCGGATTTCCAGTCTGCCTTCAGCGGCTATCCATACGGCATCGCCGCGACGCAGCGCCTTTCTGGGCAGAACGAACATCTCTCCGAGATCACGACCCTGTATGGCCACCCTGACGTAATCCCCCAGCATCAGCGGGTTGGATCCCGCGTCCAGCGGATTACGGACACTGATCAGCACCTTGGCCAGCCTGGAATTCTCGTCCAGAATGCCCAGGGAGTGCATGATGCGTCCCGACCATTGTCCAGACCCGGTTTGAGAAAAGATCTCCACGCTGCCAGATTCGGATTCAAGGTCTAAGTCCCCGATCCGGTCTACAGGGACAGAGGCCTCGATCCAGTATTCGTCAGTGGCGGCCAAGGTGGCCAGGGGGTCTTGAGTGCCTACCTGCGCACCGAAATCCACCTGCCGGTTCACCACCAGGGCATTGAACGGGGCGGTGAGCACGGTGCGATTCATGTTCAGCCGCGCCCGGGCCAACTCGGACCTGGCAATGGCCACCTGAGCTTCGGCTTGATGCAACTGTGGCTTGCGCAGGGCGAGGTCCGTCCCGGTGTAGTCGCCGGGTGAGGACTCCTGCAGCAGTTCAAGCTCCTGTCGGGCCACCGCCTGTCGGCCCTGTTCCATTTCCAGGTCTGCCAGAGCCTTTTGCAGTTCACTTTCGCTTTTGGCGACCTCGATCTCATAATCACTGGGGTCGAGGCGCAGAATCTCTTCACCTTGGGGGATGCGCCCGCCCGGAACAAAACGCTCGGAAAGGGCGATGAGTGTACCGGAAACTCTGGCTCGAAGCGTGATCTGCTGCGACGGCACAACGGTTCCCATGCCCGACACCATGGCCTGGGCCGGTCCCTTTTGAGCCTGGATGGCTTCCACAAAGACTGTTTGCGGCTGAGGCATCTTCTTTTCCACCACCGGTTTTGTGGCGACGAAATAGTAGGCCAGACCTGTTCCTGCGGCCAGGATGCAGATTGCAAGCCCCAGTTTGAAGATACTGCGCAGAAAGCGGCTGGAATCAGACTGTCTGTTCATGAGGTAAACTCCAAATATCAATCACGACCGGCCGTCCGTACCTGCCTGAAGTCGCCGCTTGGAAGTGGGTTCCACTCACCGCCAAGAGCCCGGTACAGCCCCACACGGAACTTGAGCAGTTCGGCTCTTTCCGCGACGATCTGCCGCTGCAGGCGTTGCACGTTCTGAATGCCGGTTAAATAGTTCAAATAGTCGCTGTCGCCGTTGAGATACCGGATTCGAGCCTGGCGCATGGCCAGGGTGGCTGCGGACAGCTGCTCTTTCAGCCGTTCGAGGTATTGGCGCTGCTTGACTTCACCGGCCAGCCCGTCTTCAACCTCTTTGACCGCCCGGGCTACGGTGGCGGCGTATTCGGCAAGCCGCTGTTCGGCCACCGCCCGGGTGCGCTCCACTTCGGCGGAACGTCTGCCTGCGTCGAAGACGGGACCGGTCAGGCTTGCCGTCAGGGTGGTCAGCCAGTTGGAAAAGAGCAGATCCAAACTGGTGCTGGAAAAAGATGCGCCAGCAGTGAAGTTCAGCGCCGGGAGCCTGTCGGCTCTTGCAGCAGCAATGCGCCAGTCTGCGGTCTGCAGCCTGAGCCCTGCGGCACGGACGTCGGGGCGGGCAGCAAGAAGATCCGCTGGGATTCCTGTCCCGGGAAGGGGAATCGGTTCCGGGAGTTCCTGCCGGGTGACCTGAATGCTTCCGGAATCGGCCTGGCCCGTAAGCAGGGTCAGGGAATTTCGGGTCAAAAGCACCCGGCGGTCCAGAAGCGGCAGCTGGGCACGGATCGAGGCCAGGTTCTCCATCTGCTGGGACACGTCCAATGCGGTGGCCAAACCGTTCTCAAGCCGGGAGCGCTGCAGTTCGAGGAGGTTTTCGTTGAGTTCGATCTGCTCGACAAGCAAGGCTCTCTCCTGGAGGACGCCAACAAGCTCGATCCAGGTGTTGACGACCTCGGCGGTCACGGTCATGAGGGCTGCCTCCACGTCTTCCCTGGCGGCTAACGATTCGTCTCTCAAGGCACTGCGGTTCGCTCTGAGACGGCCCCAGAGATCCACCTCATACCCGGCGGCGAGCCCAAGAGTGTATTCATCAATTTCGGTTATACGGGCGTCCGAGTCTCCGCTGTTCCTCACAGCTGCGCGCCGCCGGGCGGTTTCGCCTCTGGCATTGAGCGTGGGGTAAAGGGATGCTCCCGCCTTTGCCGCCTCGGCGCGGGCCTGCGACAGCCTGGCCCAGGCGGAACGGATATCGAAATTTTCAGCCAATGCACGGTCTACGATGCTGTTGAGCTCTGAACTTCCAAAGTGTTCCCACCACTGACCCGGTCCGGCTTCGTCCTCCGTGTACAGGGTAAATCTCTGGGGAAGGTCCAGCGGGGAAAGTTCTCTTGGCCCCGGGGCAAAGGGGGTGCAGGATGGAGAAAATGTGACCGCTGCCACCAAGAGGATCATTTTGATGAATCGAAACTTCGGGCCAACCACAGTGATCATGCAAACTTCCTGTTGAGGTCGTGTATCTGCTGAAAATCCTGGATGCAGGGCTCAGAAGAACAATGCTTCGAGTCGGAAGATCCCGGAATCAAGGCGGTTTTCAGAAGCCCGACCGGGACGTTCCATTAGCATGCTATTCATAATCATGTATTTCGGGTTTGCATAGTGCATTTCTCCTGATTTGAAGGAATGGCCTGAGTGAGAGTTTTTTGAAAAAGAAAGGGGTTGCAGCAAGAAACTGCAACCCCAAGGTGACTTCTGGTGGAGACGAGGGGATTCGAACCCCTGACCTGAACGTTGCGAACGTCCCGCTCTCCCAGCTGAGCTACGCCCCCGTTTTTCGGCACAATATCTTTATGGTGGAGCACCGGTCAAGCGCTCTGACCCATGAGCATGGAAGGGGTATACCCTCGGCCGGGGATTCGTCAACTCTTTGCAGGATGGAAAATTTCGCCTGTGGAAATATTTCGGCTTCTTCTTCGCATGCCTTCGGGTTTTTCGAGAATATGATCCTGTTGCCTCGATCCAAGACAATGCTTATGCGATAGGGCCTGGCTATTCAGCTTGGCTCCGTGGCGGGTTTGTAATAGGAAACCACAATCAGACCATGAAAAATTATCGAGATCATTACTTCAAGCAGGCCAAGGCCCAGAATTATCCGGCCCGGTCCGTGTTCAAGCTCAAGGAAATGGATAAACGGTTCAAGCTTTTCAAGCCGGGGCAGAAGGTTTTGGATCTTGGGGCCGCTCCTGGGTCCTGGAGTCTGTATGCTGCCCAGCGCGTCGGTCAGGAAGGGATTGTCGTGGCCGTGGATCTTCAGGAAATGGAAACCGGTGGTGGAAACATCCGCAGTTTCCAGGATGACGTTTTTGAGCCTTCGGAGGCCCTTGTCCATCTTCTGGACGAACTCGCCCCTTTTGACCTGGTGATCAGCGACATGGCCCCGAAGACAACCGGTATCAAGTTTGCGGACCAGGCCCGCTCCTTTGACCTGGCCATGCAGGCCCTTGCCTTGGCCCGAGAGAGGCTGATAAAGGGAGGCCACTTCGTGGTCAAAGTGTTCGAAGGCCCGGATATCAGAGAACTTCATTCGGAAATGAGAACTCTGTTCGAAAAGGTCCGGTCCTTCAAGCCGAAGAGTTCCAGAGCGGAAAGCAAGGAGATGTTCTCCATCGGCCTTGGGATGTCAAAGTAACTACAATGATCATAAGAGGGATTCAGGAGGAATAATGGCTGGGCATAGTAAATGGAAGAACATCCAGCACCGCAAGGGACGGCAGGATGCCAAGAAAGGAAAAGTGTTCACCAAGGTGACCAAAGAACTCGTCCTTGCCGCGAAAAACGGCGGAGGAGACCCAACGAGTAATGCACGGCTGAGGGCTGCAATCGAAGCGGCAAAAGCCGTGAACCTGCCCAAAGACAAGATTGATACCGCCATAAAGAAAGGAACGGGCGAGCTTGCGGCCGAATCCATCGAGGAAGTGCTCTACGAGGGGTATGGACCGGGCGGAGTGGCCCTGCTCATCGATGCTGCCACGGACAACAGGAACAGAACCGTTGCCGAGATCAGGCACATCCTCTCCCGGAACAACGGCTCCATGGGCGAGTCCGGGTGTGTGGCCTGGATGTTCGACAAAAGGGGCGTGCTCACCTTTGACAAGGCAAAATATTCCGAGGACCAGCTTCTGGAGATCGGACTTGAGGCCGGAGCCGAAGACGTGATCGACAATGGTGACGAGTGGGAAATCCGCTCGGAGCCGGAGGTCTTCTCCGAACTCAAACAGGCGTATGAGCAGGCAGGGATCGAGGTCACCGGGGAGGAACTCTCCATGATTCCCCAGACCACCATCGAGGTTGACCGGGAGACGGGGGAAAAGCTCCTTCGGCTTTACGAGACTTTGGATGATCATGACGACGTGCAGAACGTGTACGCCAATTTCGATCTCCCAGAGGAACTCCTTCAGGAGATGGAAGCCTAAATGCCACCGTGGGGCGGCGTGGTGCTGGGGCTCGATCCCGGGTCCAGATGCACCGGGTACGGGATTGTCCGCGAGGCCGGGGGCACTGTTTCCCTGGTCGATACCGGCACGATCCGTCTTCCCGCAGAACTCGATCTCGGGGAGAAACTGGGACGCATCTTCACGAGAGTCGCCGAATTGATCCAGACGTTTGCTCCCCAGGAGTCTGCTTTGGAAGACGTGTTCATGTCCAAAAATGCGGCATCTGCGCTAAAGCTCGGACAGGCCAGGGGAGCCGCTCTGGCGGCGTGCGCTGTCAACGGGTTGCACACGGCGACCTACACTCCGGCCATGGTCAAGAAAACCCTGGTGGGGCGGGGCAGGGCGGACAAAGGCCAGGTCGCCTTCATGGTGGGACAGATACTGGGCTGCCCGCCCAATTGGGCCGAGGACGCCAGCGATGCGCTGGCCGTTGCCATCTGCCACCTCAACCAGCGCCGGTGGCAGAAGGTTGTGGGTGGACCATGATCGCTTTTGTGGCGGGAAAGCTGCTGGGTGTGCTGCCCAAGTCCTGTCTGGTTCTTACCTCGGGCGGGGTGGGCTACGAAATTCACCTTCCGGAAAAAGCGCTCAAAACGCTTCCTGCTGCAGGAGAGGGGGTGGAATTTTACGTTCAAACCGTGGTCCGGGAGGATGTTTTCGATCTCTACGGCTTTTCCTCCCTGGAGGAACGGGAGACCTTTTCCCTGCTTCTTTCCATCCACCAGCTCGGCCCGAAAACCGCGCTTGCGGTGCTCTCCTTGTTCGACCCCTCAGCCCTGCAGCGCATCGTCGCCGTGGACGATATTCGGGCTCTGACCAGAGTCCCCGGCATCGGCGAGAAGACAGCCAAAAAAATCATGTGGGATCTCAAGGATCGTTTCCGCAAATCTCCAATCCGTTTCGTAAACGATGCCTCTGCCTTTCCAAGACCGGGCGGGGTGTTCGAGGATGTCCTGGCCGCGTTGTGCAATCTTGGATACCGCGAGGACGAGGTGAGTTCGGTTCTTCGAGGGGTCCTGGACAGCGAACCTGACCTGGACGTGGAAGGGGCTGTCCGGGCGGCGCTCAAGGGGCTGGCTTCCAGGAGGGGATCATGAGCGCGAACCACCCGATCGAAGACTCCATCCGCCCCTCGAGCCTGGATGAGTTCATCGGCCAGGACGACCTGCGCAGCAATTTGAAGGTTTTCCTCCAATCGGCCCAGACCAGGGGGCAAGCCCTGGACCATTGCCTGTTCTACGGCAACCCGGGGCTGGGAAAGACCACGCTTGCCCACATCATGGCCAGTGAACTCCGGGTCAATCTGGTCAGCACTTCCGGGCCTGTGCTGGAACGGGGCGGAGACCTCGCCGCTATTTTGACCAACCTGGGACCGAACGACATTCTTTTTGTGGACGAAATCCATCGCATGCCCCCGAGCGTGGAAGAAATCCTCTATCCGGCGCTGGAAGATTTCAAACTCGACCTGATTATCGGTCAGGGGCCCGGCGCGCGCACGGTGAAGATCAACCTCGAACCGTTCACGCTGGTGGGGGCGACCACCCGAATCGGTCTTTTGACTTCGCCGCTTCGGGACCGGTTCGGCGTCATCTTTCGGCTGGAGTTTTATTCCCCGGAGGAACTCGCACGCATCGTGGTCCGGGCTTCGCGGATAGTCGGAGTCGAGATCACTCCTGAAGGGGCCCTGGAAATCGGCCGCAGATCCAGAGGAACGCCTCGAATCGCCAACAGGCTTCTGCGGCGGGTCAGGGATTTCGTCCATGTCAAAGGCGGCAGCACGATCGACGATGTTGCCGCGATGCACGCCTTGGAGCGGCTGGACGTGGACCTGCACGGGCTGGATCTCATGGACAGAAAGATTCTCGAATGCGTGATCGAGAAATTCGACGGCGGGCCGGTGGGGGTCAAGACCATTGCCGTGGCCTGCTCCGAAGAGGTTCGCACCATCGAGGAGATTTACGAGCCCTATCTCATCCAATGCGGTTTTTTGAAGCGGACCTCCCGGGGGAGGGTGGCCACCCCCAGGGCGTTCGCTCATCTCAAGAAATGCTCGAAAGGATAGACCTATGCCCCAGAAGAACCTCCGTGTGGAACTTCTCTCCCGGACCCCGGACGCCCTATCCCTGATCTATGCCGCCTTCCGGCAGTGCTACAGTCCCGGGTATGTGGGGGACCTTTGGCCGAAGCTGCTTCACGGCGAGGTGTCTCTGGGCAAGCAGGCGGAGTTCATCGGAAACATTATTCAATCCGGGCACGAAAGCCCGGTGGAGCATGTGAGTTTCACCTTTGCTGTGGAGGGGGTTTCCAGAGCCCTGACCCACCAGCTGGTGCGCCATCGTCTCGCCTCCTATTCTCAGCAGAGTCAGCGCTATGTTGACGCCTCCCATTTCGATTACGTGCTTCCCCCGGCCATAGCCAAGATTCCGGAGGCCAGGAGCCGTTTCGAGGAGTTCATGGGTGAGGTGGGTCGGGCGTACCGCGACCTGAAGGAAATTTTGGAACACAAAGGGCGGACCGGGGCCAAGGCCAATGAGGACGCCAGGTTTGTCCTGCCCCAGGCTGCGGAAAGCAAGATCGTGGTGACCATGAACTGCAGAAGCCTTCTGCATTTCTTCGAACTCCGGTGCTGCGACCGGGCCCAGTGGGAGATCCGTAAGATGGCCTGGAAGATGCTGCAGATCTGCCGTGAGGAGCTGTTGGTCATCTTCCGGACGGCAGGCCCACGTTGCGAGCGGCTCGGCTATTGCCCCGAAGGGGAAAAATTCTCCTGCGGCAGGTTCCCCCTCAAAATTGTGACCGGTTAAGCCTCAGGAGTTCGTTGAACGGTCTGCTGAAAAGGACTTTTAACGGGCTTACAGGGGTTTTATCCTTTCTTTCCGCTCGCCATTCGCCGCTTGCCTCTTGCCGATGTTCTAAATCTCCACCAGTTCCATTTCCCCCCAGACGCCGACGTCATCCCCTATCTGGGCAAAAACTCCTTTGACGCCATGACCTGCAAGCTTTTTTGCCTCCTTGAGCACGGGATTGAGGTCCCTGCTGGACCTGATCCGGTTCGCCAGAGCCGTGGCTGCCGCATCCGCCAGTGCGCCGTCTCCGGCCTTGACCACTACGAGATCGCCGTGTCCGAAGCTCAGGGAATGGCCGATGGTGGCCGAAGAGGAACACAGGGCGCAGGGAAAGTCGGAAGGGGGGAGCCGCAGTCCAAGAAGGATGTCTCCCTCGGGAAAGGGGAGCAGGCCGACCAGTCGCTCCCGGGTGGAATGCAGGAACACGTCCCCTCCGTTTTCCACGAGAATGTCCGGACTTGCCGGCCTGAGACCGTCAGCTACACGCTGGGCAATGGCACCGGCCACAGAGGCCATGGGTCCCACGTTGCAGACCCGGCCGGCATCAGCCATGGCCCTGACGATTTCAGGCCCGTTCGGCGGGACTGGAACAGGGGCAAGACTGGTCAGAAATTCTGGATGCAACGTGATGTATCCTTTCAGGGATGCCCGGAGTGTGTGGACCAGGTCGGCGACTTCTCCTCTCAAATCCCTTGCCGCCACCACAAAGAGATCGGTCTCTTCCACAACCACCTGAAAGCGGTGCTCTCCGCCTTTCGGGGCGCAGCGCATCCGGTATCCGCGTCCGGCGTCTGCATACGGCTTTTGAGGTGTCATTGAACGTTCTCGTAAACGGCAAGGGTGGCGGCGAGAAACTCATCCAGGGAGAGGGTCTTCATGCGGGCGGCCTGTTCCTCGCGGGCGCGACTGAGTTCTGTCGCATCACTCAGGTGTCGTTCCAGAACCCGGGACAATCCATCCACGTCGTCTGGAGGATATAACCGTTCCGGCGTGAGCAGGTCGGGCATCACGCCCACTGTCGAACCGACAAGCGGAATCGAGCAGGACATGATCTCCAGGGCGGCACGGGCGATGGCTTCGGACCAGAGTGAGGCCACAACCCCAAGGTCCAATGCCGAGATGCAGGCGGTGACATCGTTGCGAAGGCCGGTGATCCGGGTGATTCCGGCAATGCCGTATTGCTCAAGCCATGTTTGAATCTGCTCCGAGGAGATGGTGGTGTCAAACCCGATGCACAAAAGCCGTACATTCTTCAGGCCGCAACGGAAATAGAGTCGGGACACTGCCTGGATCAGTTCCAGATGGCCTTTGACGCGATCGAATCTGCCGAGAATGCCCAGGACCTTGCACTCCGGGGAAAAGCCGAATTCCCGGCGCACCCGTTCCCTGCCCGGGGGATCGAAGCGGAATCGTTCCCGGTCCACCCCTCCGAGGATCTGATGGACCTTGTCCCCGGGAATGCCAAGCGAGCTGGTGAAGTGCTCGGTCATGACCGAATTGGTCGTGATGACCGCGTCTGCGACCTCCCTGTGGAGAAAGCGGTTGAGGGGGTTGTCTTTGGGAAACCGCTGATCGCCCCTGGTGCGGACCAGGCGGAAGGACCCGAGTCGTTTGCGAAAATATCCCCACAGAACGAACGACTCCCCCCTGTGGCAGTTGACCACATCTGGTTTGAACTCCCTGATCAGTCGTTTGATTTCAATACTCGAGGACAGTATGTTGCCGGGGGCCAGGGAGTTGAGGGGCAGACAGAAAGGATCGAGTCCGAGTTCCTGTGCCTTTTGGTAGGTCTCGGTGCGGTCTGAGGTAATGACGCGAACAGCATGACCCGCATCCTTGAGCAGCCGGCTCAGAGTCAGGCCGTACCAGGCTGTGGCGTTGAACCAGCGGACGTTGACGACGTGTATGATGCGCATGAGTGTTTCCGGAAAAAATGTCCGGGAAAGATGACAGCTTGACCAGAGAATGGCAAGAGTCTGCAGGACCGGCAAACGCAAGAGATAAGAGAGCCTGATGCTGATATCCGTGATCATCCCCGCATACAACAGGGCCGGTGTCCTTGGCAGGGCAATGGAGTCCGTCCTGGCGCAGACTCTAGCTCCGGTGGAGATCGTGGTGGTGGATGACGGCTCTACAGATGAAACCCCGGCTCTCTTGAATGCCTATGCAGATTCGGGAAGTATCCGAGTCCTGCACCAGGAAAACAAAGGGGTGTCGGCGGCAAGAAATCAGGGAATCCGTCATGCCCGAGGGAACGTGATTGCGCTTCTTGACTCTGACGATTACTGGGAACCGGCAAAGTTGGAAAAACAGCTTCGGTTCATGAACGAGGGCGGCTGGGAGATCTGTCAAACCGATGAAATCTGGATAAGGAACGGCCGGCGGGTCAACCCCAGACGGGTCCATGCCAAGCCCTGCGGGTGGATTTTCGAACGGTCACTGGAAATGTGCCTTGTCAGCCCATCGGCTGTGATGTTCACCAGAAAGCTCTGGGAACGGCATGGTCCTTTTGAGGAATCCCTTCCCGCCTGCGAGGACTATCATTTGTGGCTGCAGGTGAGTGCAAAGAATGCGGTCGGTTTCCTGCCGGAGCCGCTGACGATCAAGACGGGAGGGCATGAAGACCAGCTCTCCAGAAAAATCATCGGTCTGGACCTCTACCGGATTTACTCTCTGCTCGATGTGCTGCAGACAGGGGACCTCGACCCGACGCAACGTCGCAAGTGCGCGGAAACGCTGGCCCGCAAGAGCTTTGTCTATCGTCAGGGGTGCATCAAACGGGGCAAGGAGAGCGAGGCGGTCAGGATTGCAAAACTCCTGCAGGAGGTACTGGCGCTGCACCTCAGGGCTTGATTTCTTCCTTGGTCACTGCCTCCGCCTTGATCCGGTCCAGAAGGTCGGAAAGGACTGGCTTCACATTCTCGCGAATGTCCCCGGCCACGACGATATACAGGAGATCGTCGCCCAGCTTCAATTCCCCGGAAAAGGCCTGGACCAGAATTTTGAAAATGCCGGGCTTTTGCTCGTATTCCCTGCGCAGTGCTTCGATCCGATCAAAGTCCGGGGTAACCATGATGCGGTCAACCGGGCTTCGGTCCTGCCTGGACCAGCTGCGCACCACGCCGTTGTGGATGAGAATCATCCCGACGTGCTCGGCAAAATCCGGCTGATTTTTGATTTCGCGGATGAGTTCACAAACATCCATACCATCTCCTTGAAGGATACGATCGCGTGGAGGGGATAAAAGTCAAAAAGCAGGATCCCGGGGGATCCTGCTTTTTGTATTGGGATTCGTCGTTGGCTAGACGCAGCCGGTAGGCTTGGGCAGTCCGGCCATCTTACAGGCTCCCTTTCCAGGTCCGGAGGGGAACAGCTCATAGATGTGCTTCAGCTTGAAGCCGGTGACCTTGGAGAGGATGCGGACCATGGGCGCGATGCCGTTCTTCTTGTAGTAGTCCTGCAGGAATTCGATGACCTTCTGGTGTTCGTCGGTCAACTCCTTGATACCTTCCTGATCCTTCACATAGTCGACCCACTCGGGACTCCAATCTTCAAATCTCTGGAGGAAGCCATCTTCGTCAACTTCAAACTGCTTTCCTTTGTATTCCACAGTCGCCATTTCCTAACCTCCTTACTACACTGATTTGGTTTGTGATGTGGCCCCTATGAACCACTTCCCCTATTGAGTTTCAAAACCCCATGACAGAGGTTTTAGGAACCCCTCCCATCGATTTCCAGACTCTTTCATCCCAGTTTTACCGGGAAAAATCAAACCTGGAATGTCGAATTCCATCGGATTGAGAACTGACTATAGGCCGCATGCCTTTTTGTCAATGCAAGGTCTGAATGCGACCGATTTTTTTATGTATTCGATTGACTCAGTTCCTGCAAACACTTTTTTGCGACCTCCAGGTTTGGCTCGATTTCCAGGGCCAGGGTGAGGAAATCACGAGCCATGCCGGCCTTGCCCATTCCCTGGTAGCAGAGCCCGAGGTTGGCATAGTCCAGGGCCGACCCGCCATCAAGCGCCAGGGCAGCCTGAAAATCAGCAGCCGCTTTCTGGTAGTTGCCGCACTTGTATCCGGCAACGCCTCGGAGATTGAAGAATTCATGAACGCCTGGATCCAGGGCGATGGCCGCATCCAGATGGGTCACGGCCTCTTCCCATCGTTCCTGGTTTGTGAGTGCGTATCCGGCGTAAAAACAGGCCAGGGCCTCGTCTTCCGTGCTTTTCTGCCGTGTTTGTGCTTCCTGAAAGGACTGTTCCGCCTGATGGTATTCTCCCTCGCGCAGGTGAATCAATCCATGAAAAAAGGGGAGGAAATGCCCATCGGGGTAGATGTTCTGGATAACCTCCATGGCGGCTCGAGCTTCTGCAGGCGGATACTCTTCAGCGAGAATCCGTCCGACAAAGAGACCGAGACAGGCGTGGGGCGTGCGTTCCCTGAACAGGAAACCGGGAACGAAGTTGTAGCAGGCAGGAATATTCAGTTCACCATGGGTGGTTTCTGCGGCATACAGGGAAAAGCCCATTTCCTGGAGACGCCCGGCAAGGGAGGTGAGTTCCCCGTAGAGGTTTTCCTGTTCAATCGAGGGCAGCGACTCGACAGGGATACGCTCCCCTTCCAATATCCACTGGATCTGCTCCAGGGTGGTGTACTTGGCCAGTCCCGAAGCCTCGTAATTGCTGCCGGTTTCGAAATCTCCGGCAAGCTGTGCGATTTCAGTCAAAGCCCGCACGGCCGCCTTGGAGGGAGAAGTTGCCGTTCCAGCGGTGAAAACGATTTCGCTCAATTGGGGGAAGCTTTTGGGATCCCAGGCCAGTGCGCCCACGGTCGGTGCCGGAAAGCCCATGGAAAAGTCCTTGAGCACGACCTGAATGCCGTTGTCACGAAAGCATTTCCAGAGGCTGCACAGCACCGGGTCATGGAAGCTCTCCGGATCGAGGGTCGGCAGGACAGGGTTGTCCCGATCGGCAAGCGCGCTCACGTGCCGCTCGATCAGTTCGCACCCGCCTTGGAGAATGGCTTCCTCAAAGGTGTTGCCGGCGGAGGATCCGTTGAATTCATTCAGTTTCTTGAACCAGTCCAGGGGAACGACTTCTTCCCGGTCTTTGGAAACATTATAGACAGTGCAAAACTTCCACGCGACACAGTCGAGGATCTGTTCAGCCTGCTCCTCGGATAAGTTCTCGCCGACGGATTTCAAAATTTCCTGAATGTCCATCAAGGAGGAGCCATAGCGCTTCTTTGCTTCTGACCAGGTCATGGTATCGAAATTGGAGTCCTGCGCCCAGAAGGAAAAATAGCTGAACCGTTCCACCAGCTCCATCAAAGCGGAAGCTTCGGCCTGTTCCGGAGAAGCGCCCTTGCCCATCTGTTTTCTGGTCGGCATGACTTCTCTGGCTCGGGGACCGCATGTGGAGAGAAAGACCGGTATGCCCAGCCGACCCGTGTCGATGCGCCGGGTTTCGGCAAGAATTCCCTCACGTGAGCCGAAGAGCTCGAGGACCCTGGAGACGGTCTCCTCCGGTGGGCACGCCTTGTCCAGATCAGCAGTGTATCGTTTGGGGCAATCTTTCAGCAGGAGCATACGCGTTTTGGTCTCATTCTGATGATTTGACTCAGGTGCTTTTCAGGGGCCGCACTCTGTTCCTTTTCAGTCCGCTCTTTGTAGCCAATGGTCTGCGTTTTGATGGCAAACTCCTTTTCTGCAAGGGAAAAGAATTTTTTGGCTTTGAGCTTGTAGTTTTTGGACAGAATGACTTCAGCACCAGGCTCAGGCTTCAGGGTGTTCAGCAGAAACTTCACCAATGACCGGTAAGTGTCCTCGACATAAGTCACTTCCGAGCCGATGATGAAATCATAAGCCTGCGGTCCTGCGGACTGTGTGAAATCGATCTTTTGAACCCGAGCATTGTTCTGGAGACCATTTTTGAGAATATTGATTTGGGCAAAGAGCAGGGCATCGTCACTTATGTCGGTGAGAGTCACTTCGAAGCCGTGCTTTGCGGCAAAAAGCCCGCAAATCCCCACACCGGCGCCGATCTCGAGCATCGCGCTCCCTTTTGCAGGGTCCATGCGCTGGATGAAATGACTGAGGAGTATGGAGCTTGGCCAGATCATGGCCCAGAAGGGGAGTTCCAGCTTTTCTTCGTTTCGGACCTGTTCCGCGAGATCCTCGATGTGGGATCCCATATCGGCAAGTTGAAGGATTTTGAGCCCGTACTTGCCGATATTGATCGTTTCAAAAGTCACGTCATACTTTTTGCGGGCCAGGATGAGCAGATCTTCCATGGAAGCGTGATAAAGATCAGGGCTGTTCACAGGGTCCCTCCCTCTGTCGATGCCTGAATTGCGACCGGGCTGATTCGTCCCCGACTGGATCGGGAACCGGTTCAAAAAAAAAAAGCCGGACCTCATGGTCCGGCCCTTGTGCTCGGTGGAGCGGGAAACGGGATTTGAACCCGCGACTTCAACCTTGGCAAGGTTGCACTCTACCACTGAGTTATTCCCGCCCAGAGGGAGGCTTTTTTAGACGAGCCGGTTTCTTCTGTCAAGCGTCTCGGGGATGGAAATCAATGTTTCGAAAAGAAAATAAATCCTTGAAATTCAATGAAAAAAAATAATTACCTCAACTCCTTTACTTTTTCACCTGTCTTGTGTCAAAAAACCACTCTTATTTAATCGGACCTGTTTTTCTGCAAGGAGACGGCTTCATGAACCAGAATGATCTGGAATTTTTCAGAGTTCATTTGAATACTCTGCTTGAAGACATAGAACAGAAAGGGCGGGAGACTCTGGACGACATGACCGGTGATGCCGAAAGCTTTGCCGATCCTGCTGATCGGGCTTCCCATGAATCGGACCGGGCATTCACGCTGCGGCTTCGTGATCGCGAGCGCAAGCTCATTCGAAAGATTCGTGAGGCCATCAATCGAATCGAGGATGGGTCTTTCGGGATCTGCGAGGAATGCGGTGAGGACATCAGCATCAAGAGGCTGAAGGCCAGACCCGTGACTACGTTGTGCATCCAGTGCAAGAGTCGTCAGGAGGAGGACGAGCGGTTGCGCGGGGATTAGCATGATCTGATCTCCCTGATGGAAGCCAATTTTTTTCGATATCTCCTCGCCGAACTCGAATCCTGTCTTCTGGGATGTCGAATTCAAAACGTGTATGAGCCTTTGCCCGGCATCTGGAATTTCAAACTGGCTTCAGACCGGAACCTCATTTACGGCAGAACGCATCTCGGCACATTTTTGACCCTTTCCCGGGTCAGCCCGGAAAATCCTCCTGAGCCCAGCCCAAAGGCTATGTGGCTGCGCAAGCGGTTGAAAAATCGTCGTATTCAGGCGCTTCACAGTGACTGGACAGGACGCAGGGCCGCGCTTTCCCTTTCACCGGAAGGAAAAACGAACCTGATTGTTCAGCCGGGCAGCACTCCCGAACTATCGGATGAACTGGCCCCGGCTTTCTATCAGGATCCAGCCTGGCCTGATTACGATACGATCCTCTCAGACGACCGGATCTGGAGGCAGTTCCCCCAGATTTCCCCCCCCTTGCGTAAAACCTTGGCTTTTCTGGATCGTGCCCGTGGAGAGGCTCTGCTCCGCCAACTCGAGACAATGGACACCACCCGGTTCTCACTGCAGATCTTTCCTTCAGGGAAAATTTCGTTTCTGCCCTGGATACCGCCGCAACAGCTCCGTCAGGATCGTGAACTGACTTTCGACTCAGCTATTGAGGCTGCGGAAAAAGGGTATTTTCATCTCCTTCCGGAGATCACAGGCACCAGAAAGCAGGAACAGAAGCAGAAACGGGCAAGCCGTAAAAGAGCGGAACGAAATCTGGAAAAGACCACGGAAGATCTCGAAAGGATGCGCGCACTGGCGGCTGACAAACACAAAGGGATACTGATCCAGCAGAATCTCTACCAATTGGACCATGATGCAAAAGAGGAAAAGCTGATCCTCGAAGATGCGTCCGGTCAGTCCTTTCCCGTTGTTCTGGATCCGAAGTTGACGATCAAGGAAAACATGGAGCGGTTTTTCAAACTGGCGGCAAAGGGGGAGCGAGGCATCCGCGTTCTTTCAAAACGCCGGGCAGAACTCGAATCTGTGATTGAAACGGAATCGTGGCCGGCGGAGCCGAAGGGCGGTTTTTCAAAAGCCAGAAGTTTTGGAGGTCCCCAAAGGACACGGGAAGAAAAGGCGCCGGCGGTCAAGCGCTATCGGACCAGCGACGGATTCCTTCTGCTTCGCGGGAAAAACAATACGGCGAATCATAAACTGCTCACCCGGTTTGCCCGGGGACATGATCTCTGGTTCCATGCCCAGGACGGCCCGGGAGCTCACCTGTTGCTCAAACGTGATCATCCCGGACAGGAAGTCCCGGAAAGGAGTCTTCAGGAGGCAGCGTCTATCGCCGGCCTGTTCAGCTATTTCAAGAACGAGCGCCGGGCCAGGGTGATCTGCGCGGAAGTGCGGCACGTTAGAACGATCAAGGGAGCGCCTCCGGGGGAGGTCAGGGTCGATCAGATTGTGCAGGTTTTTGATGTGTCCCTGGATGAAGAACTGGAACAGCGGCTTGCGACGTGAACCGGGGTCAGGGAAGAAAGAACAGGACGTGCACAACGGCCAGAGCCGCGGCGGCATAGACTCCGGCCAGGGCGTCGTCGATCATGACCCCGTATCCCTTGGGGAGCCAGAGTTCAGAACGCCGGATAGGCCAGGGCTTCAAGATATCGAAAAATCGGAAGAGAAAAAAACCGATGAGCAGCTCCCACACCGAAATCACGACAAAAGGGGCAAGGCAGAGCCACTGCCCAAGAACTTCATCAATGACCACGGCCTGGGGATCTTTTCGCCCCAGAACCTTTTCCGCCTGGGACGCTGCCAGCGCTCCAACGAAAAAGAGCAGGACCAGAATCACAAACCTGAGGGGCAGGGAAAAATTCAGAAACATCCAGGGGGCAAACACTGTGGCGGCCAGCGACCCCCAGGTGCCGGGAGCACCCGGCAGCCGTCCTACCGGCCCCAGACAGGCGATCTCCGCAGCCAGTCGGTCTGCAAGTGTTATGTCCTGATTCGGGAGTCTTTTCATAGGCCGTTTCCCGACGCAATCTCCAGTGCCGAGCATCGGATGAGCTGCTCTGCGGTTTCAGCCAAGGGAAGTCCGACCACATTGGTATAGGAACCCTTGATCTCCCGGACAAGCACCCCACCCACCCCCTGGATCGCGTAGGCTCCCGCCTTGCCAAAGGGTTCACCCGAGTCGATATACGCCTGCAGCAGGGGGCTGGGATGGGCATCCATGGTGACGGCAGTGGAAGCGGAAAAGAGCACTGCCTGTCCGTCCCCGGGCGGGAGAATGCAGCATCCCGTGATGACGGAGTGAGTCCTGCCGGAGAGCATCGTGAGCATCTCCATGGCATGAGCCGTGTCCCTGGGTTTGCCCAGGATTTTCCCGTCAATGACGACGATGGTATCGGCGGAAAGGATGAGCGTACCCGAGATTCGCGAGGCGATGTTTTGGGCCTTGGCTTCCGCAATTTTAAGGGCATAGCTCGTCGGTGTTTCTTCCGGAAGCGGGGGCGGTTCTTTCATGCGGCTGGGGACAACCTCGAAACCGATGCCGAGGGAGGCCAAAAGCTTTTGTCGGCGGGGCGATGCCGAAGCCAGGACCAGCGGGAGCGTCTCCCGGAATGGTCCCCGGGTCTCGCAATCAATCACGGTCGACCTCTTCCAGGGGAGCCAGAACAGCCTCTTTGAGTGCCTCGTCAAGTGTTGGATGGGCAAAAATGGTGTTGTGGATTTCCTCCCGGGTCCATGACTGCCGGACCATGACCTCGGCCAGGGTGACCATTCCGGCCGCGCGGTGCCCGATACCTGTGACGCCCCGGATTTTTCCTTCCGACCAGATGACCTTGATCATCCCCCTGGTGCTGCCTGAAGCCTGCGCCACTGGGTTTGCCGCCAGCTGAAAACGGGAGACGGAGACAGGCAGGTCTCGTTCTTTGAGTTCCCGAACGGAAAATCCCGCCCGAAACACTTCCGGGTCGCCGTAAACGCATGACGGGGGCGGACCGGGATCATACGGACCCTTTTCCGTTTCAAGAATATGGCGGATCACATACCGGGCCTGGTCCTCGGCGGCATGGGCCAGGAGAAACCGTCCGTTGACGTCGCCCACGGCGTAGACGTTTTCAGCGGCGCGAAGAGCATCGTCCGTACGGATCCAGCCGCGACTCGTCACGCTGATGTCCGTATTTTCCACCCCCAGCCCCGACAAAGCCGGCATTCTCCCGACCGAGACCAGAACTTTGTCGGCAGTGATGCGTTCGCCGTTTTGGAGCAGCAGCCCGACCCCGTCTGCGTCATCATCGAGTTCGGTCACGGTTGTTGCCGTGTGAACGGTCCACCCAAATCGTTTGAGGTGCCAGGCCATGAGGGCGGCAATCTCCGGATCCTCGGTCGGAAGAATGGTCGGAGCCAATTCCACAAGCACTATTTCCGATCCCAAACGGGACCAGAACTGGGCCAGTTCGATGCCGATGGGCCCGGCGCCGATCACTGCAAGCCGGGCAGGGACGTTCCCAAGTTCCAGGCAGTCGGTGGAATCGAGAATCTCCCGGCCGTTGGGGGCGAGGCCGGGGGGAAAGAACGGCACGGAACCGGCAGCGATCACCAGATGGGAAAAATGGATTTCCGAATAGGATCCCTGCATGTCCACGGCCAGGATGTTGGGGCCGATGAGCTGGCCGGCTCCGGTGATCAGTTCGATGCCGGAATCCTTGAGGGACCGTTCCATGGATTTTCTGGTTCCCAGAATAAGGGTCCGCTTGCGTTTCTGGATGCCGGCAAGGTCGAACCGGATCGTGCCGGCAAGCGTTCGCAGCCGGGACTGGACCTCGAGATCAGCGGCGGCCTGGGTGGCTCCCAAAAAAAGCTTTGTCGGGATACACCCCCA
>JBKHAV010000014.1:0-37429 GCA_046542715.1 Desulfovibrionales bacterium
TCTATCCCTGAAAGACGCTTTGGAGAACTGCTTCCAGTTCTCCGAGTGTGTAGGGTTTCGGCAGCAGGCCTGAAAACCCGTAGGGTTCGTATTTTGAGAGTTCTGCGTTTCTGTCGAATCCACTGGAGAGGATACCTCTGACTGAAGGATCGATACCCTTCAGAAGGCGCATGGTTTCCAGTCCGGACAACCCCTCGGGAACGGTCAGGTCCAGAATGACCGCGTCGAATCGCTCTCCCTTGTCCAAGGCCGTTTTATAGGCGGAAACAGCCGTCCTCCCGTCCGGGACAGTCACGGCGGCATAGCCCAAACGGGACAGCATCCTCTCAATCAGGACCAGCATGAGCTTCTCGTCATCCATGACCAGAATCCTTCGCGCCCCCTTCTGTCTTGGCGCAAGGTTCTTTTTTCCGTTGCTTTGGCCGAACACGCCTTGGACAGACAATACCATGAAAAACCTCTTGGCTAATTATATATGCCGATTGCAGCCGGACTGGCAGTGTCTGTCGCTCCCGCAGGTGGGGGCGCACGGAGATACTCCCGTAAATACTGCCTGACAGCTCAACCTTTTTGAGAACTCCTACTGCTTTTCGGGTCCATCCTGCAAGAAGGTTGGTCCACTAAAAAATTGTTCACATTTGCATCTGTCCGAATTCACTGACGTTCGATATCCGCTCTTCCCTTCTCCTATTCTGATTTCCTGCTATACTGTGACAAACAGTGGAGGGTGTATGCCGGAGGTTTTATCAAGATTCGGCCGATCCCTTTCGGCCGAAGCACAGGATGCTTTTGGCAGGGGGTATTTGGAAGGACTCAAATGGGCTCAGGTCGCTGACTGGGACAACGTCAGCTACGTGGCTCGAGACTGGTCCCTGAAACTGGAAACCTTGACCATCCCAACTGCCAGCGGGGTGGAGACCAGACGGGGGTTCCACTCCCAGACGGTCTGCGGCGACCGGGTGGTGGGCGATCTGTTCAAGCAGGCCTTCCCGGAATATGAAACCGCCTGCGAGATCATGCTGGACGAAATCCAGTCCGAATGGGTCCTTGGCTGGAGAGACGGCGTCCGGACCATCTTCGAGGAAGCCATGGAAAAGACCTGATCCATGCATTGCGGCTTTGCAGGCCCTGCCATCTCTTTTGAGGCTCTTTCTGACAGGTCCCCTTTGACCATATTGTCCTTTTGAACTGAGCTTCGAACTGCGGCCAAAAAAATGCGGTTGGAAGACCCAGTGACTCACTGCATTTGCGGAAAATTCCCTGGGGCATTCAGGGTCCAGTCATAGTCGATATATTCGACATGCTCCGTGCGCCTGATCTGTTCGATAATGTGATCATCAGCGTACTTTTCAATAAATTGCATCACCGAGCCCTCTTCACGCTGGAAATCCTCCTCATACCAGTCGAACAGGCTGGACAGAAAAAGAGTGTCCCCCTCCACTTGAAGTTGAAGGGGGGTATTCAAAGCTCTTCGGGTATTTTCCGTCAGCAACGCTTCCAGGTTGTCCGGGGTATAGATCTTTTCGCGCAGAGGCGGGCAGCCTACGGAAGCGCAGTTCACGGCAAAATGCACCCGGGCTTCGGCCCATCCCCGTTCCCAATATTCCTCTCCAAGCAGGGTTTCCTTTTCGATTTGATCAAGGCTGTACTTGGTTCCTCCGATCTCGAAAAGTTCCCGTTCAAACACATTGTCCCGAAAGGGATTGATCCTGCCGCCGTAGTCCCAGACCGTTTCCACGAGTTGTCCTTTGGGCCGTTCCTGAAGAATGTGCGCGACCATGAAGAAGTTGTAGGCGTTCAGCCAGAACGCATTGCCCTTCTCCCGGCTGTCCAGGCTGCCTGTGTCAAATGCGGCCAGCTTTTCGCGCTGGCTGTTGACCAGGGCCATGGTGTCATCGCGTTCCAAGGCCTCATGGTAGTCAAAGGCCGACACCAGCCCGCCTCCTTCCAGATCCCTTTCGACCAGGTGCCGCTTCAGCAGTTCGGCAAAGGGGCTGAACACCTCCCGGATGGATGCGGTCGTTTCATCTTCATGTGCGGCATGGAGTTCGGAACAGAGCGCCGAGACCGCAACCGAGAAAACAATCCACGCAAAAAGTGCAGCCAGAATGCGCAGCATGGTCCCATCCCCTGAAGCCATGGCGTGGGTCTTGACCACAATTCTCATGACGGCTGCTCCTTGAGAAGACTGTTCCTGTCCGCAGAAAACTTGGTTATCCCATCCGATGTCTTGGGATGGGCGAAATCAAAGCTCTGCCACTCCTGTGAGAAATTCAGATCGTTGAAGGGCAGCTTCCAGAACACTTTGGGGCTCTAACTGGCGGTCGAATTCTTGCGCATGGGAGTGTCTGCCATTATCGTTTCTCCCTGATCAGGATATTTCGTTTTGCACGTCGCGGAAATAGCCCGGGTGCAGATCACAGGCCGGTTCCGGCCCCCAGCTTCCTGCCGGGTACGTGTGCAGATGCCGCTTGAGATCGCTGCATTCCTCGCACATTTCCAAAATGGGGGTGAGAAACCCCCAGGTCAGCTCTACCCCGTCCTGGCGCCAGAACAGCATCTGGTCGCCCAGAATGCAGTCCACCAGAACCTTTTCGTAAGCCTCGAGCTTTTCGCCAAAATCAGCATTTTCAAACCCATAATGCATGATCACCGGCTCCAGACACAGGGAGGGTGCCGGCACCTTGGACATGAAACTCATGTGGATGACCTCGTCGGGATAGATCCCCAGAAAGAGCCGGTTGGCGGCGATCTGTTCCTGCACCACATCGCGCAGGATGGAATGGGGCACCTCCTTGAACTGGACCACGATCCGGGAGATCTTGCTCTTGAGCCGCTTGCCCGAGGTAATGTAAAACGGCACACCCTGCCAGCGCCAATTGTCCACAAAGGCGCGGATCATGGCAAAGGTCGGGGTGGTGGAATCAGGGGCGATGCTTGGCTCCTCCCGGTACCCGGGCACCGGTTCTCCTCCTGATTCCCCCGGGCCGTACTGCCCCAGCACGATGTCCTCGAACTCCCGGGAGACGTCAAAAGGGCGCAGGCTTCGGTACAGCCTGGTCTTTTCGTCCCGCACCCTGTCCGCGTAGAACCGGGTGGGGGGGCCCATGGCGGACAGCGCCAGAAGCTGCATCATATGGTTCTGGAACATGTCCCGAAGCACCCCGGCCTTGTCGTAGTAGCCGGCCCGGTGACCCACCCCCAGGCTCTCCGCCGCGATGATGGAAACATACTCCACATGGGTCCGGTTCCAGACCGGTTCGAAAATGGCGTTGGCAAACCGCAGCATGAGGATGTTTTGCACGGTCTCCTTGGCCAGGTAGTGGTCGATGCGAAAGATCTGATCTTCACTGAAATATTGGTGCAGCGTCCGGTCCAGCTCCCGGGCGGAGGACAGGTCGTGGCCAAAGGGTTTTTCCACCACCATGCGGGAAAATCCCTGTGTTCCCTCCCGGGCGGCCATGCCCGCCCTGCCCAGATGCTCAGCAATGACCGGATAGAGGGTTGGAGGAACAGCAAGATAGAACAGCCGGTTGCCGTTGGTGCCGTGCTCCCTGTCCAGGGTTTCGATGCGTTCGGACAAAGAAACGTACCCCTCTTGGCTGTCGTACTCCATGCGGTGGAAAAAGAGACGGGAAGCCATCCGCTCCCAGACGTCGCTGTCAATGCTGCCATGATCTTCCATGGCCGTGCGCATTTTTTCGCGAAACCCTTCGTCTCCCATCTCGGAGCGGGCACAGCCCACGATCACGAATTCGTCAGGAAAGCGACCCTTGGCGTACAGACTGTACAGCGCCGGAAAGAGCTTTCTGGCCGTCAGGTCCCCTGAGGCCCCGAAGATGACGATGGCGCAGGCCGGAAGCTCGGGCCTGACCCGACAGCCCCTGGCTCTCTCCCTCTCGGCTCGCGAAACTTTGGAGGCCGGGTTCACGACCGCTCGTGGCCTGTGCTGCTCAGCCATGCTCCCCCCCCTGCCCTTTTTTGCGCACCGCGTGCCCGCCGAACTGGTTGCGCAGGGCTGCGAGCACCCGGTCGGCAAAGCTGTTCTCCTCCCGGGAACGGAACCGCTCCATGAGCGAGAGCGTGATCACCGGCGCTGACACGGCCGAGTCCACAGCCTGCTGCACGGTCCAGCGGCCCTCTCCGGAATCCTCCACATAGGGCGCAAGCTCCTCCAGCCGCGAAGAGTCCCGAAAGGCGAGTTCCGCCAGTTCCAGAAGCCAGGACCGGATGACGCTGCCATTGTTCCACATCCGGCTCACCTCTGCATAATCGAGGCTTTTGCCGTATTCCGAGTGCTCGAGCAGGGAAAACCCTTCGGCATAGGCCTGCATCATGCCGTATTCGATGCCGTTGTGGACCATCTTCACGAAGTGGCCGGCCCCAATGGGCCCGCAGTAGAGATACCCCCCTTCCGGGGCCAGGGTCTCGAGCGCCGGTTCCAGCGCTTCGAACCCGTCCCGGGGACCCCCCACCATGGTGCAATAGCCGATCTCGAGCCCCCAAATCCCTCCGGAGACCCCGGCGTCCACATACTTGATGCCGGTGTCCGCAAGCTCCCTGCTCCGTTGGATGTCGTCCTTGTAGTAGGTGTTGCCCCCGTCCACCAGGATGTCCCCCCGGTCGAGGAGTTTCCGCAACGCGGCGATATGTTCGTCCACCGGCGGCCCTGCCGGGAGCATGAGCCAGACCACCCGGGGGGTGTCGAGCTTTTCGACCAGTTCCTCCAGGCTGAAGGCGGCAACCGCCCCTTCCCGGGCGATTTCCTCTGTCCGGGCCGCCGTCCTGTTGTAGGCCACCACCTCATGGCCCCCCTGTATGAGCCTGCGGGCCATGTTCATGCCCATCCGCCCGAGTCCGATCAATCCGATTTGCATATCTTTCTCCTTCCTTCTTTGGCCCTCATCGCAGTATGGCCGACTCCGGGTGGTCCGAAACCCACTCGCCCCAGCTCGTGTCGTCGGACGAGAGCTTGCGCAGCCGCTCGCCGAACAATTCCCCCTGAATGGCCTTGAGCCCCCGCCAGTCCGGGTACCAGAGGGAACCGGTCTCTTTGTCGTAGAGCACGAACACATCCTCGTAGGTCCATCCGGAGGGGGCGATGGTCAGGACCCTGCCGTCGATTTCACGGCCGTACACGGCCGCCAGATCGGCAAGGGGTCAGTAGGCTACGGCAATGGGCGTTTCCCCCAGCGTGATATTGGCAACCTCATGCCTTGTGAGCAGGGGCACGGACGCGGCCACGGCCTCACCACCGATCTTCTTGCCGATGACCCGGAGGTTGTCCGGCACCCCTTCCGGCTGCTCGGTGATCCGGCTTTCATCCAGCGTTGTGAACGCGTGCCTGCCAAGACCGTACTGGAATTTCTCCGGCTCGAACCCCTCGGTCACCGCCTGGGAGAGATCCCAGGTCTCCCCGGTCCGGTCCGTGATCGTGGCGTTTCCGACCTCGCTCGGCCGCTTCGACATGGCCTCCAGCGCCTCCGGCCCCACTGCCGCGGCCAGGGTCAACATCAGTATTGCAAGACGTATTTTCATCATGTCTGCACCTCATTGTGCACGCTCTTGTCTTCGTCCATGTGTTCGGATTCAAAACCGCCCTCGCCCTCACGAGCCGGTTCCGGGTTCGCAGGCCCTGCCCTTGAAACCGAAAAAAAGCTTCAGCCCTTTTTTGACGGTGGGCGAAAACAGCGTTTCCCCGACCTTTTTCCCGGCCACGAACTTGTTGAGTTCGCTCAAGGTCGGGTAGGGGTGGACCGCGCCGGCCAGCTTGTGCAGCTTGACCTTCCCGCTCATGACCGCCACCCACTCCGCCAGAAGGTCCCCGGCCCCCGGGGCCAGGATCTGCACGCCGATGGGATTTCCCTTCGAGTCCAGGACCATCTTGATCCGGCCCCTGGTCTGCCCTTCGGCCTGGGCCCGGTCGTTGGTGGAAAGCTCCTCGGTCCAGACCGTGGCCTCCGTCCCTGCCGCCCGGGCCATCTCCTCGGTCTGGCCGATGTTGGCCAGTTCCGGGGCCGTGTAGGTGCACCAGGGAAAGGTGGTGTAGTCGGCTTTGCGCGGCAGGTGAAACACCGCATTGGAGATCACGATGGACCCCTCGTACCCTGCAGCGTGGGTGAACTGAAATTTTCCGGTCACGTCTCCGCAGGCATAGATGTGCTTCTGTGAGGTGCGCATCCGTTCGTCCACGCTTACTCCTTTGCGATCGTACTCCACCCCGGCATTTTCCAGGTGCAGCGCTTCCACATCCACGGTGCGGCCCAGGGCAACCAGAAGTCCGTCTCCGGTCACCGCAAACGTTCTGCCGTCCTGTTCCACCTCGACCACCCTGGAGCTCCCTTCCGCGCGCACCGAACGGGTGGAGGCGTTCAGAAGAAATTTTACGCCTTCCTCCTCCAGCATCTCCCGGAGTTCCCCGGTCAGTTGATCGTCGTCATGCTTCATGATCCGCCCGCTGCGCTGGATCACGGTGACCCGGGAGCCGAGGCGGACAAAGGCCTGGGCCATCTCAATGGCGATGGGTCCGGCCCCAAGGATGATCAGGTGCTTGGGAAGAGATTCCATATAAAAAATGTCCATATTGGTCAGAACAGGGGTGTCCGCCAGCCCCTCGATCGGCGGCACCGACGGCCGGGACCCTGTGGCCACCACCCACTTGGAGGCGGAGAACCGGCGGCCGTCCACCTCCACCACGTGTTCGTCCACAAAGGAGGCGGTCCCGAACTCCACCTTCACCCCCAGGGAGCAGAACCGCTCCACGGAATCGTGCTTCTGGATGGTCTCGATAACGGAAAGAATACGTTTTCGAACGTTTTGAAAATCCACGGGCGGGGCGTCCATCCGGGGCAGGCCGTAGTACGGGGCGTTTTTGATCTGGTGGTACACGTTGGCGGTCTTGATCAGGGTCTTGCTCGGCACGCATCCGTAATGCAGACAATCCCCCCCGAGCCGGTGTTCCTTTTCCACAAGCAGGGTCTTCACGCCGAGGCGGGCTGCGCCCGCGGCAACAGTCAGTCCGGCCGCTCCGCTTCCGATCACGCCGATGTCAAAGTCATACGAGGCCATATCAACTCCCTTCGTGAATGGGTTTTTCAGGCTTGCCGGTCCTGCGGCGATACAGGGCCATGAGCTTTTTCACCGCAAGGGGAAAGATCCCCAGGAGCGCAAAGGACAAAATGATGTTCCAGGACAGGATCCCCCCCAGGGTGTCGATCTCGCCGAGCTGCTTTCCGGCATTGACGTACACCGCTGTGCCCGGGAGCATGCCCACCTGGGAAATCCAGTAAAAGGTCCAAGTCTTGATCGGGGTCAGGGCCATGGCCAGGTTGATGAGCCAGAAGGGAAACACCGGGACGAGCCGAAGCGTGAAGAGGTAGAAGGAGCCTTCCCGCTCCACCCCCGTGTTGATTTTCTCCAGCTTTTTTCCGAACTTGTGCTGTACCCAATCCCGCAGAAGGAAGCGGGCCAGGACAAAGGCCAGGGTCGCCCCGATAGTGGAGGCAAACGAAACCAGGACCAGCCCGGTCCAGAACCCGAAGAGCGCCCCGGCAGCCAGAGTGAGCACCGCCGCCCCCGGGAGGCTGAGCGCGGTCGCGACCACATAGATCAGGAAAAACGCCCCCAAAACGACCGGGGTATGGCTGGCATAGAGCGTTTGAAACTGCTCCCGGGTCTGCTTCAGGTAGGCAAGCGTGAGATAGCGGTCCAGGTCCAGGGCAAAAAACAGGACAATGACCGCGGCCACGGCAACCACCAGCCCGATCCTGAGCAGATTGCCCTTGTCCAGAAAATTGGCGTTTTTGCGCTTTTGCATCGTGCTTCCACTGTTATACGTGGGTGTCTGAAAATGCATCCTGGCGCACTTGGCGACCCAGGACATTTCAGCGCCTCTGGAGAGAGTGATTCCTGCAAGGACCCCACCCTTCCCGTCCAGATCAGATAATGATTTTTCTCTCTTACACTTCCCTCATACAAAATACACCAAACTCTTCATACCTCATCCAGACAGATACCATCCCCATTCAGAACACTTCTGTTCCATTTCCAGCTTCCCTGTGCTACACACTGCCATCATCAGCCGCATGCTCCGATACCTTGCCTACGGTCCCATTCGTATGCCCGGAGCGGAACAAACCTGAAGGACCGCCCCTATGCAAAAGACCGCCTGCTCCACCTTTTTCTCCACAGCGCCCCTCGCTTTCCTGTTCCTTTCCCCGGAAGGTGACATTCTGGCGGCAAACCGTGAGGCCCACACGATGTTCGGTCATCAGGCCGGCATTCTGAAGGGGGCTCCTGTCGACCGAATCCTTTCCCCTGAAATTTCCCGAACCCTTCCGACAATCAGTCAAAAACAGGCCGGTGAATGCATTGTTTTGGAATGCGAAGGGCTGCGGCGCTCCGGCATGCGCTTCCCTCTGGAGATCATGGCCTGTCCCATGGTTGTGGAGGGTTCCCGACTGATTTCCGTGATTTTGCGAGATTTGAGAGAACAGAAGCAGATGGCCCAGAAACTCCTGCAAAGCGAACTGCGCTTAAAGCTCGTGTTTGAACAGGCGGCCGTGGGGCTCGTGTTCCAGGGACCTCCCGGAGACCCTTTCCTGCGGGTCAACTCCGCGTATGCAGACATGCTGGGCTACTCCCGGGAGGAACTCTTTTCAAAACGGGTCGAAGAGCTCACCCATCCCGAGGATGTAGAGGCGAGCCTCCGGCTTATGCGCCGGGTGTACGACGGCAGGGACGGTAGCGACCGGACCCTGGAAAAACGCTACATCAGGCGGGACGGCAGCGAGATCTGGTGCCGGGTCACGGTCTCCCTGGCCCGAAGGCCCGGGGGGGAGCCGTGGTTTCTCATGGCCGTGATCGTGGACATCAGCAAACAGAAGCAGTTCGAAACCGACCTGCGCCGGTCCCTGAGACACGCCACCAGACAGCGAAAAAGGCTGGAAGCGATACTTGCTTCCATACCGGACGGCCTGCTCATCCTGGACGGCTCCGACCGGGTGGAAGAGATCAATCAGCACTTCAGGAAGATCTGTCCCTCCATAGCGGGTCTCACCATCGGCCGGAGCATTGCCAAGCAGCCCGAACACATGCCCCCGGACCTCAGGAACGTGGTCCTGCGCCTGAGCCGGACCAGACAGCGGGTCACGGATTTCCAGTTCACCTGCCGGGTTCAGACCGGGGAACTCAAATACCTCTCCCTGAACGGCTCCCCTGTGGAGGACCATGGCACCGGCGGCTACGTTTTTGTGGTCCGGGACATCTCTGAATCCCGCCGCCGGGATTGCCAGGAGCCGGTACTGATCGCCGAATCACCCGCAAATGGCGCACCCGATGCGTGCGAACTGGAACGCCGGCGAATTCTGGAAGTCCTGCACCGGACCGACGGAAATAAGGCCAAGGCCGCCCGTTTGCTCGGCATGGGACGGACCACCCTGTATCGAAAAATGACGACCTATGGACTTTAGACACATTTGTTTCATTTCAGAAGTTGTGTTGTCTCCCTCCATCCCGCGATTTGAATTCCATGCTGTTTTCGACGTCCCGTTTACCTGGGGAGATAATCAGTACAAAAATCTCAAACCGCTTCACCAGATGTCTCTCACTCGAAAAAATTCTGGCCAAGACCGTTTCAAATCATGAAAGATCCTTTACCCCCCTTCCTGGAACTTCGGATACAGGGTCATGCCGCCATCCACGACCAGGGTGGCCCCGTGGACGTAGTCCGAAGCCTCCGAGCCCAGCCAGACCACTGCCCGGGCGATGTCTTCCGGCTTACCGAGACGATTGTACGGGATGAGCTGCAGGAGGCGTTCTCTGGATGCAGGATCGTTCCAGGCATCTTCGTTGATCTGGGTCTTGATCGCCCCAGGGGCAATGGAGTTTATCCGGATCTTCTTTTCCCCCAACTCCTGGGCCATGGACCGCATCAACAGGGACAGGCCGCCCTTGGAGGCGGCATAGTTTGCATGCCCTGCCCAGGGGATGATCTCATGTACTGAACTCATGAAGATGATCTTTCCCCTCACACCTCCTTCCCCGGCCGGTTGCTGTGTGAGAAAGAGCCGGGCAGCCTCCCTGGCACAGAGAAACGATCCGGTGAGATTGGTCCCGATGACCAGATTCCAGTCTTCCAGGGACATGTCCACGATCCTGGCGTCCCGTTGCAGCCCGGCATTGCTCACCAGAATATCGAGCCGCCCCCACTGCTTCGCTGCTTCGGCAAACAGCGCTTTCACATCCTCTTCTCGTCCCACATCAGCCTGGACAGCCATCGCCTTGCCTCCTGAGGCCGCAATTTCGTCAACTATCTCTTGAGCCTTGTCCCTGCTGCTGCGGTAATTCACCACCACCCCGGCTCCGGCCGAGGCCAATGCCTTGGCCGCTGCCGCACCGATCCCGGAACTCCCCCCGGTGACAACGGCGCACTGTCCGGTTAGATCCAATTTTGTAATGTCGTGCATGCCTTCCTCCTGATGGTTCTTTCTCGGAACAAGAGTACTCCAAAGTCCTCCCTTTTTCATTTTCTGTGAGAACTCCCTGCTCATCGGATTGAGGATCCTCCGAACCTTGTCGCTGTAATCTGACTGTATACTCTCTGCCTGCATCCGAGCCTCGCACACCGGCCCGTGACCACAACGAACCGAGTTACGGTCTTATCAGCCACCCCTTCGCAGCCTCACATCGCTTTCATTTTTCGTCCGGGTCCTAGTGTCCGTGACCGTGAACACACAGGATGTCCCTGACGGGCCCAGGAATACAAAATGGTTTTGGCAAGGACTATTGGATGGAGATCCGAGTCACGTATCGGCCCAGCAGCAACTCGAGCAGCACGAACATGAGGATGGGCACGAAAAGAAACAGCAGCGTCAGCACCGAGGCCAGGGAGCGGTCTGACGAGGCCAGGTAGGGGAACACGTAGGTGGCGTAGGAGTCCACGGCGCCGCCTCCGATGAGAAAAATCAGGAAGTATTCGGAAAAAGCCACCAGAAAGACCACCACGCCGCCTGCCAGGGCCGCCGGCAAAAGCAGGGGCAGTTCCACAGAAAAGAACCTGCGCAGGGGCCCGGCCCCGAGATTGGCGGCGCAGACCGCGTAACCCGGATTCACGGCCTGAAACCCGGCCACCAGCGCGCGCAGCATGTACGGGTAGCTGAACACGGTGAGCACGAGCACCACCCCCGGAAGGGTGTCGGCCAGCCCCAGTCTGATGAACAGCACGTGCACGCCCATGGAAAAGGTCATGACCGGCACCAGGGCCGGGGCCAGCAGGAGCCCTTCCAGAAGGGTCCGGCCCCGGAATGAGGTGCGGGCAAAGGCCTGAGCCGGCGCCAGGCAGATCGCAAAGGCCAGAACGGCCGTGAGCAGGGAGTAGAGCACCGAACCGGCCATCATGCGCCCGACGACCCCGGACTGCTCCCATACGAAATGCAGAGCCCGCAGGTCCAGCTGCTCAGGAAGGATTTGGGGGTAACGCCAGGCAGGGGACACCGCGTACAGGGCCAGCACCACCAGGGGCAACACAAAAACCACAAGAAGCAGGAGCACAAATACGAGATGCCGGGCTTTCACAGCTTGCGCGCCTCGCTGCCCACCCGGCGGGTAACCTGGGTGTAGAGCCAGATGAACAGGCAGGAAAACAGAAACATGACCACGAGCATGGCCATGGCCAGCGGACGCTGCGCCAGCTCGCGCTGAAAATAGAGATTGTACACTTTGATGGAGAGCATGCCCGGCGAGCTTTCCGAGAGCAGAAAGGGGATATCGAAGGCACCGAAGGCATAGAGAAAGAGGATGATGAACACGGTGTGCATGACCGGCTGCAAGTGCGGCACCACCACCTGCAAAAAAACCCTCACCCGCGAACCGCCGAGCATCCTGGCCGTGAGCACAAGCCGGTGGTCCAGAGTTCGCAGCATGGCCAGGCAGAGCAGAATGGCAAACCCCACCCCTTTGAACGCAAAGGCCAGGATAAGTCCCGCCCCATTGCCGGCAAAAAGCAGGGCTGGGAAATCCGCGGGCGATGCGATCAGCCCCAGCCTGTGGCAGATCGAGGCCACAAACCCCGACTGGGTCCAGAGCACGAGCACGATAAAGGCGATGCTCACGTGCGGCAGGATGAGGGCGATCTTGTACACGATGGCCACCGGCTGCAGACTTCGGGGCAGCTGCCAGACGGCATAGGCCAAGACCGCGCCCAGTCCCACGGAAAGCAGCGCTGATATCAGGGCCACGTACACGGAAAAGCCGGCCGAGGACCAGAAGGCCGTGTCATAAAGCAGAGCCCGGTAACTGTCCCCTGGCGCCTGGTCCAGCGCCACGGGCGACAAAAAACCCAATGAATGGGTCACCGCGAGGGCGAGCCCGCCGCAGAAAAGCGCCAGAAACGGCAGCAGCACAGGGGAAAGCCGCAGCCAGAGGTTCAGCCGCGAGGGCCAGGGAGAACGGGCCTCGAGCGCCCGGGTGGGGGAGAGGGTTTGCGCCCGCAGGCTCATTGCCCCAGCACTTCCCGTTCCCAGCCGCTTTCCAGAGCTTCCAGCCAGGCCGGTGATATCTCAGGCACTGCCACGGAGGCCAAAACGTCCGGGGCAAGGGTTGCCGGCCCGAGGTCTACATCCGCAAAGCGCTCCCGCCACTCCGGATCCAGCCGGTCCATTGCAATGGCCGGGAAATCGCCCCAGTTGCTCGGCTCGAATTTGGACAGCTGGGCCTCTGGCGAGAGAAGAAAGTTGGCCGCGACCATGGCCCCTGCCCTGTTCGGCGCGTTGAACGGAATAGCGGTGAAATGCACGTTGGACAGGGACCCCTCTTCCATGACGTACGTGCGCACAGTATCAGGGTAGGTGCCCTCGAGAATCTTGTTCTGGGCATGGGGCGGGTGATAGCTCATGTTCAAATCCACCTCGCCCCGGGCAAACAACGTGTCCAGGGCAGCCGAATCCTTGGGGTACGAGCGGCCGGCCTGCCAGAGAAAGGGCTTGAGTTCGTTCAGATAGTCCCACAGCAGGGGTGCGTTGCGCTCGAAAAGCTCCTGGTCGAACCCGTCCATGTACTGCTCGTGCCCGCCGGTCAGTGCATAGAATGCCTGCCGGACAAATGCCGAACCCGTGAAGTCCGGGGGCTGGGGATAGGTGAACCGCCCCGGGTTTTCGCGCACCCACTCCACCAGTTCCCTGAAGCTGCGCGGCGGCTCCGGCGTCCGCGCCGTGTCGTGTTCGAACACGAAAAAAGCCCTGCCGTATGGCGCCTCAAAACCCTGAGTGGGAAAGCCGAAGTCGAACGCTGCGGTTGTTTTGTCCACGTAAGCCTGCTGGGCCGGAAGCTGGCCTGCAAACGGGCCGTGGAGCAGCCCGGCCTCCATTGCGGTCTTGAAGTTTTCACCGTTGATCCAGAGCAGATCCATGCTGCCGGTGGTTCTGCCTGCCGCCTTTTCCGCAAGGAGCTTGTTCAGATAGGTGGGCGGGTCCATGGACACACGCTCCAGCGTGATGCCGTACCGATCGGCCAGTTCGCGGGCCGCATACCCGTCCACCCAGGCGTTCACGTGGGCCCAGCCGCCCCACATGTGGAAACGGACCGTGGTTCCCCGCGCCAGGGATTCGATCTCCTCAAACTCCATCTGGGACAGGGGCTTTTCCCTTTTTGCAGGTTTCTCTCCGGTGCATCCGGTCAGGGCAAGCAGCGCCGCCAGAACGAGAGCAGGCAGTGTCAGGGCGATAGAGATTTTCATGTCATTGCTCCAAGGTTTGGCAGGCCGCATGGCCCGGGTCGATTTCCAGACGCACCCGCTCGCCCGGCTCAAGAATTCTGCCCTGGCCGTACACCGTGAACAGGTGTCCTTCCATGCGCACGCTGTAAATGCTGTAATGTCCGGCAAAGGTTACCCCCTCCACAATGCCGTTTCCCTGTTCATCGGGACTGACACGCAGAGCTTCGGGCCGGAAAAAGGTTTCCCCCCGGCCCCCAAAATGACTGTCCGGACAGATCAGCGGAAGCAGCTGCGGCGGCACGCGATTGACCGCTCCTAAAAAGCGGGCCGCTTCCAGACTGCCCGGCCGGTGATAGATATCCGTTGGAGTACCGTAGCGCACGAGCCTGCCCTCGAGCATGATGCCCATGCGGTCGGACATGGCAAAGGCCTCTTCCAGGTCGTGGGTCACGCTGACGGTGGTGATGCCGAAGGCCTGCTGGGTCTTGCGGATGAACCGTGCCGTGCCCATTTTCAGGTTGCGGTCCAGGTTGGCAAAGGGTTCGTCCAGAAGAAGCACGGAGGGTTCCACGACCATGGCCCTGGCAATGGCCGTGCGCTGCTTCTGTCCGGCTGAAAGTTCCGCCGGAAAGCTGTCCGCCTTGTCTGTCAGGCCGAAGAAGTCGAGGATGCGCAGACTGCGTTCCCTGGCGTCCTTCCTGCCGACCCGGCGGGCTCTGAGCCCGAAGGCCACGTTGTCCACCACGGTCATGTGGGGAAAGAGCAGATAATCCTGAAAGACCAGGATGACCGGATTGCGTTTGCCCGGCGGAACCGCAAAGCGCACCACCCCTGAATCGGGCCGCTCCATGCCGGCGATGATGGACAAAAGCGTTGTCTTGCCCACACCGGACGGTCCCACAATGGACACCAGTTCGCCCCTGGTGACCTCGAGGGTGACGTCGTGGAGCACCTGCCGGCCGGCAAAGGATTTGTTGACCTGCTCTACGCTAAAAAGCATTCCATATCATCCAGGTAACGGCGGATCGTGGCGAACGTCTTCTCATTGCGGAGGGCCCGTTCGGTGCGGGTGTATTCGTAAAAGGCCATATGACACCAGGAAAGGGCCCGCAGCAGAATCGTCCGCTCCAAAATGAAGCTGCCCTCGTGCAGGGCGTCAAGGTCCGGCACGGCAGCCCCAAGAGCCCGGAGTTCCCGGCGATACGCAGACAGAAACACATGTCGCCTGGTATTGTCGAGCCGCGTGTCTGTTTTCCACAGGGTCGTCGTGGGCACGAGGAAGTGACCCAGGTCCTGATAGCGCGTGGAGACCACCCCCTTTTCCCAGTCCACGAGATAATCGCCCCGGCCTGCGCTCCCACCGATGATGAAATTGCCCGAGTTGACTTCGGTGTTGACCATGACCTGCGGTTCTGAAGTTAATAACTCTCCGCTCCGCTCATTCAAGGCGAGCACTTCGTCACGGTAGGCGAGCAGCCTATCGCGTTCTGCTGTCAGAGGATGGTCGGGAAAGCGGTCGAGCAGCCCCTCGCTTTCGGCGATGATGGCGGGCACGGCGTCTTCCTGTCGGATAAGGCCTTCTTCCGGAGGCAGGGCGTGCACCCGGGCAAAGATGCGCGCGGCAGCTTCCAGGTCCCGGCCGTATTCCAGCGGCCGCCCCGGAAGGTACTCCATGAGCAGCGCCCCGCCGGACAGGACTTCGGGCCGGGGGTCCACATGACAGGGCTTGGGCGTGACGCCGGAGGGGGCCACGGCCGAAAGCATCCGGAACTCGTATCCGATCTGCTCCCGGCCGAGCCCGAGCTGGCTTCCGTGGTTCACCCGCAAAACAAACTCTCCGCTGCCCGCGCGCACATAGTAGTTCTCGTTGTACTCGCCCGCCGCCAGAAAGCGCACCTCCTGAATATCGGTGAGCCATCGGGATTCCTCGAGATGGGCGTACACGTCTTTCAGCTCTTCCGGCATCAGGAGTCCTACCGCAATTTGGAGTTTCCACCAAGCAAGGTGTCAGCGTCAGAAACAGGGAAGAGAGGAGTACACCCGCTTGGTCCTTTCGACTGATAATCGCTGTTTACTGAAAAAAATCCACCCTGTTAAGAAAGGGGAAAATCTAAGACACGGGAGGGGACACGTGCCGGTACGGGCGCAGACTTCCTCCCGGGGAACATATCTGTTCCCCTCTGTCCGAGGACTGAAAGCAATCGGAGTGCTTGCTTCTTTCCCTGGAGCACCCTATGGAGAGTGGCTCGTCTACAATCGGAGAACCCAATGCGTGGATGGATAGCCGTTCTTGCCCTGCTGACCGCCTTCCCCCCTTTGTCCATCGACATGATCCTGCCGGCACTGCCCGCTTTGGCAAGGACCTGGGCGGAGCCGTTCTCCAGAGTCAACCTCGTCCTGATCAGCTTTTTTCTCACCTATGCGGTGTCACTTCTAGTCTACGGCCCGTTGTCCGACCGCTACGGCCGGCGGCGCCCCCTGATGCTCGGGCTGGCCGTGTACATCATCTCCAGTATCGGCAGCGGATTTTCCGAAAACCTGCCCGTCCTTGTCGCCTTCCGCATGCTGCAGGCAGCAGGGGCGGCAGCGGCCTCCTCCATGGCCATGGCCATGAGCAAGGATCTTTTCTCTGGAAAAGAGCGCGAACAGGTTCTCGCCACCATCGGGATCATCATGGCCCTGGCGCCGATGCTGGCCCCCACCCTGGGCGGCTGGACCCTTGCGTTTCTCTCCTGGAGATGGATCTTCTACACCCAGGCCGCAATCGGTGTTTTCGCCATGCTGGGGGTCGTGTTCATGCCAGAGACCAACACCACCCGGTCTGCGGTTTCCCTTCCCCGGGCAGCCCATGCCTATGCCCGGCTTTTGTGCAATGCGCCCTATATGCTTCTGACCCTGCTCATGGCGGCCTGCCTGTTCCCCCTGTACGGCTACATCGCCGTCTCCTCGGAGATCTTCATCAACGGATTCGGGCTCTCCGAGCAGACCTTCGGCTACTTTTTCGCCTTCACTGCCCTGTGCCTCATGGCAGGTTCGTTCGGATGCCTGCGGCTGGTCAAAACCTTTGACTCCACGACACTCATCACCCTGGGATTTTCCGGCGCCATCCTCGGCAGCATCGGCCTCCTGGCGGGTTTGGGGCATGGCCCCTGGGGGTTTGCCCTGCCCATGGCAATGATCGCGTTTTCCTGCGGCCTGAGTCGGCCTTCGAGCAACAACCTCATTCTGGAACAGGTCCGGCAGGACGCAGGCGCGGCATCCTCCCTGCTCCTGTTCACCTTTTTCCTGCTTGGTGCCGGGGCAATGCAGATCGCATCCCTGTCCTGGGAGAGCCGACAGGCCGCCCTCGGGGTTATGGGAGTCCTCAGCGGGACCGTCTCCCTGGTCGGATGGCTGGTTGTACGAAAGCGGTTTGCCCTGCGCCGGGAGTGATCGCCCAGACATTTGATATCCCGAGCATCACTTTTTCGGCCGGATATGGGCGGTGATTCGGGAAAGGGCCTCCCGGGACTCCTCTGTCTCGAGCGACTCCACCTCCTCGCGGTCAACATACACGATGGCCGCACAAGGACACATCTCCACGCATGCCGGTGCAAGGCCAAGCGCTCTTCGCCCGGCGCAGAGATCGCACTTGCGCAGGCCGACGCCCGTCTGGGTGACGAACATGGCGCCGTAGGAGCAGGCCAGGACGCAATTTTTGGTTTCACATCCCCGGCAGAGCATCGGCTGGAGCACCACGGCCCCGTCACGGTCGACAGCCAGTGCGCCCCGGCTGCACACCTTGACACATTTCGGGTTCTCGCAGTGCCGGCAATACAGCGGCGCCATGACCCCTTCGCAGGTGCGGGTCATGTGGATGCGCGGAGTTTCATTGACAAACCGGCAGACCGCTTCGCAGGTTTCGCAGCCGATGCACTTGGAATAATCGATAAACAAAGTTTTGCGCTGCTCACCCATTTAAATCTCCCGGCCGTGCCTCGCGGTCCTGTTCCTTTGCCATGAGATCGTCGTAGCGATATTCCTCTTCGCGGTGCTGGGCCTTCAGGTCCAGCCAGTTCGTCAAAGACCTGGCCGCCCGCAAGCCGCTGTAGACCGCCTTGCCGATCTTGCTCGGCCCGGTCAGGGCGTCCCCGGCAACAAACACGTTCTCGATGCTGGTCATATGCAGCCAGCGCACCTCTCCCCGGCGCACGTTTTCCAGTCCCAGTTCCTTGGCAAAGGGCGGGGTCGCGGTCTCGCCGATGGCCGTGACCACCATATCCACCGGGATCTGCTCCAGTTTGCCTTCCTCAGGGACAGGGCACCGCCTGCCTTCCTCGTCCGGGTCCCCCAGCCGGCAGCGGATGATCTCCATCGATTCGACCCGCTCTCGGCCCAGGATCCGTTTCGGGGTGGCCAGCTCGATGATCTCCACGCCCCTTCGGGCCAGTTTTTCCAGTTCGTACCGGCCGCAGGGCGCTTCGTTTGCGGTCCTGCGGTAGAGCACAACGACCTTGTCCGCCTGCAGATTCACGCTGCTCTCGGCCACGTCCACAGCAGAAAAACCACCGCCGACCACGACGACGCGCCTGCCCTCCACCGGCGGCACGCAGACCTTGGGGGAGCCGAATCGGGCCGCCCGCAGGGGAAACAGAAATTCCAGGCTGGAATAGACTCCCTCGAGTTCCTCCCCAGGGATGTTCAGCCGTCGTGACCGCCATGATCCGGTGCAGATGACAACAGCATCGAAACTTTCCACCAATTCGTCCATGCTCCGGATGTCCTGGGAGAAATGGTCGCCCTCCTCCTCATGTAGCGGCGCGCTGCAGCAGATCTTGGTGTGCAAATGGAAGTTGACGCCGTATCGGCGCTCCAGAAGCCTGGCTCCGCCTTCCACCCGCGCCGCTGGAATTCTTTCCGCGGGAATGCCGAACAGCATCAGCCCCCCGGCCCTGGGAAGCTTGTCGAACACGTCCACCTGATACCCCAGGCAGGCCAGATACCCTGCCGCAGCCAGCCCTGAGGGTCCGGCCCCGATGATGGCCACTTTCCGGCCGTTGGGCGCAAGCGGTTGCTCGCGGAAAAATCCAAAATTCATGGGTTCCATGGTCGTTCTCCCGAGTTTGATCACTGCACAAGGTAATCATAATGCCCCCTCAGGACAACCGTGGACATGGGGAAAGCCCTGGCACCTTCGGCGCAGGTCGTTGCACTCGACAGGAGGTCAATTTACAGAGGCGCAACCGAATGCAGGGACGAAGTAAGACTCAGTCCAGGCCGTGAAGCGCTGCGCCGTAGGCGCCGACCATGTCCGGGTCCTCCGGAATGATCGGGTCCCGGCCCAGGGCCTGGCCCACGAGGTTGACCACGCAGCGGTTCCGGGCCACGCCTCCGGCAAAAGCTACCGGGTGGTTCAGCCCCACCCGACCGAGCATGTTCATGGTGCGCTTGACAATGGAGGCGTGCAGGCCCAGGGCAATGTCCCTCGGGTCGAATCCCCGGGCCATGAGCGACGTGGCCTCGGTTTCAGCGAAAACCGTGCACATGGAGTTGATGGTCAGAGGTTTTCTGCCCGACAAGGCGTATTCTCCGAATTCCTCTATGGGTTTCTGAAAGACCGTGGCCAGGTGTTCCAGGAACTTGCCGGTGCCCGCAGCGCAGCGGTCGTTCATTTCGAACTTGAGCACCGTGCCGGTATCGGACAAGGCAATGGCTTTGGTGTCCTGACCGCCGATGTCCAAAATGGTCCGGGCCCCCGGCACGAGGGCGGCGATTCCAAGGGCGTAGGCCTTGATCTCGGTTATGGATTCGACCTGCTCATGACCTTCCCTGACCAGGGCATCTGCCACCAGCTTTCGGCCATAGCCGGTCGTGACCACACGTTTTGGTGCGAGCCCCGCAAGGATGAGCCCCACCTGGGCCAGGGGATCGAAGGTGGTGGGGACCCGGTCGGTATGAACCGGCCTGCCCCCCTCGATGCAGACCAGTTCGATGGACCGGGAGCCGATGTCAATGCCAGCGATCATATCCCGTTCTCCTCAACGCAGCTGATGCGGCCGGCCTTGTGGGCCGGCCGCGATGTGTTCCTACTTCAACATCTCGACAAACGCCTCGACCCTGGTCTTGAGCTGCTCCACATCCTCCATGGAGTAGTCGGTCTCGATCGCCAGGCCGGGAATCCCTTCCGCCTGGAGCCGTTTGCCCACCTTCAGGGCTTCGTGGCCGTAAGGCTGGCAGAACATCAGCGAGTACTGGATCACACCCTGGGCCTTCAGTTCCCGAGCCAGGGCGGTGACATTGTCCATGCGCTCCTGGTTGGGGGTGAAACAGGCGCAGTCGATTTTAAGGTAACGGTCCACGATGGCGTCGATCATCTGCTCCACGGTTTCACCGGATTCGTCCACCAGGTCGCGGGTGTTGCGCGTGCCGATGCAGGACTCCTCGCCCACGATCACCGCGCCCGAACTCTCCACCACGTAGGGGAGCTTCCAGTTGGGCACGGCCATGGGGCATCCGGCCAGCAGGAGCCGAGGTGTCCCGGCCGGGGCTACGCCCTTGCCCTCCTTGATCCGCTCCTCGATCTGGTCGCACAGTGTGTTGATGGACTGGGTAAAGCGCACCGGGTCGTCGTAGAAGCTGACCTGATTGATCAGCAGGGCGTCGCGTCCCGAAATGGGCGCGGGATCGGCCGCCCGAAGACGGGTAAGCCGCTGGAGGGCACGCCGCCGCGCATTGACCGTCTTTATGGCCTGCTTCAGGTTCTCGGCGGTGATGCTCTTGCCGGTGAGCCGTTCCAGTTCATCCTTGAAACGCAGGACCTCGGATTTCCACAAATCGCGATCACACGCCCCCTTCTGCTGAGGCACCTCCATGATGTACATCGGGGCGTGCTCGGCAAAACCCTCGTAGGCCTTTTTCTTGCCGTCGCAGGTGGTCTCGCCCACGATCAGGTCGCAGGACTCGGTGTAGGGGCAGAGTTTGGCCAGCTTGAAACCGATGAAAGATTTGATCAATGCACACGTATTGCGCGGCACCAGGGTCTCGGCTTTCTCGGTCCCGGCCTCCGCTCCCGAACACAGCCCCACCTGGACGGCATCCACCGCAAGGCTCAGCTCCTCTGGCACGAACACGCAAAATGTGCCGATGATCTTCCGGCCCTCGGCCTTGGCATCCTGCAGCTCCTTGACCCGGAGCCCGTGGACCTCGGAGAGAACAAAGTCAAGGTATTCCATGCCCTTGAGTCGACCCTGCTGGGACATGTAGATGTCCCCGTAAAATTTGCCCAAAACCTCCAGCAGCGCGTCATGCGCCGGCAGGTCCAGATCAAGCTTCTCCCACATTGCCTGATGGGTTGCTTCGCTCATGCGGAATCCTCCTCGGGATTGGGTGTAAAAACATCACGGTAGAACAGAGGGCGCGGCGCAGGTCAAATCGGAAAAAATGATTGCAGGAGGATGAACGCATAGGAAGGGACTATGTGCTTTGCAGGCAGCAGTCGTTTCGCAGTGTGGACATGACCAGCTGCCCTCTTCAAATATTCCGATCCGCAAGAGATCCTCTATGCGTCAGGCAATAACCCATTCACTTTACGAATTTGACTTTTTCAACTGAAAATCATTTCTACGTTGTCTGACATACCCACAGCAACCAGAGTGGTCATCACACAAGAACCGCTCTGGAAAAAAAACCGAAACCATCCAGTACAGACTGTCCCACGTCGCGATCTCGGAGAATTCTCAACAGAGAGGAGACAACCATGGGACCATCATTTACGACCCCAACCAGTTCAACAAGAAAATCCAAAAAATGCTCAAGGCCGGCGGGAAAGCGGGTGTTGCCGCGCGGCAGGCCGAGGAGCTGATCCGGGAACTATCTGGCAGTGACCATCTGGACCAGAAGCTGAGTGGCAAGCTGACCAAGAAGGGCGAGGCCAGGATGGAGAACTGCTTCAAGTTCGACTTGGTCAGCGGGTATCGGCTGGTCGTGGTGAAACGAGACGGGAATTTCGTTTTTCTGTTTTTGGGAACGCATGATGAAACAGACAAGTGGATCAAGAACAATGCCGGTTTGACACTGGATCTGTCCAAGGGAGAAGTCCTATCCAGTTCACGGGATCATGAACCAACCCAAAGGGAGAATTTTGCGCAAGGTACGGAACCTTTGATTGACGATTATGACAAGCCTCTCCATGAAATCCTGGACCAAAACACCCTCAGGGACATCTTTCGGGGCCTGTGCACCCCGCCCGGCAAGACGACCGGATGCTGACTTCACGCACCCTCTCAAACTAGACCTTGCCTCGTGATCGGGTTTTCCAGTGCTCGTCCTGGCGTTCAGCCAACGCTCTTTCTCTTTGCCAGTTCTGAAAAGGTGGACGTAAGGATTTGGAATGTACTTCAGCGGCGGTTCGAGATCGTCTGTCCAGGGAGAGCCGGAATTCTTCCAACCGTTCACGATCCGCTTGCCGGTATGGTAGCCTGACTCCATCTTCAGCGGTCACCATCGAATCCGGCCACCACATGTACACCTTGGTAAAGCCGGCTTTTGCCTGATGTGAATGAGAAGGCTGAGAAAAGATTCGGTGAGGAACCTCAAACAGGAGGAACAGGGCCGATTCTCTGAAGTATATGATGCCCAGGACAATGTCCCGGATCGTATCTCCCGACAAGGGGGTGCTCAAGCCGCAAAAAAGTCGAGCGTCCGATCGCATACCTTGTCGATCAGGGCGGTGTCATGGCTGATGACAAGCATGCCTATGTCTCTTGATGCGGCAATTTCCAGGACGGTCTTCCAAATGGAGGCTTGAGTCAGGGCGTCGAGCATCGAGGTCATCTCGTCGCAAAGCAGATATCGGGTGCGGTGATCAAGGGCTCGCGCCAGACAGATCCGCTGCAGCTCACCCCCGGACAATTCAAGGGGATATCTTTCAAGCCATGAATGGTCTATTTCGAGTTGGTCCAAAAAACCTTCCGGCGGCGGCCCGGCCTCACACAAGATGTTCTTGATTTTCCAGCGGGGATTCACGGCCAGTTCCGGATGCTGAAAGAGGAGCTGGACCGGGTTGAAAACGTTTTCTTCGTGCAGCATGCCGTCAACAGTGACGACCCCCTTCACCGCTGTCAGATAGCCGGCCAGAACCTTTGCCAGAGTTGACTTCCCCCTGCCGCTTGGCCCTGGCAAGCCGACCCTCTCTCCGGGGGCGATGTGGATCATCAAGTCTTGAAAAAGCCACTCGTGCTTGTGGCTATAGCGAAACCCCAGGTTCTGACCATCAAGCACGAAAGCACCTCACCATGCCTTCATCACAAGGGGTGAGTTCCGGAAGGCTCCGGCAGCAGTAATCCGCGCCCTGGTCACATCGAGAACTGAAGGGGCACCCTCCATTTTGAGGCTTCTCCCCCAACGGTGTTATTGCTTCCGTGAACTGGTTGCGCGGCAAGGAGGACCACAGGATTCTCGAGTAGGGATGGCGCAGATTTCCGGAGCCGTTGAAATCCCCGGCGTTTGCCTCCTCAATGGTCACGCCCCCGCAGAAGACGGACACCTTGTCTGCCACCTGCAAAGCCGCTTCGATATCGTGAGTGATCAGCACCACGGCTTTGCCGGTATCCGCCAGTTGCCGCAAGTGTTTCAACGTTTCTCGAGCCGCACTCGGGTCAAGGCCGTTGGTCGGTTCGTCGGCAAGAAGCAAATCCGCCGCCCCAATCGTTGCCGTAGCGGTGAGGACTCTTTTTGCCATGCCCCCTGAGAGCTGAAACGGAAACCATCTGTATACTTCTCCCTGCAGGCCGTACCGCTCCAAAGCTGCTCGTGAAGCCTTCCGGGCTTGATGTGGAGAAAGCCCGTTCAGCAAGCCGGCTCTGGCAATTTGGACACCGACCTGCAGCAGCGGGTTCAAAAAAGCCACTGACTGGGGGATCAGGGCAATCTCCCGCCCCCTGATCTGTCCGGCTCTTTTCATGGTGAGCCCGGCGTTTTTGAACGAGATATCACCGGTTACCGAAGAGTTCCTGGGAAGTATCCCCAGTACCGCGTGCGCCAAAAGGCTTTTCCCAGCCCCTGACTGCCCTACGATCGCGACGACCTGACCGGCCTTGGCAACCAGGTCCAGGCTGCGGATCGGACAGGTTGTGGTTCTTTTCAGTCCTTTTGTATAACTGCTGAAGCTCACCGAGAGATTGCGTATCTCAAGCACTCCGACCTCCCATCATTCCCTGCATGTATGCGGGTCCAACAAGGCACGGACGTTGGAGCCCAGGATGTCGAACGCCTTGACCGTCAGGACCAGGGTTATTCCAGGCGCTACGGCAAGCCACCACAGATTCATGGAGAGGTAGCGCATTGATTCGGCCAGCAGGGCGCCTATAGCAGGCGTATGCGGCGACATGCCGAAACCAAGAAATGTCAGCGCTGCCGCATGCAGGATGGCATGCGGAAACAACAGCAAAAGGCCTACCATGAACTGCGGGATGACGTGCGGCAGCATGTGCTTCCGGGCGACAAACACACTGCCTTTGCCCAGTTGCCGGGAGAGCTGAACATATTCCGAGGTCTGCAACTGCATCACTTCCGCTCGAATTACCCGGGTCAAGGAGGGCCAGTGGGAGGCGGCAACCGCAATGATGACCCCTTTCGCTCCCCCGCCACAGGCAAAGGAAATGAGGATGAGAAGCACCAGGTGCGGTGTGGCCATGGCCATATCCACCAGCCAGGTCACGACAGAATCCACGGTCCTGCCCATGGTGGCTGCCGCAAGCCCAAGGAGAAGGGCGAAAATCGCCGAACAGGAGGCTGCGGAGAGTCCCACGAAAAGACTGATCCGTAAGCCTTTCAAGGTCCTGGCAAGCATGTCGCGCCCCAGCCAGTCCGTGCCGAATGGGTGGTCGAGGCTCGGCGGCAGCTTCCGCAAGGTGAGATGGGTCACCTCCCCTTGTTCTCCGTACAGCCAGGCGCCGGCAAACACCGCCCCAAACAAAAGCAGACACCCGGAAATGATAAAAAGAGTTCTCGTCCTTCTATCGAACTCAAAGCCGATCATGTCCCTGATCCCCCGCTGAAAGCGTTCTTTCGCATGCGCGGGTCCACCAGCTTGTATATGAGATCCGCAATTGTATTGCCTGTAAAGACAAAGACTGTACTGAACAGGACTATGCCGAGGAGCAGGGGGATATCACCCCGATACCCGGCCTCTACCGTGGCTTTGCCCAGACCGGGGTAGGCGAACACCTGTTCCGCCAGCACTGCTCCGCCGAAAAGTTCCCCCAGCGAGGCGAATTGCAACGTGACTGCGGGCAGGGCCACATTGCGAAGCGCTCTGTGAAACGCAATGCCCAGGCGGGATTCGCCTTGCGCCCTGGCGAAGATGGCGTACTCGCTGTGCATGGCTTCCACGGTCTTCTCACGCGTATGGAGCGCTATTTGCGCCACACCAATGAGCGACAAGGTGACTGCCGGCAGCAGAAGGTGGTGTATCCGCTGCAGCAGGCCCGTCTGATCCGGGTCCATGCCGATGGGCCAGGCACAGCAGACCGGTGTCCATCCCAATTGGATGGAGAAGATCGTCAGGAGGACCATGCCCACCCAGAACGTGGGAGTGGACGCCATGGTGTACGCATAAAAGCTGATGCACTTGTCCACAAAGCTCGACTCGTACGCCCCAGCGAACACTCCCAGCAGAAAGCCCAGCAGCCCAGACAGGGTCCAGGCAAGGAGCATCAGCCAGAACGAGGTCGCAAAACGCTTGCCGATGACCGAGAGGACCGGTTCGTTGAAGATGGTCGAGACGCCGAAATCACCCTGAAGTAAATTTCCGGCCCATCTTCCAAAGCGCTCGAGAGGTGGCTGATCAAGACCCCAGCGCTGGGCGATGACCTCTCGCTGTTCCGGAGAGACCTTGAGGATCGACGTGCCGAGATAGGCGTCTATCGGGTCCACAGGGGAAAAACTCACCAGGACAAAGGAAAGGGTTGCCACGGAAGCCAGCAGCAGCGCCAGCCTCGCACTTTTTCTTCCGATGAACCCCAGGATCATTCCCAAGACAGGAGAGATTGCGGGCGACCGAACTTCACGGGGACCTTCGGCCGCCCTGCCTGCGGGGGTTACCGGCAAGTCCAGGTCCACTCATTGATGTTGGCGGTAATGGGCCATCCGTGACCATGGGGCTCCATCTGCGACCTGCCCACATCCAGACACGTGTTCAGAAAGTAGGTATGGTCGAGGTTGACCATCCAGGCCCAGGCGGCGTCGCCGGGAACGGTGAATCCGGTCTGCCCGTCCCATTGAGCCCTTTGCCAGTGCGAAATGGCTGTTTCAAAGGACTCTGCGGACCGGGCGTTTTCCATGTGTCTGTCCACCACAGGATTCGAATAGAAGCCGGCGTTCCAGTACATGGGCTCCGGCCCGGGCGTGTGATACAGCTTGTACATTTCCAGGGGGCTGTGATCACCAAACCCATAGACAACGACATTGGTGTGGGTGAGCTGGGTTTTGATGCGGTCCCAGTTTTCGCCTTTTGGAATGGCGTTGATGCCGACGGGCCTTAGCATGTCCGACACTGCCAGGGCCAGGCCCTGGCGCAGGGAGTCCTTAGCGTTGTAAACAATAGTGAATTCCGCCCTCATACCGTCTCTCTCGCGGATTCCATCTCCGTTTGCATCAACCCAGCCGGCCGCCTCAAGAAGTTCCCTGGCCTTTTTGGGATCATTGTCCTTGAACCTGATCTCTGGATTGTCCCAAGGCAGGTCATCCACTACGCCAAAGGCGGGACGACCAAAGCCGTCAAGGACGCCCTCCACGAGGGCCTGTCTATCAATGGCGTAATTGACGGCCTTGCGTATGGCCGGATCCGCGGTCACGTCATTGCCGACAGGGACGCCTTTCGGGGTGGTTTTGCCTTTGTTTGGGACGGTGGGGAACATGAGGCCGCGATTGTCCACGCTTTTGACAACGTGCAACTTCATACCTGGAATATTTTGTCCGGCGAGGCTGGATGGAACTCCGAGCACATCGACTTGTCCGGCTCGTGCCGCTGCAAGGGCGGCGTCCTCTTCAGAAAAGAGAAAGACCAGCCTTTTGATTTCCGGCTGCTTGCCATAGTACGACTCGTTGGCTTCAACCTTCATCTGCTGCCCCTCGTCCCAGCGGACAAGCTTATACGGGCCGGAGCCGATGGGGTTTCTCCCGTATCCCGGGCCATACAGTTTTTCAGGAACGATCCCCAGCGTGATGAGGTGTTGGATAAACGTGGTGTCGGGGTGTTTCAGGGTCAGCTTCACGGTCGTGTCGTCAATGGCTTTGGCGCTCTCAAGAGGCGAAAGGTCGATCTTGCCACCTGCTTCGAGTCCTTTGTTGAAAGTGAAGGCTACGTCCCTGGCGGTCAAGGAAGATCCATCCGAAAACTTCGCGTCACTTCTGATGGTCACGGTCCAGGCCGTGCGGTCTTCGGAGAGCGTCCACTTCGTGGCGAGGTCCGGGACGATATTCAAATCAGCATCCCTTTTGAGAAGCGTGCTGTGAAAAAGTGGATTTCCATAGCTCCCCCACCCCAAGAGAGGGTCATACCCTTCCGCATTCTCACCGCCCACAGCGAGCACCAGTGTGTCCTTGTTCGCAAAGGCGGGAAGAGCTGTTAAAACCAACACCAGCATCAGGACGACCGCCGGGACGAACCTGAGCGCAATCTGCGTGAAAACCTTCATACCCCCTCCTGTGTTTATTTTTTGAAATTGAGTAGCTGTAAGTGTTACGATTGTCAAATTAGTAACACTAGAGACCAGCTTTCTCTCCCAAAATCAGTTCGGGATATCTGCATGTCGATCTCATCTATGAACTATGGTTCCAAAAAACAGAACAGGAGCGTTGCAGATGTTTGCCTGATGGCAAATACTGGAAGCAGAAGTCCGGGGCAGCCGTTCCCGGACCAGACCGTGGGATGCACCCGAGAGAAGGAGGGTAAGAGGATTTTTGGCGCAATTGCCGGAGATATCATAGGGTCGGTGTATGAATTCTTGCCTATCAAATCGATAGATTTCCCGCTTTTTCATACCCAGGCCCGACTGCTTGGGCGATTATGACGGACCGGAACTATCGTCGACCTGATCTCTGGTCGATTGCCGTGAACTTTTGCCGAAAACACGGTCCTGCATACCAATTTCTGGAGGACTACTAAAAGATTTCGTAAGCGTTTCATAAAACGACCGGATTGGGCCCGGCAGACCTTGCCGCCGATTCCGCACTGTCGATCCTATAACTATTTTAAATTCTTGGATTCTTATATTCAGGGTCCCTTTCCTTGGTTCATAATCCCTTCACAGAAGAGATTTTTCCTTCCATTCAAGCCATCAGATAACGCGCTGTACCGAATCCTCTTTCTTCGGTGTTGAATACCTGGCGAAAAAAAGCTTTAGGTTGAGATGGTTTTGCTCACGTGATATCAACAGACTCTATTTAAAGTTCTTGCAACTCAACCTATTCAATGGAGGAACTCATGATGGTAGACGAATCTCTGGACAAAAACGGACGCCGGGAAAAGGTTGTTGACGTCCTGAACAAGGCCCGCTCCATGGAGCTATATGCCATCTCCCAGTATATGATTCAGCATTACGCCTTGGACGCCATGGATTACGGGGAACTGGCCAAGCAGATGAAGCTGATCGCCATAGACGAGATGCGCCATGCCGAGCAGCTGGCCGAACGCATCAAGGACCTGGACGGCGATCCGACCACGGAATTGGCGGACAAGGTTACCAAAGGCCAGGAGGTCGCCCAGATCTTCACCTTTGATGCCGCAGTGGAAGACGACACCATCGACATCTACAACCAATTTTTGCGCACCTGCCGCGAAATGGGCGACAATATCAGCGCCAGACTCTTCGAGATTTTGATCGAAGAGGAGCAGGTACACGCAGATCATTTCGAGAATATCGGCAAGCACATCAAAAATTTAGGAGACTCCTACCTCGCCAGAGTGGCCGGCACATCGGCTTCAACCGGTCCTTCTTCCAAGGGCTTCGTGAACATGGGAGAAGACGAGTTGGAATAATCCCCAGGCATTGAAAGGCTCCTGCTCAAGGAAACCAGCACCTGTCCGGTGCAGGTCGTCGGATACACGATTTTATAATCCTGCGCCGAAGACTCTGAACAAAAGGATCGGGGACACGTGCAAGGAGGCTGCGCATCAGCCGCAGCCTCCTTTTTCCTGATCCGCTGGAACGTAACCACCGATCCAGGAAACAAACATTGAACCATGCAGAGCGCGCCAGAAGGCTTTATAAATCCACCCCCTTCATTTTTTTCGTTGACAGCACCCTTCCCAACTCGATATTAGAACTCTCAAGTGAAGTTTTATCCCTCTAACTGCCAGGTGGAACATGACTCTGGAAAAAAAAGTGGACCCAGCGAACAAGCCTTTGACGCCGGTCATGGAGGATTACCTTGAAGTCATTTTTGACCTGGACCAGGAGAAGCCCTCTGTCCGGGTCAAGGACATTGCCCAGCGACTGGATGTCAAAATGCCCACCGTGACCAGCATGCTCAAGACGCTCAATCAAAGGGGGCTGGTCCACTACGAGAAATATGAATACGTCCAGCTGACCAGGGACGGGGCAGACGTGGGCAAGGAAATGCGTCGCCGGCACGAAATCCTGTTCACGTTTCTGACTGAGATCCTGGAAATCGATGCGGCTACTGCCGATCAGGAAGCCTGCAGCATGGAGCACGCTCTCAGTCCCGCGACGTTTGGCAGCCTCACCGACTTCATGGATTTCGTCCACACCTGCCCCAGGGCGGGTAAAGATTGGATCGAGCGGTTCAGGGAATTCCGCAGGCACGGGTTTCAGCTGGACAAATGCAGCGAACAGCAGGATTCTTTCACCCAGGCCTATGCGGCCAAGGTGCGATCCGGGGGGGAACCCGGCTAGAGAGTTCAGGTATTCAATCGGAATCGTCGTCTCTTGTGCAATGGATGGCTGGGGCGTTTTTTTAACGATTCTAAGTTAGAAAACACTAATAAGGTAAGGAAGGGCTAATGGGATGGTGTCGGACAAGAAAGAGCTGATCGAAGCGCTCACCACAAGCATAAAACATCTGCAGCAAGGTATTGACACGCATTGTTGTCTCGTCACGTCCATTCTCAACGGGCATGTTGACGAACGCACCCTCAGGCGGTTGACGGAGGGGTGCCCGGGCAAATCCAGGGAAATGATGCTGAGGGAGGCGATCCGGGAAGCCATAGAGGTCTTGGAGGCGAGCAGAAAGGCGTTCAAGTCCAAGCAACTCGAAGCCCTGCGCAAGAAACTGACCAATGTTTTGATCGAAGCACGTTAGCAGTTCAGGGATGTCTTACGGGTTCCCTGCCGCACTTTGGGCAGGGGGACAAGTGAAGGCGTAACTCGAGGTCCGAACCAGGCCGCGTTACGCCTTTTTTTTGTGCGCAATTCTAACGAAGGAGGGACATTCCCATGCCGAGCACTCAAATTTCAAGCAAAGAAGTCATTCCGCGTCCAAGCGATACGCCCGCCTCTGGAGAAATACTTCTGCCGAGGCTCAAACTCTGGGAAATTGACGTGTGTTTCAAATGCCCCCTGGTGGGCATGTGCCTGAACATTTCCGAGCAAAAGCAGCTTCTTGCCAAGGCCGGCCTGTCCGGCAAGGACAAAAATGAATTTGAAATTCACGAGACCCTCATCGCCCACCTGGGAAGTGAGAACCGTTTGTCGAAACGGATGGACACCCTCTTCAAGCGCAAGTTCCATAGCCGCGAAATCCAAGCTCTCACCCGTGATCCCGCACATTTTGAGGCAGGGTTCAAGAAAGCTTTTGACCAGGGGAACTATCTCAATTTTCTGTGGATCGCGGCGGTCACGCCGGATCTCCCGGTCGAAACTCGGAGGATGATCTACGGCAAAGTGCACATGTCCATGCATGAAAACGGCGAGCGGGATATTCGCCGCAAAAGGGCGTTGTCCAGGGAACAGAAGCATTCGGACGAACTGCGTCAACAGATCCGGGATTTTGCCCTGCGCACCCGGTCCCTGGAAGATGAGTGCAGACGGCTCAGAGAAGAGAACTCCAGACTGAACGCATCCGTGATCGCCATGGAAAAGAAGGCAAACACCGTCAAGGCGGTGCTGGAAGAACAGGGGAAACCGGACGCTTCAGAAAACCTGCAGCTGGAACGAAACGCCTTGCTTGAGGAACGTCGACTGCTCATGGACCGGCTGAACGAAAAGGAGCGGCTCTGCACAAGGCTCGGCAAAGAGAACAACAATCTCGGACTGGAGATTGAAAGACTCAAGGAGGTCAACAGACTTTTTGCCAAAGAGGCCGGAAAAACTATGAAAAAGGTCGGCGCAACAGCCCAGTGCAATGAGAACTGCCCCTCCTATGATCTCTGCAGGAAACGCATTCTGATGGTGGGGGGGATGACGAAACTGGAATCGTTTTACAGAGAGATCATCGAACGCCGGGGCGGGACTTTCGAATACCATGACGGATACATGAAGAACGGGACAAGAGCCCTGGAAACTCGGCTCAAGCGCGCCGATCTCATTCTCTGTCCTGTCAACTGCAACAGCCATAATGCCTGTTCTTTGGTCAAGAATCTGGCAAAGAAATACAACAAAACAGTGCATATGCTTTCGAGTTCGAGCCTGAGTGCCGTTTCCCAGATCATAGAAAACCAGGACTCATGCAGGGCTCAGGTAATTTGAGCAGTTTGGCTCATTGATGAACACAATCAACTGGACACAAGGAGGAAAAAGCCATGCCACAGCCGACGAATCGTTGGTCGGATTTCTGGTCTGCCGAAAACATCGAGAAATTGAGGGCTCAAGGGTGCGGAACGATCAATTGCCGTTCCAGATTCCACAAGAAATTGATCTTCACGAGGGTCGCGGCAGAACCTGACAGGCAGGGGCTCGGACAGGTTCAGGCCGGCCGGAAGTCGGTCTGAGCCGTCTCCCTGAGCATGACATTGGCCGGCCGACATTGGTGTTAAAAAATTACCGACATTGAGGGAAGAGCAATGAGAAGAGTATCCGTAAATACCAATTTTCTAATTACTTACAAGAAAAGCAAAGGAAACCTCTACGTGCGACCGGTTGGTGACTTCGACGGCAGCTCGGCCTGGCAGCTGACCAACCTGCTCCATGACAACTATGACGGACAGGAGAAGGTCTTCATCGACACCAAGGGCCTCCGGGAAATATGTCCATTTGGCTGCCGAACCTTCCAGTGCAGGCTCGATCCGAAACACATCCCTTTGGAACGGCTTTTCTTCATGGGCGACAAAGGAATAGAGATCGCTCCTGAAGGGAGTCATGTCATTGCCTCTTCCGATAAGAGAAGGTGTGGATGCAGCGGCAAGTGCAAAACGTGTCTTTGCTCCAGGGATAAAAAAGCGCAGTAAACAAGGACCCACAAAAACGTGTTGAGAGAAACAGGCACCCCCCTTCGCGTCGAGATCTCCGAGGAAACGCTGTACAGGCTCTTGAGAGAAGGCCAGGTCTGCGCTGCTGATTTCCGCTGCCTGGACTGTCGGACCAAACAGTGTCTCAGGCTGCTCTGCCTGAAAAGTTGTGCGCGCAGGATAACCCTGGATACGGACAGTGTCCCACAAAAAGAAGCCTGATGGGCATGGGGAAGGAAAGCTCGTGCTCCTGACGACACAATTCACGGCGATTTTTTTTACGCTTGACAAAGTTTTTTTTGCTCGGCAAATTAGGCACACCTAAACGAGATAGGATTTGCAAACTTCATAAGGGACCCCGTACGGCTTTCGGCCTGACAAGGCGCGGAAGAAGTGAAGGCGTAACTGTGAGGCGCGGTGATGCGTCCAGTTGCGCCTTTTTTGTTTTTCCATGACCGGTCCCCTTGTGAAGAGGAACCGGCAAAATGTTCACGACAACCAAGGAGTCTGCACAATGGCATGGAAAGGGAAGAGACAGGGAAAACAACCCTGCTGTGAGACCGCCCCCGGACCGCGGAAGGAAGCCTGTAGAACCGGCCACCACTCGCTGAGCACCATGGGAAGCGGCTGCCGATGCCGGATACGAAGGCATCACGCCGGGGGGGCTGTGCGCCAGCGGTTGCTGGACATGGGATTCGTGCCCAATGCCGAAATTGAGGTGGTTCGTGTGGCCACCTTGGGAGATCCCATGGAAATCCGGGTCGGGGACTCGTTCGTGACTCTGCGCAAACGAGAAGCCGAACAGATAGAAGTTCATGGATCCTAACCCATCGACAGCGGAAGCACCATGCCATCATCCACCACCCTGCTCGTAGGACTGGCTGGTCAGCAGAATGCCGGCAAGTCCACGATATTCAACATGCTCACCGGTGCAACCCAGCACATCGCCAATTATCCCGGCGTGACCGTGGACAAGAAATCAGGATTCTACCGGGACAGCTCCGGCCGCGTCGAAGTGATCGACCTGCCAGGGACCTACAGCCTGACCTCCTTTTCCCTGGAAGAGCGGGTGGCCAGGGAGTTTCTGCTTCAAGAACATCCTGACGTGGTCCTCAACGTCCTGGACTCGGCACAGCTCAAACGCAGCCTCTGCTTCACCTTTCAGCTTCTGGAGATGGGATTGCCGGTCGTGGTCGCCTGCAACATGGTGGACGTAGCCGCGGCTAAAGGGTGGTCTCTGGATGCGGCCGCCCTGGGCGAGGCCCTCGGTGTGATGGCTGTGCCCACCATCGGGCGAAAGGGCAAAGGCAAAGAGGAGCTGCGGGCCGCCATCCGCGCTACGGCATCCCGCGATCGTCACGGTGCCGGGAATCCTTCCCGGGTGGTGGTCCCCTACGGAGAGCTGGAACCGCATATCGAAGCCCTTGAGAAAACACTGGCCCAGGCTCAGGAACTGGCGGCCAGGGCTCCCTTGCGGTGGCTTGCCGTCAAGCTGCTCGAAGGCGACAGTGAAGTCGAGGCCATGGTCAAGGCGAACCACCCCGATTACAGCGAGGTGTTTTCCCTGGTCCGCAGGAGCGCCGAAGAACTCGAGTCCACCCTGGACATCACCCCTGCAGACTTCATTGTCAGCCGGCGCGACGAGCTCGCATCCCAAATCGTTGCAGCTTGTCTGACCCGCACCGGCCCGCACAAAGTCTCCTTCACGGAAAAGGTCGACCGTGTCGTGCTCAACAGGGCCCTCGCCCCCCTCGTGCTCGTCGCCTCGGTGTACATCATCTACGAGCTTTCCATCGTGCAGGGGTACGAGCTGACCAAGTACACATGGCCCGCCCTGGCATGGCTTCGGACTCTTGCCGATTCGCTGCTTCCGGCACCGGGGCTCCTCGAAGACTCGCTCCTGCGCTCCCTGGGGCTGTGGATCGTGGACAGCGCCAACACGCTGCTCAACTACATACCCATTTTCTTCATTCTCTTCGGGCTCATCGCCATCCTCGAAGATACCGGATACATGGCCCGCATCGCTTTTATCCTGGACCGCATCTTCCACAGCTTCGGGCTGCACGGGCAGTCGACCCTGCCTTTCATCCTCGGGGGCGTTTTCGCCGGTGGCTGCGCCGTTCCCGGGGTCATGGCCACCAAGGGCATTCCGGACGAGCGCTCGCGCCTGGCCACCATCCTGACGGTGCCCTACATGAACTGCCTGGCCAAGGTCCCCCTGTACACGCTCCTGGTGAACATCTATTTCGCCGAGCACAAGTCCTGGGCCATGCTCTTCATCTCCACCATTACCATCATAATGGCCCTGATCATCGCGAAGTTCCTGACCCTTGTCGTCCTTCGGGGAAAGGAGACAGCGCCCTTTGTCATGGAGATGCCCACCTACCACCTACCCACTATCACGGGTGTGCTCCGCCGGTCCTTTGACCGGACCTGGCAGTACATCAAGAAGGTCGGGACCATTGTGGTTGCGGTTGCCGTGTGCGTCTTCGTCCTGCTGCAGTTTCCAGGGATTTCCCGGGACCACATGGAAGAATACGAAACCCGTATGTCCCAGGCCATGGACGAATTTCGGGACATGGTCGCGGCCCAGGGTGAACCCGCGTACACGGAACTGGTCCAGGGAGAGGGGCTGACCACGCTCCTTATCGCCTACGATGCATATCGCGGGGCAAAGCTTTCCGGAGGCAAAAACATCGATGAGAAGTGTCAGGCCGAGTACCCGCAGTTCTACCCGCTGATCGCCCGGGGCGACAATCCGGCCGCAAAGAAGATCAACAGGCAACTGCGCGGGCTGAACAACACCAGGAAAACCATCCGCCAGGAGATGCGCCACGAACGCATCACAAACAGTTTCTTCGGGCATGTGGGGCGGGCTCTTGAGCCGGTGACCCAGTTCGCCGGTTTTGACTGGAAGGTCAACATCGCCCTGATCAGCTCCTTTGCCGCCCGTGAATCCAGCGTTGCCACCCTGGGCGCCATCTTCCAGGAGGGGGCGGAGGAAGGGGCATCCCTGGAGGAGCGCATGGCCGCCGAAGGAGAGACTGAGGGCCGCACCCCGCTGGGCGCTTTGGCCCTGATCATCTTCTTTGCCCTGTACCCTCCCTGTCTGGCCACCACCATCATGGTCAAGGTCCAGACGGGCTCCTACAAGTGGATGCTCTTCTCCATCGCCTTTCCCACGGTGATGGGGCTGGCAGTTGCCAGCGCCGTGTTCACGGGAGGGACCATTCTGGGCCTGTCAGGGCTGGGGGCGATGATCGGCTTTTACCTCACCGCCCTGGTGACGGCCGTCCTTTTGGCCTTTGTCCCTGATCCGGTCTGGAACCCGCCCAAAACCACGTATGTGGCACAACCCTAGGAGGGATCCATGTGGGAATATGTAATCGTCGCCGTGATCGTCGGCTGGGCCGGATACTATCTCTGGAAGACCCTGTTTCGAAAGAAAGGGTGCAGCTGCAGCAGCAAGGGCTGCCTCCAGAGCAATGGTACCGAGACGAAAAGCTGCTGCAGCGGGCAAACAGCGGTGAATCCACTGTCCAGTGGCTCTGAGCCTCGCGATGGCGGGTCCAGCCGGCCTTGATGGAGAAAATGAGATGAGCGATTCCGTCATCGAAGTGCGCAACCTCGGCCATAAGTACGGCACACGCCCCTGGAATTCACGGTGCCCCAAGGCAAGGTCGTGGCTCTGCTGGGCAAAAACTGCGTGGAACACCAGGCTGCTCCGGCACCACCTTCCGCTTCTGGTCTCAGGTCTTTTCGGGCTGATCGCCTCGTATCTGGCGTTTGAGGAGTGAACAAAACGGCACTGATCCCCTCAGAGGATCTGTAATTTCGACCCAACCACCAAAACCAAGGAGAATGATCAATGAAACATCTTCTGTTTGCGGCTCTTTTTGCAGGAATTGTCATGACATCGGCACCGGTCTCTGCCCACACCCCGCTCTTCGCCTGTTTTGACAACGGGGACGGGACCGTCCTGTGCGAAGGCGGCTTTTCCGACGGCTCCTCTGCCGCCGGCGTTGACATCTACATCAAGGATGCAAAAGGCAATGACCTGATCAAAGGACAGATGTCCGAGTTGAGCGATTTCGAATTCGACAAGCCAGAAAGCGAGTACACCGTAGTTTTCGATGCCGGCGAAGGCCACGCCATTGAAATCCCCGGTTCCGAGATCGTCGAGTAACAGAGGCAGCGGACGCATGCCCCGGGGCGTGTGTCCGTCTTTTTCAAAAACCGTTTGTATACTGGCAAGACCAACCCGAACCCAGGAGAATCAAAGATGAAACGATTTGTATTTGCCCTGTGCCTGACCCTGATCACGGCCCTGCCGGCAATGGCCCACTTTCAGATGATCTACACCCCGGACGCCGCCCTGAACGAGGGAGCGGCCCTGGACATGAAGCTGGTATTCACCCATCCCTTTGATGCCGGACACACCATGGATATGCCTCCCTTGGATGAGTTCTATGTCATCAGCCAGCGGGGCGAGGCAGCACCGCCCCAGAAGACCGACCTCATGGAGTACGCCAAGAAAATCACCTGGACAGCATCACACAGCAGCGGTGCCGCCTATGAGGCCAAACTGCCCAAGAAGATCGTCCGGTCCATGGGTGACTACGTCTTCGTGGCCGTTCCCGGACCCTATTATGAGAAGGAAGAAGACATCTACATCCAGCAGCTCACCAAGGTGGTGCTCAATGTTGGCGGCCTTCCCGGCAACTGGGCCGAGCCCGTGGGACTGCCCACCGAGATCCTCCCTCTGGACAAGCCCTATGCCAACTGGACCGGCGGCGTCTTCCGTGGCGTTGTGCTCTCAAACGGCAAGCCCGTGCCCAATGCCGACCTGGAAGTGGAATTCCTGAACTATCCCCCTGTCCCTGGTAAAAACGCCTTCCCCAAAGAAGGTTCGGTGAAAGCCCCTCAGGACGCTTTTGTGACCATGGGCATCAAGGCCGACGCCAATGGCCAGTTCACCGTGGGTATCCCCCATGCCGGATGGTGGGGCATATGCGCCCTGGGCACCGGTCCTGACACCGAGCACAAGGGCAAGGAAATGTCCCAGGACGCGGTCTTGTGGTTCAAGGCCGTGGACATGAAATAAACCCCAGCCAAAAGCCCCTTAAGGGGCAACCCTCCGTCCTGAATTTCGTTCAGGATTCTGAACACAAGGATTTCGACACCTCCCAAGACCGATACTGCCTTACGGGTTTCGATTGCAGGCGAAACAAGTGAAGGCGCTTTCTATCAGGGGCACTTCTCAACGTGTCCCTGGTTCATAGAGGGAAAGCGTCTGGCTTGCAGCCATTCACTTTGATTTTGTCAACACGCAC
>JBKHAV010000105.1:0-8959 GCA_046542715.1 Desulfovibrionales bacterium
GAATTAGCAAGTTGGGGAATCGAAAGGCAGGGCTCCTCTTTTCTGTCATGCCCCGACTTGATCGGGGTATCCAGGTTCGGACGTGTAGCCGCAAAACCTGGATCACCCGGTCAAGCCGTGTGATGACATTTCTATTTCCGTCATTGCCCGACTCGATCGGGCAATCCAGGTTCAACGGCTATCCGCAAAGGCATGGATTACCCGATCAAGTCGGGTAATGACGAGGTGGTGCGGGAGTTTTTCCTCTCTTGTCATCCTCCGGCTCGACCGGGGGGCCAGTTTTGTACGGTCAGCAGCGAAAGGAAAATTTGTGTAGTGAATTAGCGAATTAGCGAATTAGGGAATTGAAAGACAGGGTTCCTCTTTTCTCTCATGCCCCGACTTGATCGGGGTATCCAGGTTCGGACGTGTAGCCGGAACCTGGATCACCCGGTCAAGCCGTGTGATGACGAAGAAGCACCTGCCTTTCTTCATCCTTCGTTCTTCATCCTTCATACTTCTCTTCAGGCATGGATTACCCGATCCCGTCTCCGCATGGCTACGACGTGGCAAGCAAGTCGGGTAATGACGAGGGGGACGGCGTCACGCGGCTGGGTTGGGGTTCCTTTGGTCTCTTTTGTCCCTTTCGTCCCTTCAGACACTCGGTTCAGAACGCGATGACCACCGGGACCACGATGGGGTCGCGTTCCAGGACTTTTCGGAAGAAGCGGCGCAAGGATGAGCGGATTCTGTCCTTGAGCTTGCCGGTGTCGCCGGGGCGGACGTTTTCATGGATATCCAGGATGATGCATTTGGCGTCCTCGAGGACATGGGAGTATTGCTGTTCAAAGACAAACCCCTTGGAGGTGATCTCCGGCCCTGAAATGATTTCGCCGCTGGCGGCATTGATGGCCAGGGTCACGATCACCAGCCCCTCCTCGCCAAGGAGCTGGCGCTCCTTGAGAACGGTTTCGCCCACGTCGCCCACGCCCTTGCCGTCCACCAGGACCTGGTCGCAGGAAATCTTGTCCTCGAGCCGGATGGATCCCGGGAAGAAGGTGATGGGCTGGCCGTCTTCGATGATCACGGCCCGTTCCGGGGCCACGCCGCATTCCCGGGCCAGGTTGACGTGCTTGAAAAGGTGCCGGTACTCGCCGTGCACCGGGATGAAAAACTTGGGCTTGACCGCGTCCAGCATGGTGGAGAGTTCATCCCTGTGGGCATGACCGGAGGCATGGATGGCCCGGACCCGCTCGTAGAGCACTTCCGCGCCCAACCGGTACAGATTGTTGATCACCTTGGTGATGGCCTTGGTGTTCCCCGGAATGAACCGCGACGACATGAGCACCGTATCCCCGCGGTGGATCCTGAGCTGGCGGTGGTCGCCGCTGGCGAGCCGGCTCAGGGCCGAGAGCGGTTCGCCCTGGGATCCGGTCACCAGGAGTACGATCTCGTGGTCCTTGTACCGGGGGAGGTGCTCCGGGGAGGTGTAGGTGGTGTCGGAAAAATTCAAAAACCCGAGTTCCCGGGCAAGCTCGACGTTTTTTTGGAGGCTGCGGCCGCTGATGGCCACCTTGCGGTTGTTTGCTGCGGCCAGATCGAAAATTTCCTGCATCCGCTGGATGTGGCTCGAAAAAAGGGTTACCAGGATCCGGCCGGTGGCCGTGGTGAAGATTTTTTCCAGGGCGTCCCTGATCTCCCGTTCGGTCAGGGCATGACCGTCTCGCTCCACATTGGTGGAATCGGAAAGCAGCAGGGTCACGCCGCCTTCGGAAAATTTTGCAAAGGCGTCCATGTCCGTGAAATGGCCGTTCAAGGGATTGCGGTCGATCTTGAAGTCACCGGTATGCACGATTTTGCCCAGGGGGGTCTCGATGCCGAGCCCGAACCCCTGGATGATGGAGTGGCAGACCGGGAAGAAGCGAAACGTGAATTCACCAAGGGAAAGGGTGGTTTCCGAATCAACGGGTTCGAGGGTGACGTAGCTGGTGAGATTGTGCTCGGCCATTTTGTTGCCGATCAGGGCCAGCGTGAATCTGGAACTGTAGACGGGCACATCCACAAAGGGCATGAGCCATGGCAGGGCCCCGATATGGTCCTCGTGGCCATGGGTGATGACGATGCCCTTGAGTTTGTCCCGGCGTTCGAGAATATAATCAAATTTGGGAATGACGATATCCACGCCGCGGTGAAAATCTTCAGGGAACATCAGCCCGCAGTCGATGACCACCAGAGAGTCCGGTGACTCCAGGAGCATGCAGTTCATGCCGATTTCCCCGAGACCGCCCAGGGGGGTGAGCCGTATCCAATTCTCTGCTTCGTTCATATAGACTACTGTGTGGTTTCATTTTTCCAAAATTGTCCTTTTGCTATCCCAAAACATCCGCAAGGACAAGGCGAACATTCGTCCTTGCGCCTAACACCCCTGGATTACAAAAAAAGCCCCTTCACGAGTGAAGGGGCTTTTTTCCGATTACAGCGGATGGCGAATGCTCTTGCCTACTCCTCCGCGGCCTTGCTTTCCTCGATGATCTTTTCAGCCACCTGGGGCGGGGCTTCCTCATAGTGATCGAATTCCATGGTGAACGTCCCCTGGCCGCCGGTCATGGAGCGCAGGTCAGGAGCGTATTTGAGGACCTCGGACATGGGCACGTGGACCTTGATTTCCGTGATTCCCCCCTGGGAGTCGGAGCCGAGGACCTTGCCGCGGCGGCTGGAAATGTCTCCAATCACATCGCCCATGCTCTCATCAGGCACCGAGATGGTCATCAGCATGACCGGCTCGAGCAACGCCACCCCGGTCTGCTCGGCCGCCTTTTTGAACGCCATGGAGCCGGCCACCTTGAATGCCATTTCCGAGGAGTCCACGGAGTGGTAGGAGCCGTCGTACAGGGTGACCTTGAAGTCGACAACCGGGTTGCCGGTGACAAGCCCCCTGGCCGCGGCCTCCTGGATGCCCTTGTCCACGGCAGGGATATACTGCCTCGGGATGGAGCCGCCCACAATGGCGTCCACGAATTCGTAGCCGCTTCCCCGGGGCAGCGGCTCCAGTTTGATCCAGCAGTCGCCGAACTGTCCGCGGCCGCCGGTCTGTTTTTTGTACCGTCCCTGGACCTCGGCCCTGCCCTTGATGGTCTCCCTGTAGGGGACCTTGGGGGTCTTGAGCAGGATATCGACCTTGTAGCGGCGCTTGGCCCGTTCCACAGAGGTCTCGATGTGCAGCTGGCCCATGCCGGAAAGCAGCATGTCGCCGGTCTCTTCTTTGCGCTCCAGCTTCAGGTTGATGTCCTCGTCCAGAAGTCGGCTCACCGCGGAAAAGACCTTGTCCTCCTCCCCTTTTTCGGCCGGGGCCAGGGCATAGGAGAGCAGGGTCGGGGGGAGGACCGGCGTTTCTAGAGTGAAGGGCTGTTTTTCGTTGCACAGGGTGTCGCCGGTATGGGTGTTCTTGAGTTTGGCCACGGCAATGATGGCGCCGGGCCCCACATCGCCCTTGGCCGGGGTCTGCTTCTTGCCTTCCAGAAACAGAATCTGTCCGAATTTTTCCTTGGCATCCCTGTTGACGTTCAGGAGCATGGAATCCGGGGAGAGCACTCCTGAAAGCACACGCATGATGCTCAAGTGGCCGGCAAAGGGGTCGGCCATGGTCTTGAACGTGAAGCAGGTCACAGGCTCGTCCAGGCTGGAGCTGCGGGAAGAACCATCAGTCCCCACCCAGGGAGCGTGCTCGAGAGGGGAGGGCAGGAGGTTTTGAACAGCATCCAGAAGCTCGGCACCGCCTTTGTTGGTCAGTGCGGAACCTACACAGACAGGGACGATTTCGCCGCTCAGAATGCCTGACCGCAGTCCCTTTTTGATCTCCTCCTCGGTGAGGGTCCCTTCCTCGAGATATTTCTCCATGAGGTCGTCTTCGCTTTCCGCGATATTTTCGATGGTGGTCTCACGGAGCGCAGCCACTTCGTCCTGCATCGCATCGGGAATCGGTCCTTCAGAGACTTCGCCCTTGTCGTTGAAAAAGAGGGCTTTTTCGCCCAGGATGTCCACCAGGCCCGTAAAGTCCGCTTCAGCCCCGATGGGCATGTACAAGAGCACCGGCTTGATGCCGAGAATGTCGGACAATCCGGAATAGGCCATGGAAAAATCAGCCCGCTCACGATCCATCTTGTTGATGAAAACAACCGCGGGCAGGGAGTTTTTGGTCACCTCCCCCCATAATTTCTTGGTCAGGGGCTTGACCCCGTCGATGGCGTCGATAACAAAGACCACACCGTCAGCCGCGGTCAGCAGATAGGAGATATCGCCGGTAAAATTGTTGTCGCCGGGAGTGTCGATAAGGAAATGGGTGTTTTTCTTCCACGTGTACTGGGCCACTCCAGGCTGAATGCTGCCTCGGCGTTTGATCTCCTCGGGCTCGTAATCCAGGGTGGTGGTGCCCTCCTCGATCCTGCCCAGGCGGTTGATCGCCCCGGATCGAAAGAGGATCATTTCAGCCAGTGAGGTCTTTCCGGTTCCGCCGTGGCCGACCAGAGCGTACGTTCTCTGTTTGTTCAATACATCCTGCATTCCTTACACTCCCTTGCATTCTGATTGTATGGTTTGTGTCCGGATGAAAGGCGGATCATAGTACTATTACGTTCAAGTTACAAAGATTTAGTCCTATAGGGAGAGGTATGAAAACTTGTCAAGGCGCAACCAGCCGGCGGGGGAGCAGCGATGCACGGTTCTGAAAAAAATCTTCTGCTGCTGGAACCGCAGGCCATTGACTGTTCGGGGCCATGGCTGTTTTGGGGAGGTGAACCGGACCGGGCGTTTCTCGAATCTCTCGGCCGGGAGGGACAAATCGAGCCGGTTCTCGTGGTCCGGCAGGATGGACGAAACCTGCTCGTGGCAGGGAGCAGGCGGGTCATGGGGCTTGCCCGGCTGAATTTGCCGGTCAGAGCTGTGCTGGCGGATCCCACCGGTCCAGCGCAGTTGGGGATCGCGTACCTGCTCTCCAACTGGGGGAGGGCAGTGGACGATGGAATGCGGGTCCGGGCTCTGCGCTTCTTCTGCGCCATTGACGTGGAACCGGAGGGTTACGACCGGGTTTTGACCCTGCTGGGGGTGGAACCCCGCTCCAGACAGGCCCGGTTTCTTGGTGAGTGGCTCACACTGCCCAAGGACTGGGATCAGCTCCTCGAGGTGGAGAACATCCCCCTGGCAGCGGCTTCGTACCTCTGTTGCATGGGGTCGGAGGAACGGGATGCTGTTTTTCCATTTTTCAAAGGGGTCAAATGGTCCCGGGGCAACGCATTGCATTTCTTGACCTGGCTTACGGAAATTGGAAAACGGGACCAGGTTCCTGTGGATGCGGTGGTGGACAACCTGGCCTTGAAGACCCATCTTGTCCCGGAACTCTCACCCAAAGATACGATTTTTAGACTGTTGAAAGGGGTCCGCAAGTCGAGGTTTTCGCAACTGTCCAGGCTGGAGGACAACTTTCAGCATGCTTCCCGGCAGGTCTTGGCGCAAACAGGCTGGACCGTGCTTCAGCCTGATAATTTCGAAACGGAAAGGGTGGAATTTCGGCTGACCGTCTCCCATCGTGACGGGCTGGAAGAGGCAGTCAAAAAACTGGAAAGGTTTGTTGAAAGCGGCGGTGCAGACCCGCTTTTCAAGGACCAGAGCACATGAGACGGGCCGGGCTGGAATGAAAACACACACCGCGACCACAGGCACTGTGTTGCCGGCCCACCTCCGGGGAATCTCCAGGGTGGTGGTGGACGAGACCGTCCAAAGCTCCCCTCTGGCCGCCCGGGTCAGGAAGCGGCTTTCCCACCTGGACTGGAGCGTCAAGCCTGAAGGGCCGCTTGAAGACACCGGAGAAACCGTTCTCTACCTCAAGAACTACAAGGGCAGGTTTTTGAAGCCCTGCCCAGGAACATCCGAGTACCGCTGCTGCGGCTACCGGATCGTGCATATCGGCGAGAACTGCCCGCTGTCATGTTCCTATTGCATTCTGCAGGCCTACTTCCAGGACCGGGTACTCAAGGTCTGGGCCAATCAGGACTCGCTTTTCAAGGAGCTGGAGACCGCGTTTTCCAAAGTCCCGGGAAAACGATTCCGGGTGGGCACCGGGGAATTCACCGATTCCCTGGTCCTGGAACCGCTCACCGGGTTTTCCCGTGACCTCGTGGCCTTTCTCGGCGGATTTGAAAATGTCTGCCTGGAGCTCAAATCCAAGGTGGTGGACCTCTCCTGGATGGACGCGGTCAGGAGGCCGGACCGGGTTTTGCCGGCATGGTCCATGAACGCTCCAACAGTGCAAAACCAGGAGGAGGGGGGAAGCGCGACCCTGGAGGAGCGCCTTCGGGCGGCTCAAACCTGCGCCCAGGCAGGGTTTCGGGTCTGCCTGCATTTCGACCCCATGATCCATTTTCCTGGATGGCAGAAAGAGTACGCCCGCACCGCGACCATGATCTTCGACCACCTTCGGCCGGAGCAGATCGCCTATGTGAGCATGGGATCGTTCCGCTGCATGCCGGACCTGAAGCGGGTGATCAAGGAGAACCATCCTCAGGCGCGCTATATTTACAATGAATTCATATCCGGCCTGGACGGGAAAATGCGGCTGCTGCGCTCCCTGCGCGTGGAGCAGTTTTCCTTTCTTGCCAGGGCGCTGCAACAGGGCGGGCTCGACCGGCAGCTGTATCTGTGCATGGAATCCGACACGGTCTGGACCCAGGCATTGGGATACACCCCCAAAAAACTGGGAGGACTGGCCCGGCATCTGGAACGGCAGGGGTTTGGGGAGTAAGAACGGCAAGCGGCGAGCGGCGAGCGGCTAGCGGGGGAGAAGAAGCTCAAAGCTGAAAGCTCAAAGCTGAAAGCTGAAGGCAGGAGGGAAAAACCTTTGGTCCCTGATGTCCCTTTGGTCCCTTCATCTTCCTTCTTTCTTCATCCAATCTTGAGATACTCCTGGCTCAAGGTTTTTTTGGGGCAGGATTCCTTGAGATAGCAGGCTTCGCAGCCTTGTTTGAGCGGGACGGCGGTGATGACCCCGTACTTGACGTTCAGGCCGCCGGTCTTGTCAAAGGCCAGTCCCAGGGGCTCGAGGGACCGTTTCAGGATCTTGTTGGGTTCCGGAACCGGGGCACACTTTGTCCGGGACAGTTCGGGCAGGACTTCGCCCATGGTCAGCATGATCATGGTCTGGGCAACGCACTGCAGCTCGAACCCTTCTGACGGGGATCGTTCCCAGACCTCGTCCACCTCATCCTCCACATTGCTCTCGAAATAGACCAGCACGTAGCCTTTGCGATTCCCGAGGCGAAAGGCCTTCAGGTATGTCCGCCAGCGATCCCAGGCGGTTCCGACCCGCTGCGCAAGCTCCCCGGTAATGCGTTTTGTCTGGGAAAGCATCATATAGGCTTCCAGATCGAATGGACAGGTGAAGGGGACCTCGGAACATTCAAGCCTTTTCACAAAAGACCTCCAGCAAATGCGTAGGAGATGGAACCAGGACCCGGCAGATGCCGGACGTTTCAGGCCCTCTCGAGCCCTGGCGCAAAATCAGGATGGATACGTCCCCCGGGTCTTCCGGTCAACCCCGGCGACGTCCGGGATGAAGAGAAGTTCACCTGTCTGTCATCACACGGCTTGCTTGCCACGGTCCAGGCGGGATTGGCGAATTGACGGATAAAGGAATTCGCAAATTGACGAATTTGGGGAATGAGTGAGGAGAAAGGCAGGATTTCTCTTCTCTGTCATGCCCTGACTTGCATGCCGACGATTCCCTTTTGAATGTTTCAGATTTCCAACAAGGTCACATCCTCCCCGATTTCCTCCTTTTTCCATTCCCTGGCAAACGCCATGACCTCCTCCACGTCTTCACCGGGATGGCGGGAGGTAACCACGAACCCGAGTTCGACTTCAGGGTCGATGCACATCCAGTCCATGGCTTCCTCCCAGGCGTCGCAATATTCGCCTGTAACGCAGAAGAGCTGTACGCCCTGCTTTATCATGTCCAGGAGAGACGATGCATGCGAATCTTCATAGCAGGTGCGGGAAACGAGAACGACTTTCTTGGCATATTTCATATAACGACTCGGTTGGTAGAAGTGGACCAATTCGGGCAGGGTGTTGCGCGTTTCTGACACTTTGAGCCATCTCTGGTCACGGTAAACCCACGGCAGTTCTGCCCGTAGAGCCGGGGTCGTCCCCTCCTTGCAAAAAACATGTCGGACTCAGGATTATCACAGGAGAACTCCGGGTGGGTGCTCCAATGGGAAATCAGCGATGTGCATCAACGGTGCAGCAGGGAAGCGTAGTACCGGAAACTGGAGAGGAAAAGGCCGCCGCCGATGGTGAGATAAAGCACTGCGAGCCAGGGTTTGGGGAAGGCGGAGTGGCGGAGAAAATACCCAAGAAGGACCATTACCAGAATCAAAAGATAGCTGCGCCAGGCCTGGAAGGCAAAAAAGCAGACCGGCTCACACAGAGCGGAGATCCGTTCGATGTTTTTTGCGGCGATCCGGGAAAAGCCGAAACGGTAGACGGCCACGGCGAAGAGGATACCGAGCCCGGCCAGGGCCACTCCGCCGGGAGACGACAGTGCGGCGAGCCAGCCAAGGGCCAACCGGCAGAGAAGAGCTCCGATCACACTCCAGATCAGGCCGGCGGTGGCCAGAAGCCATTTCCGCGAGACTGCCGGTTTCATCATGTTGTACATGGCCAGGAGTGTGCGTTTTTCCCTGAAAAAAGACAACTCGTGAGCATGAAGAGATGGATGAAGGAGAAGGATAATGGGATGAAAGAAAAGTCAGGTGTTCCTGTCTGTTATCACACGGCTTGTCCGGGTGATCCATGCCTTTCTGCCGAAGACGTCGAAGATGGATTGCCCGATCAAGTCGGGCAATGACGGAAATAGAAATTGTCATCACACGGCTTGTCCGGGTGATCTATGTTTTTCTGCGGTGGGGCGTCGAAGATGGATTGCCCGATC
>JBKHAV010000106.1:0-8716 GCA_046542715.1 Desulfovibrionales bacterium
GGGCACCCTCCCCCGGGTGAGATGCGGTATCAGGAGCGAACTGAAGATTCCAGCAGGAGCAGCCCCTTTCTGGCCGCGGCCTGTTCCGCCTTTTTCAGGCTGGAGGATTCGGCGGTGACAAACTGTTCCCCGGGCAGATCGACACGGATCCGGTACACCTTGGCGTGCTCCGGGCCGGTGCTCTCCAGCAGGGTGTACACGGGCCGGTCCTGATATTCTTTTTGCATGAACTCCTGGAGGCGGGTCTTGTAGTCCTTGAAGATCGGGACTTCCGGCTTTTGGGGCCACATATCCTGATACAATGATGCCATGAATCCGGCGGCGGCTTCATACCCCCCGTCCAGATAGATCGCGCCGATCAGGGCTTCCAGGGAATCTGCGAGCAGAGAATCCCGTTCTCTTCCCCCCTGGCTTTCCTCTCCTTTTCCCAGATACAGATAGTCTCCGAGACGAAGACCCCGGGCAAGCTCAGCCAGGGTCGGAGCGTTGACCAGCCCGGCCCTAAGCCGGGTCAGCTTGCCCTCGTCGACGTCCGGAAAGCGGAAAAAAAGTTCCCGGCTGACATAGAGATCGAGGATGGCATCCCCAAGAAATTCAAGCCGTTCATTGTGTTCCCCCTCTTGCCGTTCATTGGCGAAGGAGCTATGCGTCAATGCCTGTGTAAGCAACTTGACTTGCGCAAACTTGTACTTGATAAGATCTTGAAGATCTGTGGTGGTTTCATTGTGAGCATTCATGGGATTATCTATGCAATCTGAAATCGATTTAGGTCCTTTGTTCGCCCCGAAGCGAATCGCCGTACTCGGAGCCTCATCCAGCCCTGAAAAAATCGGGAACCAGGTTCTGGCCAATCTTTTGGGGGGTGGGTATCAGGGAGATATTCATCCGGTCAATCCGAAAGGTGGAGAAATCCTCGGGATTCCGGTTGTGACCTCCGTAGCAGACCTGCCCCAAGGACTGGACCTTGCCGTCATCTGTCTGCCCAGAACGTTTGTGGTCCCTTCCCTGAAGGATCTGGCCGGGATCGGCACCAAAGCCGTGATCGTGATTTCGGCCGGGTTCAAGGAAGTCGGCGGCAAAGGATATTATCTGGAGGAGGAAATCAAGTCCATTGCGGCCGAGCACTCCATCGCTCTTCTGGGACCGAACTGTCTGGGACTGATCGATACCGGTTCCCGGGTCAACGCATCCTTTGCAGCGGGCCAGCCGTACAAAGGAAGCATTGGTTTTTTTTCCCAGTCCGGCGCGTTGTGCGTGGCCATCCTGGACTGGGCCCTGGGGGAGAGCATCGGATTTTCCAAGTTCGTGAGCCTGGGCAACAAGGCGGTGCTCAACGAGTCCAGCATGCTCCGGTACCTGGGCCAGGACACTGAAACCAAGGTCATCCTTGGATATATCGAAGGGGTGGAGCATGGGCAGGAGTTCGTCCGGGTCTCCCAGGAGGTGACCCGGAACAAGCCCGTGATCATGATCAAGTCCGGCACCACGGCTGCAGGCGCCAAGGCGGCATCCTCCCACACCGGGGCCATGGCCGGATCGGAACAGGCCTATCAGGCCGCGATCCGCCAAAGCGGCATTATCCGGGTCAACGATCTGAACATGCTCTTTCATCTGGCGGATGCCTTTTCCGCCCAACCGCTGCCCAAGGGGTCGAACCTGGCCATTGTGACCAACTCCGGAGGCCCTGGGATCCTTGCGGCGGACGCATGCGAAAAATCCAAACTGTTCATGGCCAGCCTGACGGCATCGACTGTTGAGGAACTCAAAAAGTTTCTGCCGACCTATGCTTCCTTCTACAATCCGGTGGACATCATCGGCGACGCCAATGCCGAGCGGTACAAAAAGACCCTCGAGGTGGTGGTCCGGGACCCTCATGTCAGCGTGGTCCTCGTCCTGCTCACGCCCACCGGAAGTGTGGAAATCGAGGAGACTGCCAGGGCCATTATCGAGGTGGCCGGAACGACGGAAAAGCCGATGTTCGCCTGTTTCATGGGCAAGAAGCGTGTGGCAGTAGGCCAGGAGCTTCTCCGGGACGCCGGGATTCCCTGCTATTCCTTCCCGGAACCGGCCATCCGCAGCATCGAGGCCATGGCCCTGTACCATCAGTGGAAGACCCGCCCCTTTCCGGTGCAGGTCTGCTATCGCAGGGACAAGCCCAAGGCGGAGAAGATCATACAGCAGGCCAAAGCTCAGGGGCGAAGCGAGATCGTGGAATTTCAGGCCCAGGGTCTGCTCAAGGCCTACGAGCTTCCAGTGCCGGAAACCACGTTGGCCAGAACGAGTCAGGAGGCGGTCAAGGCGGCAAAACGACTGGGATTTCCAGTGGTGCTCAAGATCGCGTCTCCGCAGATTTCGCACAAAAGCGATGTGGGCGGGGTGAAGGTGGGGCTTGCCACCCCGGAAGAAGTTCAGCACGCTTTTCTGGATATCACCTCCCGGGCCCAGCGACTGCAGAAAGATGCCTTTATCTCCGGCTGTCTGGTGCAGCAGATGGCTCCCAAGGGGTCCAAGGAGATCATCGTGGGGTTCAAGCGTGATCCGCAGTTCGGTCCCCTGATCATGTTCGGTCTGGGAGGGATTTACGTCGAAATTCTCAAAGACATCTCGTTCAGGCTGGCACCGCTGTCGCTGAGCGACGCGTACGAAATGATCCGGGAAATCCGTTCGTTTCATCTGCTCCAGGGGGTACGGGGCGAGGACCCGGTGGATTTAAAGGCCATAGAGGACATCATTTTGACCATGGCACAGCTGGCCCTGGACTTCCCTGAAATCTACGAGGCGGAGTTCAATCCGGTTCTGGTCGGTCCAAAGGGTGCGCTGGTTGCGGATGTCCGCTTGACACTGACATGATTTGCAGGTGATTTCTTTAAAAATCATGCATAAGGGAAAAGCGCACATGCCGGAGTTGGGGTTATTCACATTCAAGGAGAGGAGGACACTATGGTAGGGATCTATGTGGGCGCGACGTCCGGATACTCCGGTAAGAATATGATCGCCATGGGGCTGGGGCTCAAATATCAGAAGCTGGGGTACAACCTCGGGTACATGAAGCCTGTAGGCGCTCTGCCCAGGGAAACAGACGGAAAGCTCGGTGACGAAGATGCCTTCTTTGTCCAGGACGTGCTGGGAATCCATGCCGATCCCTCCCTGGTGACGCCCGTGGTCGTGAATCAGGATTTCAAGGTCGAGGCGTTCAGCGGGAAATGTGATGATCTCATGCCCAGCATCAAGTCGAGCTATGATGCCCTCAGCAAGGACAAGGACATCATGCTCGTTGCCGGGTCGGGCAGCATGTACTCGGGCAAGTACTGCAATGTCGACGGTGTGGCTGTGGTCAAGGAACTCGGGATCAAGGCGGTGGTCATCGACAGGTTCCAGAAGGAACTCAATTACGATTACCTGGTGGTGCTGAAGGAAACCATGGGCGATGGAATGGTCGGCACCATTTTGAACGATATCCCGGTGGAGTTCATGGACGAGTTGAACACTATGCTCGTGCCGTTTCTGGAGCGCAAAGGGGTCAAAGTCCTGGGCGTCATTCCACGGGATCCCCTCATGGGGGCCATCAAGGTCAGTTCCCTTGCTGAGCGGCTCGGGGGGAAGATCATAGCCGCCCAGGGCAAGTCCAACCGGATCGTGGAGAATTTTCTCATCGGCACCATGCAGGTGGAAAACTTCATGACCCACTTCAAAAAGAGCAAGAACTCCGCAGTCATCGTGGGCGGGGACCGCTCCGATGTACAGCTCGTGGCCTTGGAGGGCAGCTGCCAATGCCTGGTCCTGACCGGAAATCTCTACCCCAACGACATCATTCTCACCAGGGCCGAGGTTCTGGAGGTTCCCATCGTGGTGGTCCGGGACGACACCTTCACGGTGGCCAAGAAAATGGAGGCAATACTCTCCAGGCACAAGCTGCGGGACGTGATCAAGATCCAGCAGGGCGCCCAGCTCGTCAGCTCCAACCTCGATTTCGAGTACCTGAACGAGGCCCTGGGATTGAAGTAGAACCGTTTCTCCTCCAATGAAAAAACCCCTTCGCGTCCGGAGGGGTTTTTTCATTGGAAGATCCAGGTTCATGAAAGCATGGTCTGCCCGATCACGTCGTCTTGAACCTGGCCTACAGCGTGTACCCTGTATCCTCGGGGAGGTCGGGGCGGATGGCTTCCCCTTTGGCGAGAATGTCACACCGTTCGTTTTCAGGGTCGTTGTTGTGGGCCTTGACCCAGTGGAAGCGAAGAGTGTGACGGTCGAGCAGGGGGATGAGCCGCTTCCAGAGGTCCTGATTCTTGACAGGCTTTTTTGCCGCGGTTTTCCACCCTTTCTTGATCCACGATCCGATCCAGTTTTTTTCCACAGCATCATGCAGGTACCGGGAATCCGTGTAGAGATTGACCATGCAGGGCTGCTTCAAACTCTCCAGAGCCTTGATGACGGCCATCATCTCCATGCGGTTGTTCGTGGTCAGCTTGCGGCCTCCGGCAATTTCCTTCCGGTGGTCGTTGTACAGCAGAACGGCTGCCCATCCCCCAGGCCCGGGATTGCCCAGGCAGGACCCATCCGTGTAAATCGTGATCGTTTTTTTACCCCGTGGTTCCGGCACCGTGTTCTCCATTTTGTCGCAACGTGTTCCAGAGCAGAATGAGGCCGTCTTCGAGGCCCTTTTCCCAGCCGTTGGGCATGTCCCAGTACTCTTTGAAATGATCGTATTTCAAGTATGCGGCGAACTGCCTGCCCACAGAGCGTTCCACCAGGGGAGGCAGAATAACGACTGCAGTCTGTCGATTCGGGAGGATGCCGACGAACACGGTGTTTCCTCCTGTGTCCGGAATCAGGAGCTCACCGGTGCTCACATTGACGTTCACTTCCACCCCGTATTGCCCCTTGATCCTGGCGATGGCGTCCTCGACAGTTTTTTTTCGTTCGGCCGCAAGGGAAGACATATCAGCAGGGGGCTGGTCGGACCGGGCGACGATCCGGTCCAAGCTGCGTTCGTAATGTTTCCAGAAAAGAATCACAACGGCCGCAAAGAGCCCTGCCATGGTGAGGAATTTGATGATTCTGACCACCGGGCTGCTGTCTTGAGACGAAGAGCTGAAGCGCATCGTGATTTCCCTTCTGCGTTTTCCTGCCGTGCCAACCTGCAGGTTTCAAGTGCGCGCCTGGTCCCCTGACTCGCCCCCACGTCGAGTTTGTCGCGGGCGCAACCGATCTGACTGGTTTCAGGAGGTCAAGGCAACGTGGCTTGCCTGTTCTCTATTTCGGGTCCGGGCTATGAGAGTTCCGCAATCCAGCCCTTGAGCGGATCCTCGATGATGGAACGGATCTCTTCAAGCCGCTCCCGGGATTCGGCTTCAAAGCGAAGAACCAGGACGGGCTGGGTATTTGAGGCCCGCAACAGCCCCCAGCCGTCCGCAAAGGTGATCCGCACGCCGTCCACATCGTTGATGGCGTAGTTTTCCTTGAAATATTCCTGGGCCTTTCGAACCACTTCAAATTTTATGGATTCCGGACATTCCATGCGGATTTCCGGAGTGTTGTGGGTGGCAGGCCAGTCCTCGAGGTATCGGCTCAGGGGGAGTTCGGGCCGGGATGCCGCGATTTCGGCCAGCCGCTGGGCGGCATAGGCGGCATCGTCAAACCCATAGAACCGATCGGCAAAGAACATGTGGCCGCTCATCTCACCGGCCAGTGGACTGCCGGTCTCTTTCATCTTGGATTTGATCAGGGAGTGACCGGTCTTGTACATCACGGGTGTCCCGCCGTGTTGTTCGATGTCCTTGAACATCAGGTGCGAGCATTTGACCTCACCGATGATCGGGGCTCCGGGATGATCCTTGAGCACTTCCCTGGCATAGATGGCAAGCAGCTGGTCACCGTAGATGATCCGCCCCTGTTCGTCTACGACGCCGATCCTGTCGCCGTCGCCGTCGAGCCCTACGCCGAAGTGGGCCTTCTCGGTCCGGACCCGCTCCATGAGGTCGGTGATATATTTTTCCACGGTGGGGTCGGGATGGTGGTTGGGGAAGTTTCCGTCCGGTTCGCAATAAATAGGGATAACCTCGGCCCCGATGCGCCGAAGAAGTTCTGCGCACACAAGTCCGGCAGCCCCGTTGCCGCCGTCAACCACGACCCGGATTTTTTTGGCGAGGCTGGTCTGTGAAGCGAGTTCCTCCAGATAGGTGGGCACGATGTCAACTTCGCTGGCCAGGCCGCGGCCCCGCACGAGATTTCCATCGGCCATGATCCGGTACAACCGCTGAATCTCGGTGGTGTGGATTGTGGATTCCCCGGACCAGACCTTGAACCCGTTGAATTCCGAGGGGTTGTGGCTGGCGGTGATCATGACTCCGGCTCTGCGGCCGAGGTTTTTGACGGCAAAGTAGAAAACCGGTGTGGGAACCATGTTCAAGCAGACCACGTCGATCCCGGCGCGGGTCAGCCCTCGTGTGAGACGCTGCTGGTACTCGGGGGAGCTGTGCCTGCAGTCGTGACCCACCACTGCCTGGCTCATGCCTTTTTCCAGGAAATAGGTACCGCAGGCCTGTCCGAAGCGCTCCACCCATTCGGAGTCGAAGTCATGGTCGACGATGCCGCGGATGTCATAAGCCCTGAAAATCTCCTCTCGAACTTCCTTCATTCTTCCCCCTTATTTTGCAGGCATGAGTGCGTCTCTGGAGCAATACTGGAACAGTCCGGAATTTTAAACGAATGTCCGGCCAGGTCAATCTCATCCCGTCGTGTTTTTCTTGACAATGCAGGGGAGATGTCTACATTCCGAGCCAATCAACAGCAACACAATTCAATCGACTTTCCAAATCCAATCAACAGCTCAAAAAACAAATAACACAAGGGATATCATGAATTGGGATTGGGACAAGCTCCAGGAAAAGAGGCAGAGGCAGGGGGGAGGGAACAGAAATCCGTCTCCGCCGGATTTTTCAGAATTCAGTGAAAAATTCAAGAAATTCAAGGACTTCAAACTCCCTGGCGGCAAGATTATCATCCTTGTCGTGCTCCTCATCTGGTTTGCCAGCGGCATTTACATCGTGGCTCCTGACGAGGTGGGCGTGGTCCAGCGGTTCGGAGCCCTCAACCGGATCACCAGTCCGGGACCGCATTTCCACATGCCCTTTCCAGTGGAAAGCGTGCAAACCCCGAAAGTGACCCAGGTCCAGCGGCTGGAAATCGGGTATCGGACCATGTCCAAGGCGACATACGGCTCCGAACCCCAGTACCGCGTTGTACCGGAAGAGGCCCACATGCTGACCGGGGATGAAAACATCGTGAACGTCCAGTTCATCGTCCAGTACCGGATCAGCGATCCGGCCAACTATCTGTTCAAGATTCAGCAGCCGGAACGGACCATCAAAGGGGCAGCGGAAACCGCCATGCGCGAAGTGATCGGCTATACCAAGCTCGATTCTGCCCTCACCGACGGCAAACCCGCAATCCAGGATGCGACCCGGGAGATGATGCAAAGCATCATGGACCGGTACGAGTCCGGCATTCAGATCCTTGCGGTCCAGTTGCAGGACGTCCAACCCCCCACCGAGGTGGTGGATTCCTTCCGGGACGTGGTCCGGTCCAGAGAGGACGCGGTCCGGTTCCAGAACCAGGCCGAGGCGTATCGGAACGACATCATCCCCAAGGCCCGCGGTGAAGCGGCGGTGATCGTCAACAGGGCCGAAGGATACAAAGAGACGCAGATCAGGCGGGCCCAGGGTGAATCCGCCAAGTTCCTGTCCGTTCTTGCGGAATACAACAAGGCCAAGGACGTCACGGAAAAGCGGATGTACCTGGAAACCATGGAGGAGATCCTGCGCGATCCGAACCTTGAAAAGACCATCATTGCGGACCAGGCTCTGAATCAGATGGTGCCGTATCTGCCTCTGAACAGAATGACCCCGCGCACCAGCGCCCAGGCAGGGGAGGCAAAATAAATGACAAAACGACAACTCTCTCTTCCCATTGTGGGAATCATCATCCTGCTGGTAGGGCTGCTCGCGACCCAGTCGGCCTTCCGGGTCGACGAGACCGAGCGGGCCCTGGTCCTGCAGCTTGGAAAGCCCCAGGACAGGACTTTGGGTCCGGGTCTGCACTTCAAAATTCCCTTTATTCAGAACGTGATCTTTTTTGACTCCCGGATTTTGGACTACGACTCTCGTCCGGCTGAGATCCTGACCAGCGACAAGAAGAACATGATGGTGGACAACTACTCGAAATGGAGGATTGTTGATCCGCTGCAGTTCTACACCACGCTCCGAACGTTGAACATGGGCCAGGCCAGGCTTGACGACATCATCTATGCGGAACTTCGGGTTCTTCTCGGGCAGCATACGCTCACCGAGGTGGTGACCACGGAACGGAGCGAAATCATGGAAGAGGTCACCAAGAAGAGCAACGAACTGGTCAAGGAGTACGGTATCGAGGTCATTGACGTGCGGATCAAACGCACCGACCTGCCCGTGGAAACCCAGAAGGCGGTGTTCAATCGAATGATCGCCGAACGGGAGCGGGAAGCCAAAACCTACCGGTCCCAGGGTGAGGAAAAGGCGGCCAACATCCGTTCCAGTGCCGATCGGCAGCGGGCCGTGATTCTGGCCGAAGCCAACCGTCAGGCGGCTGCCATCCAGGGTGAAGGGGACGCCGAAGCCACGCGGATTTATGCCGAGTCCCTGGGCCAGTCACCGGAATTTTACGAATTCCAGAAGACCCT
>JBKHAV010000107.1:0-8655 GCA_046542715.1 Desulfovibrionales bacterium
CAGCCGGACAAGGGCCTGGCGGTCGATGATCGCGATGGTGCGGCCCTGGGAACGGATGATGCCATCCTCATTGAGTTTTGTGATCACCCGGCTCAGGGTGGCAGGTGTGGTGCCGAGAATCTTGGCGAGTTCCCGGTGGGTGATGCAGAGTTCAAAGATCTCTGACTCGTTTCCTGCGCACTTCAGGGCTGCGGAATGAAGCAGAAAAGACGCCAGCCGTTGCGGCACACCTTTGAGGGAGAGGTCCTCGACCATGCGCATGGACTCGTTGAGCCGGCTGGAAAGGACCATGAGCATGTTGAACATGAGATCCGGGTCCTGCCTGGCCATGTTTTTCAATTCGTCCCCCCGGATCAGAAGAATTTCACTCTCATCCAGCGCTGAGACATCTGCGGGGAAAGGTTCCCCCTGGAAGGCCGAGCGCAGGCAGAAGGGGTCGCCCGGCCCGAAGATGTACAAAGTCTGCTCCCGACCCTCAAAAGAGATCTTGTGCATTTTGACCCGGCCCGAGAGGACCACAAAGACAAAACGGGCAGGATCGGACTGCCGGACGATCCCCTCACCCGATGGGAAACGCCGCCGGGTCGAAATCGAAGCAACCTGTGCGAGTTGCTCGGGTGTCAAACTCTGAAACAGGGGAACAGAAGCGAGATCGTCTGTCAGGGTCACATCTTCCTCCGTTGTCCTGGGACAATGCGCTCGATATCAGGATATGGCATGAGAGGTTCAACACATCACCCATCAGGACGAATACCCCATGTCGAGGCTGCTGAAAACCCGCGGCCCGCCCTACCTCGATGGACAGGAGAATACAGAATACAATGACGATCAGCAGACGAAATTTTTTGAAATCCCTGGGGCTCGGTTCGGCCGCACTGGCCCTGCCTGCAAAAGCCCGGGCCATGGGAGTGAAGGACGAGACCAGTGAACTGGTGACCCTCATCGACCTGAATCTGTGCATAGGATGCGGGGCCTGCGTGGACGCCTGTAAAGAGAGCAACGGGCACAAGTTTCCCAAGCCGGAAAAACCTTTTCCCGCGATGCGGCCGAACAGAGTTGCGGTGGAAGACTGGTCCGACAGGCAGGACGAGACCGAACGCCTCACCCCGTACAACTGGCTCATGCTGCAGCATGCCGATGTCGAGTACCGGGGGGAAACCCACACGCTGCACGTTCCCAGACGATGCCTGCACTGCCAGAACCCGCCGTGTGCCAATCTCTGCCCCTGGGGGTCGGCCTCACAGCAGGAGAACGGGATCGTGCGCATCGATGACGCCACCTGTCTTGGCGGGGCCAAATGCCGCATGGTCTGTCCCTGGTCCATACCCCAGCGCCAGACCGGGGTTGGGCTCTATCTCAAGCTCATGCCCTCGTTTGCCGGAAACGGGGTCATGTACAAATGCGATCGCTGCTTCGACCGCATCGAAAAAGGCGAACAACCCGCATGCATCGAAATCTGTCCTGTGGAGGCCCAGATCATCGGCCCCCGTCCGCAGATCGTTGCTGAAGCCCGAAAACGGGCTGAAGAGACCGGAGGCTTTCTCTACGGGCTGGAGGAAAACGGCGGCACCAACACCATTTACCTGTCTCCGGTCCCTTTTGATCTCCTGGACCAGGCAATCGAGAAGGGGCCGGGCAAACCGCATCTGGCCGCAGTAGAAAACAGCATGGCTCTTGAAGAGAACCTGGGCTGGGCCGCGCTGATCGCCCCTGTGGCCGGGCTCACCGCAGGACTGCTCAAAACAGGCAGATTTCTCTTCAAAGGGGAGAAGGACAATGCATAGCGCACACCCGACACTCACCACGACGGCACAAAATATTCTGCGTTTAAGCGTTCTGGTTCTGGCTGTGAGCGGCATAGGCCAGATGCCCATCTTCAAACGGTACTACCTGGCCGATATTCCAGGGTTTTCCTGGCTGGCCGATTTCATGTTTCTGCATATTCTGCACTACACGGGAGCCATTGTTTTTGCTCTGATCGTCGGAGCCTGGCTGGGTCGGATACTCGCCGCGAAGTCCTGGGCCCGGCTCTCTGCCTGGTCATGGGTCCAGGCTGCCGCAGTCCTGCTCCTGGTGGGGACCGGAATTGTCCGGGTGCTCAAAAACATGAGCTGGTTCACACTCACCCCCATGGAATCGCTCATCACCGTGCAGCTCCATCTTGGAGCTGCCGTTTTCCTGGGCCTTTTCGCTCTGGTCAAAATCATCGCACACGCAAAAACGCCCAAACAGACCAGCACACCACACGGCAGCCCTGGTATTGTTCAACCCTGAATTTCCAAACTCACCTCCCTTTGCGCCCCTCTGGAATCACCGACTCCAGAGGGCGCACTCTCTTTCAAGGGTCTTAACGGCACGCAGCCGGCTGCAATTCACTTCAGGAAGCGTGTCGGGACATGGGCACAAAAGACGGGAACCAGCTACAGAAGGGACAGGATTCAGGCGCCCGCCTCATTTTCCCGTTGCACCTTCCGATTGGCCAGGAGAATTCCGGAGATGATCAGTCCTCCAGCCAGGGCATGGATGAGGGAAACCTTTTCGCCCAGGATGATCCAGGCCTCGATCCCGCAGAACAGCGGCAGGCTGTAGTACACGATGCCGGCTTTGGACGGGCCGATTGTGGCCACTGCACGGTTCCAGCACAGATAGGAGACCAGGGACGCACCCAGACCGACGTACAGGATCGATCCTACCACGTGCAAAGGGGGAACAGCCGGGGGCGTGGACATCCACTCCCAGGCAGCCCATGGGGTGAGCATGAAGAGTCCCAGCACAAAGGTCGCGCCAAGATAGGTGACGGGCCTGAGGATGGCCGGTTTTCTCCGGACCAGGACGGTGTAGGCGGCAAAAACAAGAGTGGCCATGAGCATCACCAGGTCGCCGCTGTTGAACTCGAGACCTGCCAGTCTGCCCAAGTCTCCGCCTGTTGCCAGGGTCACCACCCCGGAGACGGCGAGCATCACGCCCACAAGGCGCGTCGGCGTGATTGGTTCGCCCAGAAAGATTCTGGCCAGCACGATGATGAATACCGGGGTGAACACCGTGAGGATCGACATATTCAAAGCCGTGGTGTGATGCCCGGCAATGTAGACCATGGTGTTGAACACGGTCACGCCCAGGAAGGCGGTCGGCACGAGAAGTTTCAAATTGGCCAGGATCTCCCGGCGCTGCAACGTCATGGAGTGCAGGGCAAAAGGCAGCAGGACGATGCAGGCGGTTAGCCACCGAAAAAACGCCAGGGTGACCGGCCCGATCTCCTCGGCCATTCCCCGCGACACGATGAAATTCCCGGACCAGATCACCGTGGCCAGAAGAGCGAAGACATAGCCGGAGAAAGGATATTTTTGTGAAGTGTTGGGTCCGTGCATGCAGTGTCCCGATGGTCGCGGTCATGGGCATGGGGCCCCATGCCGGAACTCCGGTCCATATGCAAAAACATTGATCCGGGTCAAGAAGCCGGCTTTGTTCGAAATTGTACGATGGATGACCGCCTGAGACTTCACCCGGACGATGCGAGGTATTTCATCACAAGTTCACCTCTTCAAACGCAAACCCGAGGGTCTCTTCGATCCGTTCGAATTTCTCCGTGATTTCCTCTTCGTTTTCCCCGCCAAGAAATACATACCCGAGTTCGTAACTGAAGCTGTCTTGATGCCGGAGGGTTGAAAGGCGGTCCCCTGTCGTCACATCGATTTTCACCATCGCCTCCGGGGCGATTTCCCGGACCTGGTCCAATTCACCTTTTCCCGGGACCCTGGATACCACCCCATCCCCGACGTGTCGGAAAAAACATTTGGCCGCCATGGGAAAACGCCCCTGGCGATGGGGAAATTTTGGATCCCGTCCCAAGGCAAGTTCGAGCATGACCAGATGATTGGTCTCACCGTCGACCAGCTGGTAGACCATGCTGTGGGATTGGCTGATCCTCGGGTTCGCTTCGAGAAGCGACAGGGTGTCCGTGTGCTCATCATAGAAATATTCTATATTGAACGGCGCATCCTCATACCCGATGTGGGTGATGTAAGAGCGGGACAAATCAGCCATCCGCTGCTGGACTTTCTCGGGCAGTGGGGAGGGATACTGGAATCGTGAAAAGCTGCTCCCTGTGCCCGACTGGATGAGGGAATCCACCACCCCATAGATGACTGTCTCACCGCGATACACATACCCGGACACTGTGCACTGACGCCCGGGTATGGATTTCTCGGCCAGGCAAAAGCCTCCCCGGGCTATATCCTGCGGAACATCGGCTTGCGAAAGCAGATATTCGAACGGTTCCTGCAGCGTCTGGATGTTCCGGCGCATGCTCCCCAGGGCATCCTCGAGCTGATTTTGGTTTTCGACAAAAAAACTGAGATAGGAATGAAAAGATTTCACCGGCTTGATCCAGAAAGGATACTCGAGTCGAATCGTGTCCGAACTGTTCTTTGCAAACGGGTCCACCCGCTGGAAGGCCGGTACGCACTCGGGTACGACCTTCTGCTGCTCCAGCCTGCTCCAGTACTTGTGCTCGCACTTGAACACCGACTCCAGGGTGGGGGCGATAAGCCCGCGCTCCCGGCAGAGAATGGGAACCAGGGAGGTCACGGGAAAATCCCAGTACCCCACAATGGCGTCAGGTTCATGTTCAGATTTCTCAAGGGTACGGCGCGCTCCGTCCAGGAATTCGCGCACAGGAAAATCATCGCGAAGGCGGATGTCAGGATAGGTGAGGAGAGGGTGAAAATCATACGCTTCTATGTTTTGCATGGATTGCAGAATGGAGAGGTTGAACTGGTCGAGGCCGACAATGAAGATATCGTTTTTCATGCACACGTTCCTTTTCTGAAAGACATTTCCATTTCTAAGCCCATGACCGATGCTGAAGCGTTGAAGCCCTTTGGAGACGTGCAATTGCGTGCAACCGCTTGTCTCTCAAAGCACTTTTCGGTTCTCGCCCTATGATTTTCACAATGGAAATGGTAGCATCCGGACTTTGGTTTCACCACAGCACTACCCACGAATAACCGATATCATATCAGAGGGTTTTGATCATGAAAATTCGCCGAGAATTTCCCCATCGAGTCCGCATCGAGGAAAATGTCTGGATCCCCATGGACGACGGGGTCCGGCTCGCAGCCCGGGTGTGGATACCGGAAGGAGCCGAATCCGACCCTGTGCCTGCCATTCTCGAATATCTGCCCTATCGCAAACGTGACGGCACCCGTTCCAGAGATGCCATGCAGCTGCAATACTTCGCCGGTCACGGGTATGGGTGCGTGCGTGTGGATATTCGGGGAAGCGGCGACTCCGAAGGCGTTCTCCAGGACGAATACCTTCCCAGGGAACAGGAGGACGGGCTGGCCATCCTGCGCTGGATTGCGGCCCAGCCCTGGTGTTCAGGGCGAGTCGGCATCATCGGGCTGTCCTGGGGAGGGTTCAACGGACTGCAGCTCGCAGCGCTCGACCCTCCTGAACTGGGCGCGGTGATCACGATATGTTCCACCGACGACCGCTATGCCGACGATGTCCACTATATGGGCGGGTGTCTGCTGGGTGACAATCTCTCCTGGGCCTCGATCATGTTTTCGTACAACTCCTGCCCTCCCGACCCGGCGATTGTCGGCGATGCCTGGCGGACCATGTGGTTTGATCGGCTCGAGCACAGCGGGCTCTGGCTGGAAAACTGGATGCGCCACCAGCGCAGAGGCGAGTACTGGAAGCATGGTTCGGTGTGCGAAAATTTCGCCGCCATCACCTGCCCGGTGATGGCCTGCAGCGGCTGGGCCGACGGGTACACCAATGCGGTCTTCCGGCTGCTGCAGGGGCTGAACGTGCCCCGACAGGGACTTGTCGGCCCCTGGAGCCACAGGTATCCTGAACTTGGTGAGCCCGGCCCGGCGATCGGGTTTCTGCAGGAGGCGCTTCGCTGGTGGGACCACTGGCTGAAAGGGCGGGAAACCGGAATCATGGATGAACCGATGCTTCGGGCCTGGATTCAGGAGTATGTCCCCCCGAGCACGTTTTACCGGAACAGACCAGGCCGATGGGTTGGAGAGGACTGCTGGCCTTCTGCAAACGTCCGCCCGATGCACCTCGCCATGGAACCGGGCAAACTGCTTTTTCCCGGACATACACCGCAAACTCTTCAACCATTGTCCGTCCATTCCCCATTGAGCCTGGGACTTTTTGCGGGCAAATGGTGTTCCTACGCCTCCGGTCCGGACATGCCCCACGATCAGCGCGAAGAAGACGGAGGATCCCTGGTGTTTGAAAGTGACCCCCTGGAGGAGACCATCGAGATCCTCGGCTCACCTGTCCTGCACCTCGACATCTCTGCAAACCGCCCCACAGCCATGGTCGCCGTCCGGCTGTCCGATGTGGCACCGGACGGTCGAGCCACCCGCATCACGTACGGGGTGCTCAATCTGACGCACAGGGACAGCCATGAGTACCCTTCTAAGCTCGAAAAGGGGAAGGTTTACAGTGTTGCGCTCCGTCTCAATGACACCGGCTATTCTTTCCCCCGAAACCATCGTATCCGGATTGCCGTGTCCTCCTCGTACTGGCCCATTGCCTGGCCTGCACCCAAACCCGTGATCCTCACCCTGCATCCAAAGCGATGCGTGCTGGAGTTGCCGGTTCGCCGGCCCTTGCCGAACGATGCATCCATTGCCTTTCAGGAACCTGAAATCGCTCCCCCGGTGCGGACCCGCATTCTCCGAACCCCTGACAACCATTGGCGGATCATCAGGGACTTGAACTCGGACATGGCCACCCTTGAAGTCCTCAATGACAAAGGGGCTGAATTTATCCCCGAGATCGACCTGGAGGTCGAAAAGGTCGACAAGGAATGGTACTCCTCCCGGGGGGACGATTTTGAATCCATCCGGGGAGAGACCGCGCATACGCGGCGGTTCAAAAGAGGCAAATGGGAAATCCGCACCCAAACCCGGACCATCCTGACGGCCACGGAAACGCACTTTCATCTCCATGCCCGTCTCGACGCCTATGAGGATGACAACAGGGTGTTTTCAAGAAACTGGAGCACGGCTATCGAACGCGACCACGTGTGAACATTGAACCGTGAAGTCCCCGACCGTTGCCTATGGGGGAGGGCCAAAACGAGGTCCCGGCCAGGGAGTGTTTCCAAGGAGTAAAAAAGAGATTACAAGGACATGATCATGATGGATTTCAATATTGATTCCGCTCTGCGGCAGGACTGCCATATCCTCGGCCGTTTCCCGGCATGCCACCTGCTGCTGCACAAAAATGCGACGATTCCATGGCTGATCCTGGTTCCCGAGACCATGGTGACGGACCTGTTCGAACTCAAGGACTCTGTTCGGGCACGGGTACTGGACGAGTGCGGCTTGGCAGCCGGTATCGTGCGTTCCCATTTTCGAGTCTCCCGGATCAATTTTGCCCAGATCGGCAATCTCGTGCCCCAGCTCCACCTGCATGTGGTGGGCCGGTTCGAAGGGGATGCCTGCTGGCCTGCGCCGGTGTGGGGTTCCCCCTGCCCCAGGAAAGAGTACACGGAAGACGAAATCCGGTCCCTGAAACTGGCCCTGCAGGATCTTGCCGGCTTCATGCCTGTCGCCGACCTGTAAAAAAACCAATTCCAGTTCATGAACAACCTGTGCGCCCCCCAGGGGCTTCCGCATCAAGAGGCTTGATGAGTTCATTCACCGACCAAGGCGTACTGCAAAATCTTGAGATCGCCCTTGCAGCCGAAGGCATTGCCCAGCCCACCCCTGTCCAGGAGGCGGCGTTGACCGTCGTGCTGTCCGGGCGGGACGTTTTCATCAATTCCGAGACCGGCACCGGAAAAACGCTGGCGTACCTGCTGCCCATTCTCAGCCGCATGGACGCGGGTTCCATGGATCTTCAGGCGTTGGTGCTCGCCCCGACCCATGAGCTGGCCATGCAGATCCACAGAACAGCCCTGGATCTTGTTCGCCGGGCCGGGCTGGAGATTCGCGTTCAGCCGTTGATCGGCGGCGTTGCGGTCAAACGGCAGGTGGAACAGCTCAAAAAGAAGCCCCATCTGGTGGTAGGCTCGGTGGGACGGATCCAGCATCTGATCGGACTGCGCAAGCTGAAGGTCAATGCGGTCAAGGTGGTGGTGGTGGACGAGATGGACCGGATGCTTGCCGGCGACAAGCTGGCCCCGACTCTTGCGCTGGTAAAAAGTACGCCCAAAGATCGCCAGCTCGTTTTCGTCTCCGCCACCGGCCGGCCGGAAAGCATGGAAGCGGCCAAAATCCTGGCCCCGGAAATGGAACTGGTTCGAGTGGGCGGCGACAGGGTCAGCAGCACGATCGAGCATGTGTACCTGGTCTGTGAGGAACGGGACAAGCCTGTGATGTTGCGCAAGATGATTCATGCCCTGCGACCGGAGCGGGCCATCGTGTTCGTCCACACCAATGCCAAAGCCGAGATGCTGTCGGCCATGCTGGCTCATCATAAGCTTGCGGTGGCGGACATCCACGGCACCAGGGACAAGCTCGTGCGCAAAAAGGCTCTGGACGACCTGAAAGCCGGCCGGGCCCAGGTGCTGATCGCTTCGGACCTGGCTGCCCGCGGGTTGGATATCAAGGGCGTGACCCACGTCTTCAATGTCGACGTGCCGGCCCAGGCCAAGGACTATCTCCACAGGGTCGGCCGGACCGG
>JBKHAV010000108.1:0-8541 GCA_046542715.1 Desulfovibrionales bacterium
CTTGCCGATCCTGCTTGCCGATTCTGCTCGCCCCTCGCGGCTTGCTTTCTTGCTACGGCAGCACCTGCATCACATACGCGCTGTCCCAGATGAGATGCTTGCGGGCAAAGGTCTGGAGGTCTTTTGGGGTGAGTTCCTGGACCTGGTCGATGAGGTCGCGGTTGTAGGACAGGGGCAGCCCCTTGGCCAGCAAGCCGGCTGCTTCGCTGCTGCGGCTGAGCAGGGACTGGTGATCCCGGTAGTATTCCCCTTCCATGAGGTTCTTGGCCCGGGAGAGGTCCTCCTCCCGAAGCTCGCTTTTGTGCAGCCGGTCCACGATCTTGCGGAACCCCTCCCTGGCCTGGTCCACCTTGTCCGGGGAGGTGCCGATGTAAAAGGCCATGAATCCGGTCCTGGGGGTCTGCCAGAGCATGGCCGTGACCGTGTACCCGAGCCCCTGGACGTCCCGGAGTTCACGAAACAACATTCCCCCCTGTCCGGCCAGCACGGTCCGCAGCAGACTGACCGCCGGAGTCTCGTCCGACATCAGGGCCGGGACCGGAAAGACCACCAGAAGATGGGCCTGGTTGCGCTCCGCCAGGCGAAGCTCTGCCTGGCGTTCCTCTGTCCAGGTCGGTTCCGTGAACCCAAGCCTGTCCCCGGTTTCCATCGCTTTGGTCAATCTGTCGGCCAGAGCGCGGGCATCTTCCAGCCTGATCTTGCCACAGACCGAGAGAACCCAGGGCTGTTTTCGCTGCTCCTCCCATTGAGACCGGACCAGGTCGCGGCCGAACAGGGGCAGTTCTTCGGTCATGCCCAGATGGTAATACCCGTAGGGATGATCTTTGAAGAGAAAAGGAAACAGGTTCCTGAAAGCCAGCCCCAGAGGCTGGTCCTCCCGCTCCCGGATGTCGGCGATTTGATCATTCACTTCCCGGTCGATTTCCTCGGCAGGGAAGGATGGGGCGGTGATCAACTCTATGAGCAGATCGGTCATGTCCTCCTGGTGCCGGGAGAGGAACTTGGCCCCGATGGTGAAATGCTCCCGGCCGGCATAGGCGTCGAGGCTCGCGGCCCTGTCAGAGAGAAAATCCTGGATTTCCGTGGCCGACCGGTTTTTGGTCCCCCGCATCAACGCCCTGGAGACCAGTTCGGCCACCCCCTGCTGATCCGGGCCGAGCAGGGTGTCCCCGCCGGGCCAGGTCAGGGTCAGGGCGGTATAGGGCAGGGTGTCGTCAGGGATGTGGACCAGGGTTCTTCCCTGACCGAGATCCACGATCCGGGTGGCCTCGGCAGGGCTCTCCTCCGCCACGATTTCCATTGGCGAAGGCTTGTCGCCCGCAGTCCACTGCTTCAGGAGCGTCTCCTTCAAAGCCTCCTCAGGAAGCCGAACTTCCTCGGGAACCAGGAGGCTGGCCCGGAGCAGGTTGACCTGAAAATAGCTGTCGATCACTTCCTGGATCTGATCCAGATCGAGGTTGCGCAGGGTGTAGAGGTAGCGGTCCTCCGCCTCCAGCCCGTTTTCAAAGAACTGAAAAAAACCCAGCTTGGAGGCCAGACCGCCCAGGGTTTCCATGGTCTGAAACAGGGAATCCTCAAGGTTGAGCTTGGCCCGCTGCAGTTCCTGGTCCGTGAAGTCCGAGGCTTGGATCGAGGCGAGTTCGGTTGCCAGCCCCTCCCAGAAGACCCCGACTTTGTCCGGATCGAGCTGCGCCTGGATGTAGAGCATGCCGCCCCGTTCCAGCATGAGCGGCGAAACCGAGATCTCGTCCACCAGCTGTTCTTCGTATTTGAACTTTCTATACAGCTTTGCAGTCTGATCCCCGCCCAGAAGCTGGGCCAGCACTTCGATGGCCGCGGACTCCTCGGTCTTGAACCCGGGCAGGGGAAAGGCCACACTCATGTATGCCTTGTTCCAGGGGCCGGGGCTGACCCGGACCTGGGGAGCGAGTTCCAGGGACGGAGACAACGGCTGGGGAGCGGCAGGCAGCATTTTTCCGGAGTTCTGCAGATTCCCGAACAGCCGGTCCACCTCTTCGAGAACCTGGGGTCTCTTTACATTGCCGCAGACAACCAGGAGCATCTTCTGCGGTTGGTAGAACTTGTCGATATACTCCAGGATATCGTCCCGGGTGATCTTCTGTACGGTGTCCCGGAACCCGATCACGGGCCGCTCATAGGGCGTGCCGGGCCAGATCAGGGGTTGCAACGAGAGAAACAGCGTTCTGTTGGGATTGTCCTCCCCCCGCTCCAGTTCGGAGAGAACCACGTTTTTTTCCTGCTCCAGTTCCTCAGGATCGATGGCCGCACCGAAAACCATATCCTGCAGCACATCCAGCCCCAGGGGCCATTTTTCCGCAGGCAGGTCGATCTTGTAGACCGTATAGTCGAACCCGGTGGCAGCATTGAGATAGCCCCCGGCCCCTTCGATGTTCGATGCCACCTCGCCGGGTGCCCGCTTCTGCGTTCCCTTGAACACCATGTGCTCCAGGAGGTGGCTGATCCCCGCAGTTTCGGGCTGTTCATAGGCGGAGCCGGCATTCACATAAAGCCGGATGGAAACCAGAGGGAACCGTTCATCCTCCTGGACGAGCACCGGAAGGCCATTGGACAGAAGAGTCACTTCCGCCGCAGATGCCTGAAGTCCACTTGCCAATATGATCGCTGCCATAAGAATAAACCCCATAAGTGTCGACTTATTTCCTGCCATGGCTCGCTCCTGCCGGGTGTTCCTCCGGCCGGTCCTGTTGCGGTGCCCTGTTTCGGTATTCTATCCTTTGCCGTGTCTTGATCAATTCAAAAGCATCGAGGCTCAGTGCCGGATTCACGGCCTGAACCAGGGTCAGAGGGCTGATATACCCCTGCTCCCAGTCAAACTCCAGGCCAAGGCTGCTGCCCTTTTGTGTGCATTGCCGCACAAACGGCCGCAAATCAATTGTTTTCGGCGGGTTCTTCGACTGGTTTTCCCAGGCAAAGCTCGATTGCCCCATGAACCGGTCCCAATTCCCAAGCGCCTCCCCGGCCGAGGCTGCATCGAGATGAAACTCGAGGAGAAATTCCTCGGAAAGGGCCTGAGGCTGCTTCTTCCCCATGCTCAGCCTGTCCACCCGCAGAAATACCAATCCCTCCGGGAGGAACGCGTTTGCCCGGGACAAGAGATCTTCCGGGTCCATTTCCCGGCGCAGGAAAACGTTGAACCACTCCTCCCGGCTGGCCACGCCCACGGGCAGAGCCCGGCCGAAGGAGATAAGGGGGAGCGGGTGAAACCCGGCGGAAAAGGTCATGGCCGCGCCGGACCTGCGCAAGGTCCGTTCGAAAAGACGCTGCAGTTCCAGCTGGCTCAGGTATTTTGCCGGTCCGAGCTTTTCATACCAGACGCGCCAGTGCACTGCTTTTTCATGGAGCTCGCCGGCCGGTTCCCTCTTAAGAGGCGTTGTCTCCTCCTGTCCCTGGTCCCGGGCCGTGAGGTTCACCCGAGGGGTGATGTCCAAAACTTCATTCTGGCGCTCGAGGGTCGAAGGACGGCCTTTGGTGTTGCACACCCCGCAGTTGATACAGGCATCGAAGCGGCAGTCTGGACTGAGCCGGCCTGCAAGGGCCCGCTCCCGTTCCCGCTTCAGAAAGGACCGGGTCACTCCGCTTGTCAGGTGGTCCCAGGGAAGGGACCCTTCAGGGTCGCGGGCTCCGAGATAGAAGTCCGGGTCGACGGAGAGTTCGTCCATGAGCTCCTTCCACGTCTCGATCTGGAGATGCTCCACCCAGCTCGTAAAGACGGCCCCGCGCCGGTAGGCCTCCTCCACAAGGGGTGCCAGCTCCCGGTCGCCGCGGGAAAAAATCCCCTCCAGAAAGCTCATGTCCGGGTCGTGCCACCGCAGGCTGATCTTCCGGTAGGGGCGAAAGATCGTTTTCAGGTACTCCAGCCGCTCTGCTGTCTCTTCCCGGGAGATCTGCCGCTCCCACTGAAACGGGGTATGCGGCTTGGGCACAAAGGGGGAGAAGGACGCGGTGATCTGCAGCCGTTTGGCGCGCTTGCCGGCGCAGGCCTGAACCTTCCTGCACAGGTCCAAAATTCCGTCCAGATCTTCCCTGGTCTCCGTGGGCAGGCCGATCATGAAATACAGCTTCACGGACTGCCACCCCAGGGAAAAGAGCTTGGTCACGTGCTCGAGCAGCTCCTCCTCGGTGATGCCTTTGTTGATGACGTCCCGCAGCCGCTGGGTTCCGGCCTCCGGGGCCAGGGTCACCCCTGTCCGTCGTATCCGGGCGATGCGTTCCATCAGCCCGGCGTCGAGCGATCCCACCCGAAGCGAGGGCAGGGACACGGAAACCTGTTCGGCCCGGCACCGGGCAATGGACTGCTCGAACAGCCCGGTCAGGGCGGAAAAATCCCCTGTGCTGAGCGAGAGAAAGGAGAGTTCCTCGAACCCGGTCTGGTCCAGGCCTTGTTCGATGATGCGATCCAGCTCGGGCAGGCTCCGTTCCCGGACAGGACGGTAGAGCATCCCGGCCTGGCAGAACCGACACCCCCTTGTGCAGCCACGGGCGATTTCCAGGGACAGCCTGTCGTGGATGACCTTGCCGAAGGGCACCACCTGCCTGGTGGGGAACTCCACGGAATCGAGATCCGCGATGACCCGCTTTTCCACAGTCGCATAGTCCGGGAGGAGCGGGTGGAGAGGCTCGCCCCGGCCGCGGGGTTCAAACAGGGAGGGGACGTAGATCCCCGGGATGCGCGTTATGTCCGTGAGCAGACGCTCCCTGGAGTGCCCGTTCTTTTTGGCCCGGTCGACCGCCTCAAGAAGGTCGACAACGACTTCTTCCCCGTCGCCCAGAACCATGACATCCAGAAACGGGGCCAGCGGTTCGGCATTGAAGGTGCATCCGCCGCCGGCCACCACCAGGGGATGGCTTTCGGTTCTGTCGCTTGTGCGCAGAGGGATTCCCGCCAGATCGAGCATATACAGGACATTGGTGTAGCAGAGTTCATGGGTGAGGCTGAAGGCCACCACGTCCATCTCGTTGAGCGGGGTATCCGACTCGAGGGTGGTCAGGACGAGACCGCGCTCCCGGAGCAGTCGGGCGGCATCGAGTCCTGGGGCAAACACCCGTTCGGCCCAGAACCGTTCGTGGCGGTTGACCATATGGGCCAGGATCCGCTGCCCGATATAGGACATGCCGATTTCGTAGAGATCAGGAAAGGCCAGGGCAAGGCGCACGTCCACCTGTTCCGGGTCCTTGTGGACGGCATTCATCTCCGTTCCCAGGTAGTGACTGGGACGCTGAATCAAAGGAAGGATTTCACGCATGGGTCGCCGAAGAAAAAAAAGGGTGGCGCAAACCACCCGTTTTTTCACTGTATAGAGTTATCCCATCACCAGAGACGGGACTAAAGACTACTTGAACAGGGATCCCAGATCGGAGACTTTGCCGCCGCCACCAGCCATCTGCTGGAGATTTTTCATGTCTTTGGCCGTGGAGATGGTCAGGTTGCTTACCGCTTCGAGGTACTTGTTCTTGAGTTCCTCGGGCGTGGTCTTGTATTCGTACATGATGTGATCGATGGAGATCGATCCGGTGATTTCGTTTTCAAAAGGGTATCCGAAGGGGAGGATCATCATCTGGACCCCGCCCTGCTGCGTGGGAATGACCTGAATCATGGCCGGGTCGTTGATTTTATTCGCTGCGGCATCCCATTTGCCGATAATCATGTCCCCATTGACCAGTTTTGCCATTCGAATGTCATAAGCCATACGTGTACTTCTCCTCTTCGTTTTTTTAAACACCCAGAATTAGGTACTGGCCGGGAAAGTGTCAAGGACGAGGCGAAAAGAGGAATCGGCAAGAGGCGAGCGGCAAGCGGCTTATGCAAAAAAGAATCGTGAAGCGTAGGAGGTGAAGCGCTGGTCCTCCTGTGATCGTTATTCCGCCTTCCGCATGCCACGCGAAGCATTTGCGAAGACGGGAGCCGGGATCCAGACTGATTGCCAGGGCAAGTGACAATAGTGACTTCAGGGACTCAAGTGAAGAGTTCGTCCGCCTTGCCGATTCTTCCTTCTTGCTTTGAGCTTTCAGCTTTAAGCTTCTTCACCTCTTCCCACTAGCCGCTTGCCGCTCGTCCCTAGCCGATTCCCCTTTCTTCCCTTCCTGCCCGTATTGTGCTACCCGGTGCGCATCGTTTCTGTCCAAATCCGATCCCTCATGTATGGAGGCGCTCATGGGCGGCATTCCTCTCAATACTCTGGACGTCATATTTGCGACGATCCTCTGCTTTTTTCTCATCCGGGGCCTGTACAACGGATTTCTTCGGGAAATTGCTTCCATTTTGGGGCTCTTCATCGGCTTTCTCCTGGCCAACAAGCTCTACGAGCCGGTGGTGCCGGTGGTCCAGATGGTCCTGGAAGACGAAGGAAACGCCATGGTCGTCAGCTACATCCTGGTCCTTATGGGGACCTTTATGCTCGTGCTTCTGGTGATCGCCATGCTGCGCAACGTCTTTCAGCTCACCCTGCTCGGCACCCTGGATCGATTTGTCGGAGGGACCTTCGGGTTTTTCAAAGGGTTTCTCCTGTGCGCGATCATCCTCCTGGTCATGACCACGTTTCTCTCCTCCGGGTCCCCGACCCTGTCTGAATCCAAGATCTCTCCGTACATCAACAAAGCGACCCCATCCCTCTCCCTGCTCCTGCCCGGCAACATGCAGGCGGAGTTCGGCGATAAGGGCCAGTACCTGCTGGAGATCTGGAACAAAAACTGGGCAGAGGAAATTCGGAAGAAACATAACAGCAAGATATGAAGTCTACAGACGTTTCCCTCAAAAAAATTCTGGACGTTATCGATGCCCTTCTCGGTCCCGGGGGCTGCCCCTGGGACCGCAAGCAGACCCCGCTGAGCCTTTGCGACTACGTGCTGGAGGAGTCCTACGAACTGGTGGACGCCATCCGCCGCGGGTCCCCCTCGGAAGCCCGGGAGGAACTCGGGGATACCCTCTTCCTGCTTCTGTTTATCACAGCTCTATACGAAAAAGCGGGGAATTTTTCCCTCGACGACGTCATTGCCGAGAACGCCGCCAAAATGATCCGGCGCCATCCCCATGTTTTTGACGAGACAGAGATCACATCGCAGGAACAACTCCTCAAAAACTGGGAGGCCATTAAGCGGAAGGAGAAAGAGGAACACGAGGACCAGGGACTGTTCTCCTCTCTTCCAGTCGGCCTGCCCCCGCTTCTCAAAGCCTACCGCATCAATTCCAAGGCCGCCCGGGTGGGCTTCACCTGGGAACATGACGGACAGCTTGAAGAGCAGCTCCACAGGGAATGGCAGGAATGGCTGGAGGCCAGAGCAAGCGGGGATGTCCACAGGCAGCAGGAGGAATTCGGCGACTATCTCTTCACCCTGGCCGAGTACGCCAGGCGCCACAGCATCAAACCGAACAGCGCCCTTGATTTCGCCAATCTCAAATTCCAGCGCCGGTTCCGGGCCATGGAAGCACTGGCCGCCGACCGCAACCTTTCCCTGGACGCGATGAGCCTGGAGGCGATGAACGCGCTCTGGGACGAGGTCAAGGCGGAGGAAAAGGGTGGGAAATAAGCAAGCAGTAAACAGCAAGCAGGCAGAAGCTCAAGGCGTCAGGGATGACGACACTGAGAACTGGCCTTCAGCCTTTGCTGCAGCCTTCATCCTTCATACTTCATACTTTAAAATTCATACCTCATACTTCAAAAGACCAATATGCCACATAACTACGTCGTGACCCTGGACGGGCCTGCCGGGGTGGGGAAGACGTCACTTGCCAAACGGGTGGCCGAGCATTTGGGCATTGCCTATCTGGATACCGGAGCCATGTTCAGAGCTGTCGGCTGGATTGTGGGTCTGGAAGGGTTGAAAATGCCCGAGGACCGCCTGGAAGAAACGCTTTCCAGGCTTTCGTTTTCCCTGGAAGGAAAGGGAGCTCTAAGCCGCCTTCTGCTCAACAACGAAGTGTTGTCCGAAGCGATCCGGACCGAAGCGGTGGGCATGGCAGCGTCTACGTTGGGTAAGCTTCCTCAAGTGCGGGCGCGTCTTAAAAAGGCGCAGCAGGAGCTCGGGGCGTCTCGGTCGCTGGTGGCTGAAGGCAGGGATATGGGCACGGCGGTTTTCCCGGATGCCCGGTTCAAATTTTTTCTGGAGGCCGCCGCTGAAGAGCGGGCCAGGCGAAGACTCTTGCAACTCCGGGAGATGGGACAGCATGCGCAATACGAGCCCATTTTGAACGCCATCAAGATTCGAGACGAACAGGACCGAAACCGCTCCATCGCCCCCCTCAAACCCGCCCCGGACGCAATCATCATCAACACCACGAATTTGACCCTGGAGGAGGTGTTTGACGCGGTCATTCAGGGGATTGAGAAAAGAAGTGCACCGTGAGGCGTGAAGGGCGGAAGAGTGCATGAGTGCCTGGGTGGATAGGTCCCCCCAGCCACCGCCACCTCCCTTTCATTACACGACGTGTTCGGGTAATCCATCTTTATTCTCTAAAGATGAATGCCCCGGATAAACCGCGGCATGACAGAAGAAGAATTGGAG
>JBKHAV010000109.1:0-8434 GCA_046542715.1 Desulfovibrionales bacterium
AGATTTCAACGGTCAATCGCAAAACCTGGATCACCCGGTCAAGCCGTGTGATGACAGAGGGAGGAAGCGCCTTTCTGAGAATTTGCGAATCGACGAATCGACGAATCGAAAGGCAGGATTCCTCATTTTCCGTCATGCCCCGACTTGATCGGGGCATCCAGGTTCGTGCCTAACCCCTGCAAAAGGAATGGATCACCCGATCCCGGCTTCGCTAAGGCTTCGCCGTGGCATGCAAGTCGTGTGATGACAGGAAGGAAATTTTTGTCATGCCACGGCTTGTCCGGAAGGACGGAAGGTGCTCCGGTCAATAACTCCTTGACATGGCAGGATATCTTCTGCCTGCTTGCTGCTCCCTTCCTCTCACATCCCCTGCTGTGCTGCGGGGGACGGGGCCTGGGCGGCATCGGCAACAGCCTTGGTGTGATCCTCCAGTTCGGCCAGGAGGGGCTGGATATGGTCCTTGAAAACTTCCAGCTTGTCCTTGGAAATGGGATCGGCCGAGGGGAACTTTACCCGGTTGGGGTTGATGTTGGAGCCGTTTTTGTACATACGAAAATCCAGGTGGGGCCCGGTGGAATAGCCGGTGCTGCCCACGTACCCAATGGTCTGACCCTGACGAACCCGCTTGCCCACAGCCATTCCCGGGGGATACTTGCTCAGGTGGTTGTACTGGGTTTCGTACACGGAGTTGTGCCGGATCCGGATGAAATACCCGGCTTCCTTGTTGTAGCTCTTTCTGATCACGGTGCCGTCACCCACCGACCAGACCGGAGTACCGGTCGGGGCGGCGTAATCGATGCCCAGGTGGGGCCTTCGGTATTTGAGGATGGGGTGGAGCCGGCTGTGGGTGTACCCCGAGGAAATGCGCCGGAAGGAGAGCGGGGCCTTGAGGAAAATTTTGCGCAGGGAGCGGCCCTGCTCGTCGAAATAGGAGGGGGAACCTTCCTTTTCTTCAAAGAGGAATCCGCGGAACGGCTCGCCCTTGTTGACGAACTCTGCGGCCTGGATTCGCCCGTACCCGGCGAATTCGCCGTTGCGGTAGCGCTTGTCCACCAGGACCTTGAAGCTGTCGCCGCTGCGGATGTCCCGGGCAAAGTCCACGTCCCAGGCGAAGATGTCGGCCAGCATGATCGCAAGCTCGGCTGTTTCCCCGGCATTGGCAACCGTATTGAAGAGATTGTCGGTTATCGTGCCGGAGACCACTTTCCGCTCCAGATCGTATTCAATGGCTTCCCGAGTGACTGAAAAATCTTGGCCCTCCCGGGTGACGATGAGCTTTTCCTCGGAACTGATCTCGTATTCGAACCTGGCGAACTGGTTTTCCACGGTTCCAATGCAATAGGGTTTTCCTGCCTGGAGCCGGTTCAGGGCGAAAACATCTCTGCACTCCTGCGACAGGACATGGATTTCAGAGGGGGAGAGATACTCCTGCAGGATGACCGCTGCGGTCTGGCCGGACTTGACCACGCCTTCGGTCAGGGCCATGGGCGGCGACGGGGGAATGACCGGTTCGGGGTCCGGGACGATTTCCGGGGCAATTGCCGGTTCCGTATCAGGAACTTCGTCGGTTGCCGGCTGAATGGACGCCTGTATCCCTTGTTCAGACCGGTTCTGGGCAAGGGCGAAAGCCAGGACAAGAATCAGTATGGTTCCAACAAGAACCGGAAGACGTTTTTTGCCCTTGAGCCGTGAGCGTCGCACGGACCTGGGTGGATTGAAATCGCGTATCATGAAGAATCCTGAAAGAGGTTGAGAGTTCAAGTATCGGTTGAAGTATCTTGCCCCCGAATGGGACAATATACAACCGATGTCAAGGGGGCGTGCGGGATCTCCTGGACGAAAATCTCTGTCGCCTCGTCTCCGTATGCAAGGAGCATGGCAAAAAGGCTGCTGCATCCCCAACCAGGGAAAATATGCTGCATGCTGGATGGAAAGAATGAGAATTCGGTATGTTGCATCGCCGGGAACTCTCGCTCAGCCTCATTCACACCCTGCTTGCTTCAACCGCGGAAGGTGAGTAATTTGACGATAATTTTTTCGGCACTTGCAACTCAAGCGAGGCGATTATGCGCATCCGTTCATGTTTTCCGATGATCCTTTTTATTCTGGTCGGGCTGATGGCAGCGGCCTGTGCGCCCAAGAACAAAATTCCCCTCGAATATCAGGTCGTTTCGGCTCCGGGGTCATCCTGCACCCAGCCGGTTTCCGTCATCGCCTTTGGGGACGACAGGAACACGGAAGTCATCGGAGAGCACGGGCAGGACATCCTGCTCTTCCCCGGGCAGAGCGTACCGCAGTGGGTGAGCTGGGCGTTGTTTGACGAACTCGAAAACGCCGGCTGCGGTGTAAGGTTCCACGACCGGGCGGAAACCGCGGTTTCCGACTTTGCGATTACCGGAACGGTCAACAAGCTCTATGTCTCCAGGACGGATTCCCGGTTCGAGTACCAGGCCCAGATGAGCCTCACCATGATTTTGAAACACCAGGGCCGGGAACTCATGACCAAGCAGTACATGGGTTCTGTCTCCAAAGTGGGGACGCCGACCACGGAAACCTATCGCGACATCCTGGAGGAGACCCTCAGGGAGATCCTGCAGCAGGCAATTCCCGACATGATTGCCGCCATGCGCACGAGAGGATGACGAACCCTTCCATGATCCATCCGACACAAGATCGCTGCCCGGCTCCCGGACCAGAGATTCGTTCCGGTCCCAAAGGCGGGAAACTTTATATTGCCATGGTGGGGCTCCCGGCACGGGGCAAGTCCACGGTGGCGGCAAAGCTTGCCGAGAGCCTGACCGACGAGGGGGTGAACACCCGCATCTTCAACAACGGAGACGTACGTCGGCAGATGCTTGGGGAGAGTACCTCCAGTCCGGATTTCTACGACCCCGAGAACACAAAAAACGTGGCGCTCCGGGAAAAGATCGCTCGTGTCAACATTGAAAATGCCAGGGATTATCTCAATGGAGACGGGGAAGTGGCCATCCTGGACGCCACCAATGTGAGCCGCAAGCGCCGCGAATCGCTCCAGTCCCTTCTTACAGACCATCCTGTTTTCTTTATCGAGTGCAGGAATGACGACGAGGAGATTCTTAAGGCGAGCATTATCCGCAAGACCAAACTTCCGGAATTTTCCAGGGTGAATTTCGAGCAGGCCATCACGAGTTTCGTGGCCAGGATCGCGTATTACGAACATATCTATTCACCGCTGGAGCAGGAAGAAAATTTCATTGTTCTCGATTCCTTGAACAACAAGATCCTTGAGGAACGCATCACCGACGACATTCCGCATTACGTCAAAATCCGCGATTTGCTCGTCTCAGACTGGGTCAAAAATCTCTATCTGGTCCGTCACGGGGAGACCCACTATAATCTTGAAAACCGCATCGGCGGCGACTCCGGACTGACCAGAACCGGCAAGGCGCAGGCGGCGGGTCTGGCGCAGCATTTCAAGAAATTACCTGTCCCCTACATCTTCACCAGCACGAACAAGCGGACCATTCAGACTGCCATACCCATCAAGGAAGCCCAGGAACGGTCCACCATCATCTGCCTGGCGGAGTTCGACGAGATCGATGCCGGGGAATGCGACTGCATGCGCTATAAGGATATCCGGGATGAACGGCCCGAAATTTTCGAGCAGCGGACCAGGGACAAGTACAATTACATCTATCCCGGGGGCGAAGGGTACGTGACCCTGAAGGACCGGGTGGACCTGGGCATCAAAAAGGCCCTGTATTTGAGCGGAAATTCCGACCACGTCATGATCGTCGGCCATCAGGCCATCAACCGGATGATTCTCTCCCATTTCCTCTACCGGCGCACAGAGGACGTCCCCTACATCTACATCCCCCAGGACCGCTACTTCCATATCGTTTCCATGCAGAACAAGAAGATCTTCGAACTCAGCAAATTCTGAGTTCCGGTTCAAGCTCTCCGCACGTCACCAGCCGGCGTCCTGATCTGCGAAACGTGATATCGCCGCTGCTCGCTCCTGGCGAGATTTCCTTTCCTGTCGACATTTTCCTAAAAAAATAGCTATACTTCCGATTATTTTCACTCTGCAGAGAGCAGGTGCATGAGTATCGAAGCTTCAGAAAAAACGCAGCAGTCCGGTCAGATCGACCGGCTGATTGCGCTTCAGAGCGTGACTCTTGAAATCCTTTGGGAAACCACGTCCAAGGGGATCCTCGGCCGGGTGGTTTCTGCTGCCAGGGAGCTGACCGGCGGGGAGACAGCCCTTGCCGGGCACGGATACGCCGACAGAATGTTCGAGGTCGCGGCTGTATCCACTATCCCCGGGACCTCAGTCTCTTCCCTGGACGAGGTCTTGTCTCCGCATCATTGCAGCGTATTCATGGAATTGTTCGGAACCCGCCGGACCATCCGTCTCTCAAAAGGGGAATTCGCCGAACACCCCGTGGGGAGAATCCTTGCAAACGCATGCCCTGGGGCCCGGACCCTTCTTGGGGCACGGCTCGGCACACCGGCATGCGGGTGCTGCGGCATGGTCCTGGTCACAGGCAAGGGGGAGGGCGAGTTTACGGACGCGGACGAGGCCGTTTTTGGGCAACTCGCCGCAGTGGCGTCGTCAGGCCTCCTGCATGTCCAGGCCAGGATGGAGCTTGAAGCCAGGGTCAAGGAACGGGAAGCCACCCTGGATGCGATCGGCGAAGGGCTGCTCGTGCTGCAGCCGGACAGGACCATTCTCCGGATCAACCATTTTGCCGAGGAGATCTTCGGATTCACTCCGGCTGAACGCTCCAAGCCGCCTGAAGAACGGCTCCGCAACGTGGTGTTCGAGACCGCTGAAGGCCGGAGGATGGAGATCGAAGAGATTCCGGGAATGCGCGCTCTTCGTGGGGAAACCGTACGAGACGAGATCCTGAGGATCCACCGGTCGGGCAGGTCCACCTGGGTATCCATGAGCACGGCTCCGATCCGCGGCGAAAAGAGGAACATCATCGGTGCGGTGGTCACGCTCCAGGACATCACCGCACGCAAAAAGGCCGAGGAGGCGCTTCAGGAAAGCGAGGAGCGGTTCCGGGCAACGTTCGAGCAGGCTTCGGTGGGCATGGCCCATGTTTCACCCCGGGGACACCTCCTTCGGGTGAACGACCGGCTCTGCATGATCCTGGGGTACAGCCGCGACGAGCTTGTGGGGAAGCACGTCAATGCCATCACCCTTCCTGATGATCTGCCGAAAAACAAGCAGATGTACCAAAGGATTTTCAAGGAGAACAAGCCCTATTTCTCCATTGAAAAGCGCTACATCCGCAAAGACGGAGCCGTTATCTGGGCCTTTCTCACGGTGTCCGTGGTGCGGGATGTCAAGGGCAACCCCACATACGGCATCGCCGTGGTCAAGGATATCACCGAGAGCAAACACGCGGAAAAGGCGCTCAAGGAGAGCGAAGAACGGTTTCACAGGCTGTTTCATGCCAGCCCGGTGCTCATCGTGCTCAGCTCCCTCGAGGAAGGCCGGTACCTCGAGGTGAACAATGCCTATGAGCAGATCCTGGGGCACTCCAGGGAGGAGGTCCTGGGCCGGACCTCCATCGAGCGGGGCATCTGGGGCGAGGAAGAACGAACATCGTTCAAAAACAGGATAGAGAGTCAGGGAAGGATCGAAACGGAAGAATTCCGCTTCCGGCACAAGTCAGGGGAATGGAAGACCCTGCTCGTGTCCGCGGAGATCATCGAAATCAGGGGCAGGCAGGAGATCCTCACGGTGGGGGTCGACATCACCGAGATGAAAAGGACCCAGGAGGCCCTGCGTCGAAGCGAGGAGAATTTTTCCAAGATTTTTCGGGCCACCCCCTTTCTCGTCCTGGTCAGTACTGTCCAGGACGGGCGGTTGAAGCGTGTGAACAGGGCTTTTGAGGAGATCACCGGCTATTCCGGCGAGGAAGTCCTGGGCCACAAATCTACGGATATCGGACTCTGGGAGGATGTTACGGAGCGCGACAGGCTGCGGAAAATTCTTCTGGAGGAGGGACGGTTCGTGAATCAGGAAATGCGGATTCGAACAAAATCCGGAGAACTCAGGACAATGCTTGTCTCAGGGGAACCTGTCGACTTCGAGGGAGAGCTGTGCGTTTTGGGAGCGGCCCAGGACATCACCGAGCGCAAGCGGGCGGAGTATGCCCTGGATGCGGAACGGCGCAGGCTCCGGGCGGTGCTCGATTCCCTGCCTGTGGGCGTTGTCATTGCCGACCGGCAGGGTGCATTCGTGGAGAAGAACGCGATCTTTGAAAGGATCTGGCGGGGCAATCCGCCCAAAATCATGAAGTTCGACGACTACACCCGGTATCAGGGATGGTGGGCAAAGACGGGCCAGCGGATTCACGCCCGGGAATGGGGCCTGGCCCGCGCTCTTCTGCAGGGCGAAGTTTCCACAGGGGAGGTTATCGACATCCGCCGTTTCGACGGAACACAGGGGACCATCCTCAATTCCTCAGGGCCGATTCGAGACGAGACCGGCAGGATTATCGGGGCGGTGGTCATTGTCGAGGATGTCACGCAACAGCGTGAGTCCGAGCAGAAAACCGCTGAGCAGGCAGCCACGTTGCGCACGATTTTGAATACGGTACCCGTGTGTGTGGCCGTGGCTGATGCGGAAACGGAAATGATCTCCTATTCAAACCCGGTCTGCAAAGAGATTTTTGGGGAGCAAGCGGTCGGAAAGGCAAACTCCCCGCACCCGGACGGGTATCGTTTGGAGCACAAGAACGGAACCCTCCTGGACCCGCAGCATCTGCCCCTGTACCGGTCCATACACCAAAAGGAAGAGATCAAGAATCTGGAGATGAATGTCCGCAGGCATGACAACACGGTCAGATCCGTCGTGGTGAATACCGCCCCGGTCATCGACCCAAACGGAGCGGTCACTTCGGCCGTTGCCAGCATAACCGACATCACCGAGCTGAAAATACTGGAGGATGAGCTGCGACGAATGAATCTCGAGCTGGAACAGCGGGTCGAGGAGCGCACAAGCGAGCTTGCCCTGGCCAAGCGGGCGGCAGAGGCGGCCAGCAGAGCCAAAAGCGATTTTCTGGCCAACATGAGCCATGAGATCAGGACGCCGCTTTCCGGGATCATCGGGATTACCGACCTGATCCTGCGGAGTGATCTTTCCGGGGAAATCAAAAAGGATCTGTCCATGGTCCGGGATTCGGCAGGATCCATGCTGGGTCTGCTCAATGACATGCTCGACCTGGTCAGGATCGAGAGCGGCAGGCTGGAACTTCGAAAGGAAGATTTCAATCTCCGTGTCCTGGTGGAAAAGCTGATGCATTTCTATGATCTCCTGGCCAGGGACAAAGGGTTGTTCCTGACCTGGTCCATGGACCCGCTGATTCCCGCAAGGGTGCATGGAGATCCGGACAGAGTTGGGCAGGTGCTCAAGAACCTGCTTTCAAACGCCGTCAAGTTCACGGAGAAGGGAGGGGTCACCCTGGAAATCAGGAAAGAAGAGGATGTGCAGGGGGGAATGCGCGTCTCCTTCAGGGTAAAGGATACCGGGATTGGAATCCCTGTGGAACGGCAGGAGGAAATCTTTCAAAGCTTTACCCAGATCGATCCTTCCTATTCGAAAAAGTTCGGGGGCAGCGGACTCGGATTGTCCATATCCAAGCAGATTGCCGAGCACATGGGCGGGGATATCCGGTTCACCAGCCGTCCGGGATCAGGGTCGAAATTCGTCTTCATCTGTCCCTTTGGCCATGCCGCTGCGATGGAGCGTTTGGAAGAGGAGCGGCTCGAGATCACACTGAAAGATCTGAAGCCGATGACCGTGCTGCTGGCAGAGGACAATGTCGTGAACCAGGCGTTTATCAGCCGGGCCGTTTCCCAGGCCGGGCACCAGGTCCTGGTGGCCAGGGACGGGAAGGATGCTCTGGAAATACTCGCCCGGGAACAGGTGGACGTGGTCCTGATGGACGTTCAGATGCCCCGGATGGACGGGCTGGAGGCAACCCGACGCATCCGGTCCGGCGAGGCAGGTGAACTAAACGCTGAAATCCCGATCATCGCCCTGACCGCCTACGCCATGAAAGGCGATCGCGACAGGTTCCTGGAGGCCGGCATGGACGGCTATGTATCCAAGCCGGTGGACTTCAACGAACTGGCCCGGGTCATCAGGGATGCACAGGCGTGATCAAGCCAAAGCAGGAAGAAGCAAGCAGGAATGAGCAAGCAGCGAGCAGCGAGCAGCAAGCAGCGAGCAGGCAGAAAATGTGGTGCTGTATCAAGGAGATATTGACCGAAGCACCTTCCCTCTTTCCGTCATCCCGGCCCTTGAGCCGGGATCCAGAGGGAGTGCGGCAAAATGCCTGGATCCCGGCTCAAGGGCCGGGATGACGACATTACTGATGTGTCATTACCCGGCTTGACCGGGTAATCCATGCCTTTTGCAGGGTTGGGCACGAAC
>JBKHAV010000110.1:0-8409 GCA_046542715.1 Desulfovibrionales bacterium
CCCTCCGTGCCCTCTGTGCCTCTGTGGTGAAATTCTTCCTTGCCTTTTCCTGCTTGCTTGCTGTTTTTGGTTGTTTCGCTTCACCCCGAACCTGGCTCCCCCGATCAAGTCGGGGGATGACGAGGGCCCTTGCCGTTTCCTCTTGCTTTCAGCTTTGAGCTTTGAGCTTTCAGCTTCTTCCTATCTCTTATCCACACCCCGGACAGGACCCCTTGGACGGCGCCGCCGCGGCCTGGGTTTCCTCTGGTGCGGCAAACTCCTTGAGCCCTTTTGCCAGAGCGGTGAGCTTGTCGTCCACCATCCGGTTGATGGTGCCCTCCGGATAGGTGCCGTCCTGTTGCATCTCGCCTGCCGGTATCCCGGTCAGGATTTCGATTCCCTCATCAATGGTCTTGACGGAGTAGATGTGAAAGGTGCCCTCCTCCACCGCCTGGATGACCTCCTTTCTGAGCATCAGGTCCTTGACGTTGGACTCAGGGATCATCACTCCCTGCTTGCCGGTCATACCCACGGCCTTGCAGCAGTGATGGAACCCCTCGATCTTCTGGTTGACCCCACCGATGGCCTGGACCTCGCCGTTCTGGTTCACGGACCCGGTCACGGCGATGTCCTGACGGATGGGAACCTCTGCCAGGCTGGAAAGCAGGGCATAGATCTCCGTTGACGAAGCGCTGTCCCCGTCCACCCCGGAGTAGGACTGCTCAAAAGCGATACTGGCGGACATGGACAGGGGCTTTTTCTGGGCAAACCGTTTGCGCAGGTATCCGGACAGGACGAGCACCCCTTTGTTGTGGATCCGGCCGGACATCTCCGCCTCTTTCTCGATGTTGATGATGCCCCCCTTGCCCAGGGATGTCGCCGCGGTGATCCGGGTGGGTTTGCCGAACATATAGTCCCCTGTGTTGTACACGGCCAGTCCGTTGACCTGACCCACGACCTCTCCCTCGACATCGATCATGAGCGTGCCGCGATCGATCATTTCCTGGATCTTCTCCTCGATCATGTTCGCCCGAAAGATCCTGGAGTCCAGGGCTTTGTCCACGTGTTCGGAGGTGACCATGCCGTTGCCGTCTTCCCGGGCCCAATAGTTCGCCTCCCGCAGGAGGTCGGATATCCGGGGAAAACTGATGGAGATCTTCTCCTGCCGTCCGGCCATGCGCACGGCCTCCTCAACCAGGGCGGCCACCGCAGTGCGGTCAAAGGGCCGGAGTTTGTCCTCCTCGCCTTTTTTGCGGATGAACTCGGCAAAGCTGTTCACGGATTCGTCCGTCTTGTCCATGCTGTAGTCGAAATCCGCCCTGACTTTGAAGATCCGGGGCACGTCCGGGTCGTAGGCATTGAGCAGATGATAGATGTACGGCTGGGTGAGCAGGATGACCTTCGTGTTGATGGCGATGGGCTCCGGTCTGATCCCGGAGGTGGTAAAAAAATAGAAGGGGTCAAAGGTCTGGATCTCCATCTTTTCGGATTTGAGCGCCCGCTTCAGGGATTGCCAGACTCCGGGTTCGATAATGGCGTCCAGGAGATTGATGACCAGGTATCCGCCGTTGGCCCGGATAAAAGAGCCTGCCCGGATTTTGCTGAAATCCGTGCGCCAGACCCCGGACCTGTCCACGACCCGCTCGATGGAGCCGAAAATATTGCGATAGGTGGGATAGGATTCATAGATGACCGGCGCTCCCTCCTGCTCGGCGTTGTCCACCAGGAGGTTGACCTTGTAGGATTCATAGGGATCGCCCATGGGCATCATGGGCATCATCTGCTGCTGTCCGCCCTGCTGTTGCTGCTGGGAATGCGCAAGAAAGAGCTGCAGATTTTCCGACATATCCTCCATCATGCTCCGGAAAAATTTTTGAATCTTTTCCTCGTGATACTTGTCCATCAAGGGCCTGAACAGACTCTCTGCCATGTTTTCGAACATGATCCTGTCTACTTCCTTGCCCTTGTCAGCGACCTCCTTCTGCAGATTCCTCACCTCCAGGAAGATCTGATCGAGTTCAGTTTTCAGCGAATCGTACTTTTCCTTGAGATCCTTGAATTCCTCCTCGGGAAAACGCCCCTTGCCCACCATCTCCTCGAGCTTTGCCAGTGGTGTGGGCTCCCCGTCCACTATGGGCATGAGTTCCGGCCGCTGATACTGCCCCATCTGTAGATTTACCAGGGCAAACCCCGCCTCCTTGACTTTGTCTTCCAGACCTTTGAAGAAATCCCTGGTCTTCTTCTCATAGGTTTCCATGATTTCTTTTTTCCGGCTGATGAACTCCTGGCTTTCAAACAGCCGGGGGATCTCGGTCTTCATGGTTTCGATCAGGTCATGGACATCCTTTTTGAGTTCCTGTCCCTGACCGGATGCAAGAGTGAGCAAGACAGGCTCTTCCGGATTTTTAAAATTGTTGACGTAGCACAGGTCGTTTGGCTCCTCCCTCTCCTTGGAGGCCTGGGAAAGCACGGTGTCCACCGCTGCCTTGCGGCCTGTCCGGGGTTCGCCGGTGACAAAGATGTTGTATCCTGCATCCCGCATGCCCACGCCGAACTGCAGGGCCTGGACCCCCCGCTCCTGCCCGACGATCCCTTCCAACGGCTTGAGATCCTCTGTGGACGCAAAAGGGAGTGTGGATGGATCGAGTTTCCACCGCAGCTTTTCAACAGGGATTTCTGATTTTGTATGAGCCATTTGCTCCTCCTGATCATAATTTCATTTTGTTTGTGATTGGAAACCCGCCCCGCTCTAGGAGCTGATCTGCAGCCGTTTGGGGGAAGGAGGGGGACATTTGGGCATTGTAATCACAAGGACACCCTCCCTGAAGGTGGCTTGGACATCTTCCACCTTCACCTTGCAGGGAAGCTTCAAGCTGCTGGAAAAAGAACCAGTTTTGCGGAACGACTTGTGATCTCTCTTGATGTCCTGTGTTTTCTTTGCCTGTAAAATGAGTTTGTCGTCATCCACGATGGAGAGATCGAGGTCCTCGGGTTCGATCCCGGGAAGTTCGATGGAAACCTGCAGGTGATCTTCGTGTTCGAGCATGGAAACCTTCGGCCTCTTCCAGGAGACCTGACCCACGCCAAAGTCGCGGCACATTCTTTCGTACAGAAAATCAAGTTCATCCCTGAGCCTCATGAGTTCCTGGTTTTTCCAAAGTGACAAGCCGTTCATGGTTTCCTCCATGTAAAAACGCTGAACTATTATACTCCCCCAAAAAATTCCTAAAAAAAGACAACAATACCCAAGAAGTACCATAAAAGGATTTCGAGATCATCCATGAATCTTTTTTTGGGCTGACTGTTGCGATTTTCCCCTGCCTGGAATTTCCCATGGACTCACCTGCTTACAAGGAAATGAGGAGCGTGAAACCGGTGCCTTGAGATTTTCCAGATTGGACTGAGCCTGTCCGCCCCTGGAAATCCCATGGCGATGTGAAGGCCCTCAAGCGCAAGGTCGAAGAGTCTGGAAGCAGGCTGTGGAGCGCTCTCAATTGTGGGTGAAGCCCTCAGTACTTTGAGGATGGACGGCGATGAACCGCAAAAGCAAATCTGATTTTGATCAGCGATTCTCTTTTTGCATCATAAGGAGAAAGGCGATGAAAAGGATGGAACGAGTCATGTCAAATTCTCTGATGGGGGCTTTCTCTTCAGCATTCTCAGCCGCAGGAAATAGGTCAACAGCCCCACCCCCAGCAGAATCAGCAGGGCCATCCCGGCCATTCCGCTCCTGCCTTCCACAGCGGAATCGCCCAGCAGGACCGCAGGGACTGCATAAGCCAAGGACAGGGGCCAGGAGACCAGCAGGAAGATCCACAACGGGATTCCCGCCATGGCCATCAGGTAGTTGCGCAAAAACATGGGCGGACCAGGGGTCAGCTTGAGGACCAGGGCCGTGGACAGTGATCCCGCCTTGCCCGGTTCCGACAGTTGAAACCCTGTCTTTCGCAGCAGGAACGCCAAGAGCGGCCTGAGCGTCCCCCGTCCCAGGACAAAGGCTGCGAGGTGGTTGAGGATCAGTGCCAATGCCGTCCCGGGCAGACTGACCACCGGCTCGAACACAGCCCCTGCAGTCAGGTAAAACGGGGTGATCGGAATCCCGGCCAGGGGAAGCAGGGCCATGAGAGTGAAAAACAGGAACGGCCCCCTGGATTCGACCCAGGCGCTGACCTCCTCCATCTCCTGGCGGAACCCTCCCGGGACATACAGGACCGCAAGCAGAACGAGCATAAACACGGCAATGAGGAACAAAAAAACCATGGCCCGCCGGATCATGAGCAAAAGTCCCCTGCTCCTGCCGGCCGGCATGGCCGGGCTGGAGACGGTGCAGACCGCACATGCGTGCAACGCCAGTAAACAGTCACTGCGTTTCGGTATCCTTTCCCGGGCCATGGATAAAGCAGGAACGGCACAGGCTCCACAAAGCTGCACCCGCTACAGGGTGGAGACCCTCCTGCGTGTCCCGAGCAGGATCAGGTCTCTGATCTGCTGCTCGTCCTGGGCGGTCAGCAGTTGCTCCTCGAGTGATGGATCCTGGATCAGTTGGGCTATCGATACCACCGACCTGAGGTAACAATCTCTCTCGTCCCTGGTGGTCACCAGAAAAAACACCGTGTGGAACTCCTGACCGTCGTCTTTCAGAACAATGCCCTGACCGCATCTGACCAGTGCCATTTCCAAGACCCCGTGTCCTTGAATAACCATATCGGACACGGCAAACCCTTCCTGCAGGGGGGCAATATGCCAGGCCCTGTCATCAAGAGCCTTGTCCACGGCGGAGTCGTCCAGGCCCCGCTCCTTCTTCAATGCCTGCCCGACCAGGCGAAACAGTTCCTCCCGGTCCAAGGAGACGCAGTCGACGACCGGGGCCCTCTCCACCATTTTGTCGAACCTGTCCAAATCGATCAGGTCCCTTTTGCGGACGATCTCCTTGAGTTCGGATTCGAGCATGCCGCTGGTCAGTGAACGGTCCATGACCCTTTCCAAGACATGCAGGAGAGCAAACTCTTTCCTTGACCGGGCCTTGCCGTAGAGCAGGTAGAAAAGAAGCCCCCCTGCGATGAGTGCTGCACTGGTGATCAGGGCATTTCGTCCCATCCCGAACAGCAGGACCAGATACCCGAGAATTCCGGTGACAGGAAGGACCGGATACCAGGGGGCGATGAACTGCGGCTTGTAATTGATGATCCGGCTCTGCCTGAGGATGATCAAGCTGACGCAGGACAGGGCATAGGCCAGTATGAGCACTGTGGATGCCGCCTCCGCCAGGACCTCGATTTTGAAGAACAGGGAGACCATCACCACCAGACCGGTGGTCAGGACGGCAATGTGCGGGGTCTGAAAACGACGGTTTATCTTTCCGAAGAAGTCGGGGATGAGATTGTCCCTGCTCAACCCGACAAGATAGCGCGAGGCGGTCAAAATGCCCGAGTTGGCTGTGGAGACAAAGGCAAGAATGGCAGCCACACTCATGACTATCGCCCCGGTCCGGCCTGAAAAGGCTTCCGCCCCGTTGGAAATGGGGGTCAGCGAGCCGTTCACTCCTTCCCCCCCCAAGACACCGCTGGTCACGAAAATCATGAGCACATAGGCAAGCAGGATGACCACGAAAGAAGCGATCATGGCCCTGGGGATGACCCGGCCTGGATTGTGAATCTCCTCGGCAACCGAGCCCACCTGCAGCAGCCCACCGTAGGAAACGAAGATGAGCCCGGCGGTGGAAAGAACCGGGACCCAGCCCTCAGAGACGAATGGCAGGAGATTTTCCCCCTGCACATGGGAAAACCCGAACACGATGTACAAGGCCATGAGACAGAGCAGCCCTGCGACCAGAACGGCCTGCACCCTGCCTGACTCCCTGGTTCCGATGATGTTGACAATGATGAATGCCAGACAGGCGACGACTGCGACCAGGTGAAAGTCCCAATCCACAATGATGACCAAAAAGGCTGATATGCCCACCAGGGCGAAGGAGCTTTTCAGGGTCAGGGCGAACCAGCTCAGCAGCCCGGCCACGCTTCCCACGGCCGGACCCAGCGTTCGTGAGATGAAGAAGTAGTTTCCTCCGGTCATGGGCATGGCGGTCACGATCTCGACCATGCTCAGCATGCCGCTTAGAGCAAGCAATCCGGCAATGAGGTAGGAAATGACCACGGCCGGGCCGGCATCGGCATGGGCGATGCCCGGGAGTATGAACAGGCCCGAGCTGATCATGGCCCCGATGGTGATCGAAAAAACTTCTATAAATCCCAGTTCCCTGGTCATCCTGCTCATTCGGGAATTCCTTTCAGCCTGCAGAAAAAATGCTTTATGCTCACCGCGCTTCCAAGATCCGTCACCTTGTACAGGACCGAGCTTAGCAAAATTTTCTCCCTGCGCGCAAAAGAATCATCCACGGCGACCACTCTTACGCGGCCACCAAGACGGACTTTCAATGCTTGGAACGTCACCGGAACCAAGAGCAAAAAGCAGACAGGACCCCTTGCCTTGCTTGGCTGCTGATACGCGGTGTGGACGACTCGGCCGTCTAGAACCTGATGGGTGACTGGTGCGGTGACTTTATCGCTGACACGACCTGTTTTATCTGATCGAGAAAGGCAGGAGGAAGGAATCGAAGTACCGCGCAGGCATATTACTCCGGCATGGAATAAGATTTCTTGCAACAGGAGAGGAATACCCTGACCAGGGCCCTTTCAATGGGTGACCCCATCTCTCAACTGACCGGGCCGATCCCGGCCGAATATAGGCGCCTGGACCTCCCCGACTTGACTCGTTTCTTGAAAATTCATACTTGGTAAATGAAATTTCAAGGAATATCTATGGTACGTCGACTGATTGATTCCAAACGCCTGGAACAGCTGATCGCCTTGTTTCCGGTCACCGCCATCCTTGGGGCTCGGCAGTGCGGCAAAACCACGCTGGCAAAGACGTTTCCTTCCGAACACTTCTTTGATCTTGAGAATCCCCGCCATCTTGCACGGCTCGAGACACCGCAACTCACCCTCGAAGGCCTCAGCGGGCTGATCGTGATAGACGAGATTCAGCGCCGGCCGGATCTTTTTCCTCTCCTGCGTTACCTTGTCGATTACCAGCCAGATCAGCGCTACCTGATTTTGGGCAGTGCATCACGCGATCTGATGCAGCAGAGCAGTGAAAGCCTTGCTGGGCGTATCGGCTACTATCATCTTGGGGGCTTCCACCTTCTGGATGTGGATGACATGGAAACCCTCTGGGTGCGGGGAGGATATCCTCGGGCCTTTCTCGCTCCTGGTGAGGATGAGGCCTTCCTCTGGATCGATCACTATGTCTCAACCTTTCTGGAGCGCGACATCCCGCAATTGGGCATCTCCATCCCTGCCCCGACCTTGCGCCGTTTCTGGACAATGATCAGCCACTACCATGGCCAGGAACTCAATTACTCCGAACTTGCCCGGTCCTTCGGCATTTCCGATATGACCGTCCGCAAGTATCTGGAGATTCTTGCCGGAACGTTCATGATCCGCCTTCTTGCGCCATGGAGCGGCAACCTTTCCAAGCGCCTTGTCAAAAGGCCGAAGGTCTACCTGCGGGATTCGGGACTGTTTCACAGCTTCATGACGATCTCCTCCCGGGAGCAGTTGCATTCCCACCCAAAGCTGGGTGCCTCATGGGAAGGATTCGCCCTTGAACAAATCGCGTTCGCATTGGACAAGCGTAACGAGGAGCTCTTCTTCTACCGCACCCACGGCGGGACAGAGCTTGATCTCTTCTGGCAACATGGAGGACGGAACTGGGGGATCGAGTTCAAGTATGCGGATGCTCCCGGAAGGACGAAAAGCCTGACCACCGCCATGAAGGACCTGAATTTGTCTCATGTCTGGATCATCTACCCGGGAAGAGAATCCTATTCCCTGTCCAAGGACATCACCGTATGCTCCCTCAGGCACATCCAGGTTCCATGGAAATATCCGGAGATTTAGTAGGTTTCAGACAGGAGAAGACCGCTTTCGGAGGAGAAAATGAAACTGGATGAACGTGTTGGTGGGAATGAACACGGCCCTGTACGATCCGGCCACCGGATGGAAGTTCGAGAACAGCACCAGCCCTTCTTAAAACTGAACACTTCGGAACAAATCCTGAAATGTTTAGGGGATCCCCGCGGCAGCAAGAGTCAAGAGCAGACCGGACCCCCTGTTTTTTCTGAAAACATACATGGGTCGGTCCATCGAGTGCGCAACTCCGGGTCTAGACCAGCGCATGACCAGCAGGGTTGATCATTGCACGAAAGCACACCCAAGCACGTCATTGCCCTACTCGATCGGGCAATCCATCTTCGTTCTTCATTCCTCGGAACCTTGCGGAAGGAAGACCAAAGGGCTGAAGAAAGACGGATCAAGCACCCAACATCCATCAAGCATCCAGCATCCAGAACAAGTCACATCAGCGGCGGTG
>JBKHAV010000111.1:0-8389 GCA_046542715.1 Desulfovibrionales bacterium
CCAAAATAGTGGAGCCAAAAAGGGCGCAGCCAAAGTCACCCAGCACTCAACTCCTAATATCTTTCATTAAACTATTGAAATGTTTTAAATTTTTTTTGGAGTGCAGCATTAGGCCAGGGTCGAATTGAGGGCTGGGACGCCGCCCCGTCCGGGCGGTCTTCCCAAACTCCTCCCGATGGTCGTCAAATAGTGGGAAGCCGCTGATCCTCCGTGGTCGGCTTGACTTCGTTTTTCTTGACTCACCCCCTTCGATTTCGTCCGGGGGAGCGGAGGAGGAGCCGCTTCGCCCTGTTTGATCGCAGCGAGTTTGCAAAGTCGGCCCAGAGCGGACCCGGTGATTTTCGCGAAATCGTTCCGTGGGGCGGCTTTTTTGCCAGGGGATGACCGGCAGTTTCAAAAGACGGTCGCTCGCTGCCTAACCAGCCTCAAACGAGAACCACGAATTCCACTCTTTTGCCACTCGCCAACTCATCAGACCTCGATCGAGTCGATCCTTCTCCAGGGTATTACTGACGCGGTTGATCGTTCCTGTTGCTCTGCTCCTCCGTAAACCAGAATCGGAAGATCGCCTTTTTCACCGGAAAGATCCTGCCAGAAACGCAGCCCGGAAAAGAAATCTCGTGTAACCGTGGCACCGGATTTTATCTCCACGGGCTTGAGAGCTGAGCCGGTGTCGATCAAGACATCAACCTCATGCCCGGTGCGGTCCCGCCAGAAGAAGAGGTTAGACGCCTTGCCCTGGTGAAACCTCGCCTTGAGGAACTCGGAAACGACCCAGGTCTCGAAAAGAGGGCCGCGCATGGGGTGAGTGGCCAGCTGGTCGGAGCGCTGGATTCCAAGGAGCCAGGAGGCCAGGCCCGGGTCCAGAAAGTAGAGCTTGGGCGTCTTGATCAACCGCTTCCCGAAATTGACGTGATGCGGAAGAAGCAGATGGACGATGTACCCTGCCTCCAGAACGGAGATCCAGGCCTTGGCCGTATTGTGGGTGATGCCGCAGTCCGTGGCCAGAGAAGACAGGTTCAGGAGCTGTCCCGTCCGTGCGGCGCACATCCGGAGAAACCGCTGGAACGTCGACAGGTCCCGCACGTTGACCATCTGCCTGACGTCCCGCTCCAGGTAGGTGTTCACGTAATTGGAGTACCAGATGTCCGGCTCGAGCCTCCGATCGTGGATGGGCGGATACAGCCCCTGCCAGAGGAGATTCTCCAGACGGTCCGGGGCTTGACCGTTTCCCTTGAGCTCTCCCAGGCTGAAGGGCAGAAGCCGGACCAGGGCCGCTCTGCCGGCAAGGCTCTGGGTGATGGTCGAGAGGAGGCCGAACTGCTGGGATCCTGTCAGGATATAACGCGCACGGTCCTGCTCCTGGTCAACGATGGACTGGATGTAGGAGAGCAGATCAGGGGCCCGCTGGACCTCGTCCAAAATGGCCCTTCTCGGAATCGTGCCTAAAAATCCTCGCGGATCGGTAAGGGCGAACTCCCGCTGGTCCGGTTCCTCCAGGGAAACATAGGCCATGTCCTCGAAAACGTGCCTGACCAATGTCGTCTTTCCAGACTGCCTGGGTCCGGTGAGGACGATTACGGGATATCCGTTGATCAGCTTGCGGAGTGTCGGCTCTGCAAATCGTGGAATATACATGGAATGCATAATAGCTATGTCTTGCTAATTGTCAATTGAATTTACAATTAGCAACGGCGAGCGGCTAGCTGCAAGGGGCAAGCGGGAAAGCTCAAGAGAGAAGACGAGTCTGGATTCACGCCAAGGCGTGATCGGGCCCGAGGATGACGGAGGAAGAGAAGACGGAGGATAACGGAAAGGATATGGCGCGATGACAGTTTTTTCTCTTCGTCACCCCGGCGGATTTCGGGCCGGGGTCCAGGTTAAATCTTCTCCTAGGCTTCACCGATTAACGATTAACTATTAACAAATACCCTCTTCTACCCGGGTCGGGGTCCAGGTTGGTCTTCTCCCAAGCTACACCTTTAACCTTCAACCTTTACTCTTTCCCTGTCGTAGACGGCCTTGACCGTTCTGACTAGTTTGACTAGTTTTATGGAAACATTCGGAGGTGTGTGATGAAATCCTGGCAGCTTCAGGAGGCAAAGGCCAAGTTCAGTGAGGTAGTGAAGGATGCGGCAAAAGAGCCCCAGGAAGTCACAGTACATGGGAAATCTGCCGCCGTTGTCCTGTCCAGACAGGAGTATGACCGGCTCTCTCGCCCTGGTGTTTCCTTTGTTGAGTTCATGCGCTCCTCCCCGCTCAGGGAGGTTGCTCTCGATGTTGGGCGAGATCAGACCATGACCCGGGAGATCGACCTGTGAGCTACCTTTTGGACACCAATGTTCTTTCCGAACTGGTCAAGCCTGAACCCAATCCATCCGTTGTCGACTGGTTTTCGGACAAGCCTGACGAGTCGCTTTGCATCAGTGTTCTGACCCTTGGAGAAATTCGAAAGGGAATCGAAGCGCTCCAGGTTGGAAAGCGAAAGGAGCGCCTCCGTGTCTGGCTCGAATATGACCTGAGGGACTGGTTCGGCACCCGGGTCCTGCCCGTCGACGCCCCGGTCGCGGACAGATGGGGCAGGGTACTCGCCCAGGCTAGGCGCCCCATGCCGTCTATCGACAGCCTGCTTGCAGCAACCGCTCTCCACCACGAACTGCGCCTGGTGACTCGAAACGTGCATGACTTCAGATACCCCGGCTTGGAAGTCATCAATCCATGGGAGGGGTAGGATCGGCTAGCGGCAAGTGGCGAGCGGCAAGCATGCAAGCAATCTGTGTCAAAACGCTTCCGCCTTTCCAAATCAACGAATCCAACGAATCCAACGAGCCCACGAACTCCAGAGCAACGGCTCAGCTTTTCCGATAAACAATCTACAAATATCCAACACCAAACTTCTCGTAATCACTTGAACCTTTACTCTTGAATCTATATCTTCTTGCCAGACAGACAAGAAACTGCACAACCACATCCAACCAATCGAATCCATGAACCACATCGTTTCGGAATTTTGGAAATACGTTCACACTATCCGCTATCTCAAGCCAAAACAGATCGGGTACCGTCTATTTTACACGCTTCGGGAACGCTATGGCAGGAAGAGAAAACAAGGCATTCGACAGACCGGGGTTGAGGCGCAGTGGAAACCTGTCCGGTTCGCGGTGGAGCCTTTGCGGTATCCGTGGATCGATGCCCGCGGGGTGGAGAGAAATGAGTTCACTTTCCTGAACGAAACCATTGATTTCGGCCGCAGGGTGGACTGGGAGGTGCCCGAAGTAGGACGTCTCTGGAGGTATAACCTCCATTATTTTCAATATCTCTTCCCGGAAGAGAACCTTTCCCGGGAGAAGAGTCTGGACCTCATGCACCACTGGGTGGCCGGCACGCCGCCGGGTACCCCGGATGCCTGGGATCCCTACCCCATCTCCCTGCGACTGGTGAACTGGATCAAATTCTTGAGCCTCACCCCGGAGACCACGCCGGGGGAATACCACCTGCCGGCCGGGTCCGCGTATCTCCAGACCCAATGGCTGGTCCGCTCTCTCGAGTACCATCTTCTGGGCAACCATTTGTTCCGAAATGCCAAGGCGTTGATCTTCTCCGGAATGTTCTTCCAGGGCGAAGAGGCCAAGGACTGGCTGCACAGGGGGCTGCGGATTTTGGACCGTGAACTGGAGGAGCAGATCCTGCCCGACGGCGGACATTTTGAACGCAGTCCCATGTACCATGCCATGATCCTGGAGGATGTGCTCGACCTGCTCAACCTGTCCCGTGCCTCTGACACGGTCCAGATCCGCCGTCTCGAAGACCGGCTCCGCTCCAAAGCCGGACAGATGATGACATGGCTCCTGGGGATGACCCATCCGGACGGGCAGATCGCCCTGTTCAACGATGCGGCTTTGGGGATAGAGCCCGAACCGGAGAGCCTTGGCGACTACTACCGGTCCGTGACCAGGGAAAAGCCCGTCCCTCCCAGGGGGCTGCTGTGGGCGTTCGAAAAATCAGGATATTACGTGCTCTCCCCGAGCAATGCTGACCGGATGATCGTGGACTGCGGCCCGGTCGGCCCTGACTACCAGCCGGGTCACGCCCACTCCGACACCTTGAGCTTCGAGTTGAGCCTGCGCTGGCAGCGGATCATCGTGGATTCGGGGTGCTGCCGGTATGATCATTCCGAACTCCGGCAGTACAACCGGGGCAATCAGGGGCACAACACGCTCACCATCGACGGCCTGAATCAGACCGAGGTCTGGGGGGCGCACAGGACGGCCAGGCGGGCCCGACCCATGGATGTGCGTCTCTTCATGCGCGACCGTGCCCCGTCATTTACCGGAGCTCATGACGGCTACACCAGACTCCCGGGCAAGCCGGTCCATCGCCGCACCGTCACCTGGGAGATGAACACCATCACCATCCAGGACACGGTGGAGGGCGAAGGCGAACACACCATCGACCTCAGACTGCACCTCCACCCTGAGGTGGAGGTAATCATCGAGCGCAGCAAGGCTCTTTTGACCCGTGAGGGCGTACCCGTGGCCACCATCGCCGCCATCGGCCTGGTGGGGGTCACCCTGGTCCAGGGACGGTACTGTCCGGAATTCGGGAAACAACTGGACTGCCCGGTCCTCGCGGCCGCTTATGGGAAAAGAGCGTTGCCCTTTGAATGCGGGTGGAAGATTACAATAGTCAATAGCGATTGAGACACGAGTCCGAGGCTCGTTTTAGGATTTAGGTGCTAAGTGTTAGGGGAAGACACTACAACTCAAAAACGATGCTCCTGCCATAACAGGTCGTTGAAAATCCTTTGCGAAACGCGTGATTCAAACCCTCCCGGAGTTTAATACAGCCCGGCTTTAAGGTCTTTTCAAAAACACTGAGAAAAGAGAAAGAGAAGAAATTGAAAGGCTAACTTGATAATTTTTCTGAGTGGAAGTAATGGGTTTTGATGGCTTATGCGTCGTTTGAAGATTTGGAAGTATGGAAGAAGAGTTGCCGGTTGACTGTTGAAATTTGTTCGCTCGTCAAGGATATCCGTGAGTATGCATTCAAAGATCAGATGATGCGAGCGGCTTTATCGATTCCTTCCAATATAGCAGAAGGTGCTGAAAGAAACTCTATACCTGACTTCATCAGATTCCTTCACATCGCCAAAGGTTCGGCTGCTGAACTCAGGACGCAACTCTATATAGCCGGTCAGGCAAAAATAAGTGATCGTTCCGATGGAGTCAGACTCATCAAGGAATTAAAAAAAAAAAAAATCAAATTCATAGCCTTATAAAATACCAACAGGGCTTAATTCCATAATAATGCGATGTTTCGCTTATTCAACTTCTTTGAATCTTCCCCTAAATCTTTACACCTAAAACCTAAACCACAACAGATGATCCCCCGAATCCTACCCTTCCTCCTCTTCATGGGCTTCATTGGAATCGAACAGGGCCTCCGGTTTCTTTCGGAAAAGGGGGTGGTCCCCCTGTCCGACTCCGAACTCCTGTATCTCTACCCGATAAAAGCTGTTTCCGTGGCTGTTCTGCTTCTGGTGTTGTGGCCCCGGTACGATGAGGTCCGCTTTCGGGATCTTTGGAAATGGAAGGATGCAGGACTGAGCGTTGTAGTGGGAGTGGTGGTCTTTGTGCTGTGGATCAATCTGGACCGGCCCTGGGCCGTACTCGGGGAACCGGCCGGGTTCGACCCGACCCTAATTTCTAACGGGTCGGTTCAGGCCGTTCTTGTCGGTTTTCGCCTCTTTGGCGCTGTTCTCGTGGTTCCGGTCATGGAGGAACTTTTCTGGCGGTCCTTCCTCCTGCGCTACGTCATCGCCCACGACTTTCACAATGTCCCCGTCGGCCGATTCACCTGGCCGTCCCTCATTGTCGTCTCCATCCTCTTTGCCCTGGCCCATCACCTCGTGGTGGCCGGATTCATCACAGGCATTCTCTATGCGGTCCTTCTCTACCGGACCAAAAGCATAGCCCAGTGCATCCTTGCCCACGGCCTGACGAATCTGCTTCTTGGGATCTACGTGCTGCAGACAGGGTCCTGGCAGCTGTGGTGAAATTCCCCGTTCACCCCGCTTCCACCACCTTCTGCAGGACAAAGATGAGCCGCTCCCTCAGGGGGGTGGGGGCGCCGTAGCGTTCGATGTCGTGGATTTTGTTCTGAATGCTTTGCACGGTCCCGGAGGTAAGGCCGGTACCCATGAACTTTCTGATCTCCTGAATCAGACCGAGAAACATGGCATAGGCCGCGTCGATGAAGACGAACCGCTGGTCCGGTGAGGGATAATACTTGTACATGTTGCTGAAAACCGCGGACTTGTCCATCTTGGCCGGCTCGTCCATGGGGAGGTTCTCGAAAACCCGCCTGTAAACAGGATCGAGCGACTGGAGGGCGTCTTCAATACTCTCCTTGCCCCGCAAGCCGAGTTCCTGGAACACTTCCCCGGTAATCAGCCCGTAGACCTCGAACAGGGAATCGATCACTTTTGCAATCTCCTGGTACTCCCGGTCCTCGGTCTCTTTGACCTTGGTCGTCCGCCGGATCAATCCATTGGACGACAGCCGGTACAGCGAAGTGATGATCGAAACCTCGTCGGAACCGCTGAAGGCAACCATCTGTTCGATATTCCTGACCCCGTCCACCAGGGAATAGACAAACTGATCATTGAGGCTCAGGCTCGTGATCTCACGGCTGTCCTTTTCCACGTAGGGCGACTGGATAAAAACGATTTTGGTGCTGGGGATGCGGTTGCGGAAGTCTGAAACATTGAAAAACCGCTGGGCCGTGCGGACGGCAAACTGGGTGGGCCGCAGGCTGACCCCGATCTCCTGGTTTACGGTGCGCTCCTGCACATAACAATACCCTTTTTTCCAAAACAGGACTTCGCCGAGAATCTCTTCGATCTGCAGAGCCAGGGTTTCTTGCAGTTCCTGTTGCGTGAGCAGCTTTTTTTCCACCATGTACTCGCCGATCCGCTTGTTCTGCTGCTTTGCTTCGGTAGCGAATCTGGTAATATCCTGCTGCTCGTAATCCTTGCGCTGCAAAATGAACTGGCCCAGCCTTTTCTCGATATTGGGCGTACCCACCCGAACGATCCGCCCCATGTTGAAAAGGATCTTCTTCACATTGCCCTGGGATTTGACAATGCCCACGCCGTTCACCTTGTTCGCAAACACCGCATAGAGGAAATGGAGGAGTTCCACCTCTTCCAGATCGATTCCGCAGGCAATCGCCCCGTCAATCCTGTTCAGAGGGATGGCCACTGAGTAGTTGATTCTGTCGGCAGCCTTCCATTCTTCGGTGGCCCGCTCAAAGTTGCTCTCCCAAAAAAACCGGGTACCTTCTGAAAGATGGGTGAAATACTGATGTTTGGGATAGATGTCTTTGGAAAGGAGGGGGATTTTTTGCTGATGTGTCATAGGCCCTTCATAAACCCGCTTTGGGATGAATATGGTATGTCCTGACTGCCGCTTAGCAGAAGATTATCCATAAGCATAGATGGAGAGGGGCATTTTTTTCATGATATCTTCCAGGCTCTACCCTGTGAGTTGGAAAGCCCCTTGCGTATCTGGGGCAACAATCCTGACCTTGGTCCTCTATGAACGTGAATCACTACACGGGTTCCCCCACTGCAGTACAGAGACGTGGTATAAGCCAACGGCTGTCGGCTTTTTTCCGCTTCCGGTTACTCAGTGTTTCAGGGACGTACACTGGAGAAGACCGATTTTTCCTATCTTTGATTTTCCTTGTTTTTGGTGTAGTGGCTTGGCTGGGCTGTGAATATTTTTCAATTTCATACTTCCGCAGCAGCAGGCACACTATGCTTTTCCCCGGTGCAACTCTCGTCTGGTCTGATTTGAATCTTGCATTTGTCGACACCAAGGAGCTTTTGCTTTTTCTGAAAAAGCAGGAGTTTTCCGGAGGCATTTTCTTCCATTTCCCCAAAGAGGAAAGTGCTGTGCTTCTGCAGGACGGGGATGTTGTTCTAGGGCTGACAAATGAGAACAAACGGTGGCTGGCCCAGAACAGTCCCAGCAGTACCTTGAACAAGGCGCAGCAAAATACGACCTGTCCATTCAGCGTGTACAGGCTCAACGCCGAGGCCATCGATCTGATGGTCCAAATCTTCCGCATGCCGGTCAGACCACTTTTCAAGGAACTTTCCAGTGAATTCACCAACTTCGAAAAGGTCCTGAACCAGCTTCTTGCAGACTCCTTTACCGGCTATATCGAACTCAGCCCGGCAACCATAGGGGACAAACCGCAGGAATACGTGATCATCTCAAATGGTACCATTACCGGTTTCATCACCCGCCAGCACCAGGGCACCCTGGACATGACCGTCCCCACCAACAAGCGTAAAGTCAAGATCTACGCCCGACAGGTCCGA
>JBKHAV010000112.1:0-8284 GCA_046542715.1 Desulfovibrionales bacterium
TTCGTCTGGCAAGGAAGAGGCGCGGTTCCCGCGGAGGCGTACTCCCTGTACGCCGCACAAGGGAATCGCACCGCTGACGCAGTCCAGACGGAAAAATCGCTCGTTTTTCTATCGTTCGGTGCAGCTGATGCATGGATCAATCGAAAGGACAATCACCGGCACATCCGCCAGCTCGCACCCCGGGATCATGGCCAGCAGCGGGGCAATATTGGCATTGGTGGGGGTGCGGATGCGCAGCCGGTCCAGATTCTTTTTCCCGCTCCCGCGGACATAGTACAAAAGTTCGCCCCGGGGCTGCTCCACCCGCTGGATGACCTCCCCTTCCGGCCTGCCCTTGACCTTGACGGCGATTTCGCCCTCGGGCAACTTGCCCAGGGCTTGACGCACCAGCGCAATGGACTGAAACGCCTCCCTGAGGCGGACCTTCATCCGGCTGTAGCTGTCCCCGCCCTGCTCCACCACAGGCTCGAACTCCAGTTCGCTGTATCCGCCGTATCCCAGCATTCTGATATCCTGAGCCACGCCGCTGCCCCGCAAAGTCGGCCCGACCGCACCAAGCTCAAGAGCCTTGTCCCTGTTCAGCGCGCCAATGCCTTTGGAGCGCTGCTGCACCGTGTACTCGTTCAGGAAGGCCGAAGAAATCCGCTGCAGCCCGGTCTGGACTCGATCCAGCTGCGCGAGAATCCACTTTTGCTGCTCGGAATCGAGGTCGCGCCGGACTCCGCCGACTACATTTACCGAGATGATCACCCGGTTTCCAGCGGTCTTTTCCATAACATCCATGATGATCTCCCGGATCCGCATGGACTGCATGAACAGGGCCTCGAACCCGAAGGCGTCCGCTGCAAGCCCCAGCCAGAGAAGATGACTGTGCAGCCGGTGCAGCTCGGACCAGACCACCCGCAGCATGGCCCCCCGGGGGGGAATCTCCACCCCCATGAGTTCTTCGATGCACTGGCAGTAGACCGCCGCATGGATCATGCTGCAGATGCCGCAAACTCGTTCCGTCACCTGGACCATCTGGTGGAAGTCCCTGACGTCGACGAGGCTTTCAAGCCCCCTGTGGACAAAGCCCAGGGCAGGGACCGCCTGCTGCACGACCTCGTCTTCCACCACCAGTTTGAGATGGATGGGTTCCGGCAGGACCGGATGCTGCGGTCCAAAAGGTATGACCGTGGCCATTACTCTCCTCCCTTTGCAGGGATTGTTTTCGGGTGCCGCAAGGGAAATGACGTGACCTCCTGGTCCATCAGATACCGGCCCTCGAAATCCAGTGCGAGCCCCTCGAACTCCAGACCGAACTGATCCTTGATCTCGTTTTCATAGACCAGGGCGCAGAAATAGATGCTTGTCACACTGGGGACGGCAAGGGCATAGGGGACATCGACCCGGTAGGTATGCAGGGCAAAATCGAGATCGAGGTGATAGAGCAGCTCCATTCTCTCCCCCGTGTCCCTGGCGGTGATGCCCACGAACCTGTAGCCCTGGGCTTTGACCGACTTCATGGTTCCGAGCAGGTCCTTTGCAGCGATGCGCGTCGTATCATCACTCATGAGCGGTTTCCTTGGACAGAACCGGATCGCGTTTGTCCTTGAGTTTCCCCAGGGCAAGGACCACACCGTCGATGATCGCCTCCGGCTTGGGCGGGCACCCCGGCACGTACACATCCACAGGAATGATTTTGTCGATGCCCCCCACCACATTGTAGGCATCGCGAAAGATGCCGCCGGAAAGACCGCAGGCACCGATGGCCACGACAACACTGGGCGGGGGGATCTGCGCATAGAGATTTTTGAGCACATGACGGTTCCGGTGATTGACCGTCCCGGTAACCAGGAAGATGTCCGTGTGCTTGGGGTTGCCCATGTGCACGATGCCGAACCGTTCCAGATCGTATACCGGTGAAAGTGCAGCCAACACCTCGATGTCGCACCCGTTGCAGCTGCCGCAGTCAAAATGCATGAGCCAGGGGGACTTGACTCTGGATGTTTGGATAAGTCGTTGCAGCATTGTTCCTCCCACTTACAACCAGGAGAGCATCGCCAGATTGGCAACGGCCAAAAGAAGCGTCACGGCCCAGACATACTTGAGCATCCACCGCCAGGTCAGCCGTGCCGTCACATTGTCCAGGAGCAGTTCCAGCAGGTACGTCCCGCCGATCACCACCGCCATGCCCACCCAACTGGTCGACCAGAACATGCCGCACAGGATGAGCAGGAACACCACTTCGAACCAGTGGCCGATCTCCACCAGGGCCAGGAACGGGCCTGAGTATTCCGTGAGCACGCCCCTGACCAGTTCCTGATGCATATGGTGCGAAGTGGATATGTCAAACGGCGATTTTCTGAGTTTGATGGTCAGGGCGTAGGTGAGGGCAATGAAAATAAGCGGCAGTTCCAAAAGCAGCGGCCGGTCCAAAGCCCAAATGGAGGAGGCCTCGAAGCTCCCTGTGACCATGAAAATCCCGGCAAAGGCCAGAATCAGGACGGGCTCATAGATCAGCATGAGCACGAGTTCCCGGTGCGCCCCCACCTGGCTGTAGGGGGAAGGCGCGGCAAGGGCGCCCATGACGAGAAAGGCCCCGCCCATGGTCAGGATAAAAAAGATGAGCAGCAAATCAGAACCCAGAACGAGAAGAATCATGCTGAGCAGGGCTGAAACGGCATAGGCATACGAACAGAAGACCTGCCAGACATTGATTGCCGTGCCCTGTTTTCCGAAAAGCTTGAACACGTCGTAAAACGGCTGCAGAACAGGAGGCCCGAAACGGCCCTGGAGCCTGGCCGTGATCTTGCGGTCAAGACCGGCGATGAGTCCGCCCGCAAAAGGGGTGAGGACGACGACGGCAGCCAAAAACAGTGGGTTCGTCACAACAGTGCCCTCCCCAGAAGAAGCCCCAGAAGCAGAAGCGCGGCCCCATTGATCCAGGGGTTCACCCTGGCCTCTCCCAGGACGGAAGGAAGATAGGGATTGCCGACCTGAACCCGTTCCCACTTGTCCATGGGCCCCTTGAAGGCAACCTCATGCGGATCAGAGGCCTGCAATCCGGAAGCATAGATAGAGTTGTAGAACTGCGGGCTGAAGCGCCGGGCGGCCCATACCGCCGCTCCGAAGCCGCCGGCCAGAAAAAGAAAGATCGGAATCACCGCAAACCCGCCGGTACTGCCTTCAAACGTTCCGGACACCGTGGTGAAGGGATCGGCCCCGTAGATCCCGCTCACATAAACCCGGACCAGCCACGTGTAGAGCCAGGTGATGGAGAGGCTCAGTCCGATTACCCCGGCGGCAAGCGCCATCAGGGGGAGTGATGTCAGATACCCCATCCGCTCCTTGACCCGGGAGACCATATGCGGGGCGCTGACCAGAACGCCGGCCCACCTGATCCAGAACAGCACGGTAAATCCGCTGCCCAGAGCCAGACAGACGAGGACGAAGAGGTTGTTGCTCGCGGCCTCGATAGCCATCCATTTGCTGAGCAGGGCTCCGAACGGGGGCAGGATCAAGGCCAGCATCCCGGTGAGCACCAGGAACACGGTCCTGGGCATGGTCACTGAAAGACCGCGCATGTCCTCGATGTCCCGGCTCCCGATTTGCTGCTCTATCCTGCCCATGCACAGGAACAAGAGCGCCTTGGACACCGCATGAAAAACGATCAGCAAAATGCCGGCGCTCACCGCTTCCGGCGTATTGATCCCGGCACAGGCAAATACCAGCCCGAGATTGGAGATGGTGGAGTAGGCAAGAATCCGCTTTCCATTCCGCTGCCCCACGGCCAGGGCCGCGGTGACGAGAAAGGTGAAGGCGCCGAACATGGCGATGATGGTGCTCAAGGGGGTACCGTTATAGACCGGCGTGAGCCGCAGGGCCAGGTAGACGCCGGCATTGACCATGGTGCTCGAATGCAGCAGGGCCGAGACAGGGGTCGGCGCCACCATGGCGCCTAGTAGCCATCCCTGAAACGGAACTTGGGCGGACTTGGTAAAGGCTGCGGTGCACAGCAGGGCCGCAAAGAGCATGAGGGCGACAGACGTGGTCTGGGAATTCACCAGCACCTGCAGCGAAAGCGTGTCCGCGGCTGCGTAGCCGCTGTACATCCCGAAGACCATCAGGACCCCGCCCACCATGTTCATCCACAACGCCCGCCTGGCACTGGCATGTGCTTCCGCTGTCTTGTCGATCCTGATGAGCATGAACGAGCACAGCGTGGTCAGTTCCCAGAAGAAATAAAACCACAGGAGGTTGTCCGAGAAGACGAGCCCGTTCATGGCGCCCAGAAAGAGCAGCATGAAAAAGAAAAATTTGGGCAGCCTCCATGCCCCCCCCGGATGCTCCCGGTCGTGCTTTTCCATGTACGGCAGGGCGAACAGGCAGATGAGCGGGCCGGTGATGCCGATGATCATCGCCAGGACCAGGGCGAGATTGTCCACCACGAGACGGCTCGGTGATCCTCCTTCGGTAAGAACAAAAAATTCGAAATAAAACAGCGGCCCGATCTGCAGAACCGTCAAAAGGACCAGAAGCGGACTTCTGTACGCGACGGCATACCCCAAGAGGACGAAGAGAAGACCAAAATCGAGAAGGGCGATGATGAAATCAGGCGAAATCCCGGCGATTAGAGGGATGGTCAGCGTTCCCGGACCGGTAAACGCGAGCAGGATGGTGTTGACCAGCAAAAGAATGGAAGCGAATCCGACCCAGACTTTCCGGGCCGTACCGCTCCTGAACAACAGACAAAGGCATGCTGCAAACAGCGGCAACAGGATTGCCGTTCCTACGGTGAGCACAAGCATATCGGGAGACACTCTTGATTTGGGCCATTTTACGTACCAGCCACCCGGTTTTTGGCAGACATCTGCTCCTCCCAGTCACCAGGGTCTTTTCCGCAGGGCGGAAATATGTAATTGTTTGCGAACTGAAGTCAAGCCGACAAATCTGCAACCGACTCGTAACCTTTGCCAAATTTGTACAACTCATTTCTGCACACCGGTCAGCTCACGTGCTACGACTCTTCAGGGCGTCCTGTCGACTGCTCCGGAACCGGGCAGGATCCGGAATATGCTTCCGGTCTTTCCTGGCCTTCGCCTCGGTTCATCTCTTCAGAACCAGGACTGGTGACGGACAGACTCACCGGGCTTGTCTGGACTGAAAATGCCAACCTTCTTGACTTCCCCCAGACCTGGGCTGAAGCGCTCCAGGCTGTCGGTCAGATGAACCAGGAACGATTTCTGGGGCATGCCGACTGGCGGCTGCCCAATCGGCGGGAGCTGCGAAGTCTCATTTCCCACGGTTCCCGCAAGCCCGCTCTTCCCGGGGGGCACCCGTTCAAATCCGTCTATCTCGGCTGGTACTGGACCTCCACGACCGCGGCTATTGCCCCGGCATATGCCTGGTATGTGCATCTGGAAGGAGGCAGAATGTTCTATGGCAAAAAGGACGGATATTGCCTCACCTGGCCGGTCCGGGGAACAAGCCCGGTCCTTGCGGCCACGGGCCAGACCTCCTGCTTCGATGTCGTTGGAAAGGAGATTTCCTGCTCCGGCACCGGCCAGGACGGCGAATTTTGCCTCGGAGTGGCCTGGCCCGAACCCCGGTTCAAATCAACCGGCCAGGGAATCGTGGACCGGCTGACCGGATTGTGCTGGTATCCGGAGGCCGACCTGTGCGCCGGCATGACCACCTGGCAGAACGCATTGGATGCGGCAGCGGACCTTCGCCGGCAGACGGGCCTGCCCTGGAGACTGCCGACAATCAACGAGCTGGAATCTCTGGTGGACGCCTCAGCCCACACGCCGGCCCTGCCCCAGGGCCACCCCTTTACCAACATCCGGGACGGGTACTGGTCCTCGACCACGAGCTTTTTCGAACCGGACTGGTCTTATTGCCTGTACCTGAACAAAGGGGCTGTGGGCGTGGGCTGGAAGCCAGGACCGGAATTTCACTGCTGGCCGGTTTTGTCCCTGCCCCATCCGGTCCAGACCTCGTCCAGTACCGAATCTAACGCATAGCCCCCTGTCTCCCCCTTTCCCTTTGACTGATGGTATGGCATTTTCCCTGAACCCGGCCCAAATTCTGTACTCTGGAGGGGAAAACATCATGGCGACCATACATGCCGTGTCCATCAGCACGGTCAAGCACCAGCGCAAGGAAGAGGTCGATGAGGCTGAACTCCGGGTGGAGCATGGTCTCGTGGGCGACGCCCATGCCGGAAGCGACCGCCAGGTCAGCCTCCTGGCTCTGGAGGCGATTGAGCGCATGCGCGAAAAAATGCCCGAACTCGTGCCCGGGGATTTTGCCGAAAACCTGACCACCACGGGTCTTGCCCTGGAGCAGGTGGCTGTGGGCGCCCGTCTTTGGGTGGGAAGCGACGTACTCCTGGAGATCACCCAGATCGGCAAGGTCTGTCACCGGGCCTGCAATATCCGCAAGATTGTGGGGGACTGCGTCATGCCCCGGGAAGGGATCTTTGCCCGTGTCCTTCAAGGCGGCACGGTGCGCAAGGGAGACGAGATTGTCTTTGCCGAATGAAAAGCCACAAACGCCCCGCATCTCCGGGATCAGCAGCAAGCCGATCCACAAGGTGCAGGGGGAACGGTTTTTTGCCGTGGACGACGATATGGTCGTGGAGGAGCCCCTGGAGATCATCATCGGCGGGCTGCCGTATGCCGTGACCATGCGTCTGCCCGGGGACGACATTCATCTCGGGGCGGGATTTTGCCTGAGCGAAGGGCTGGTGAGCGGCCCCGGGGAACTCACCGCCATCGAGCTGTGTGCCCATGACCCCAACAAGCTTTCCATCGAGCTTGCGCCAACTCCCCAATCCAGAACGCTTTCCCGGGATAGGGGCAGCGAGTTCCTGAGCCGGTCGAGCTGCGGGCTCTGCGGTCGCGACCGGCTGGACGAATTGTTCACCGACATCCCTCCGGTCACCGGAAACACGGAGGTCTCGGCCACTGAGATCCTGCGCTGGAAAGCGGATTTCGAAACCCGCAAGGAGATCTTTCCGCTCACAGGCGGTGCCCATTCAGCAGCTGTCTACGACCAGCATGGCGGATGCCTGGGATTTGCCGAGGATGTGGGCCGGCACAACGCCCTGGACAAGGCGGCAGGCCGCGTCCTTCTTGGGGGGAACCGGGACCGGGCCTATCTGGCTCTGGTCTCGTCCCGGCTCTCGTTCGAGATGGTCCAGAAAGCGGCCGCCCTGGGCGTCCAGGTCCTGGCTGGGGTCAGCGCGGCAACGACGCTGGCCGCGGAATACGCCGCCTCCTGCAACCTGACCCTCATCGGCTTCCTGCGCCGGGGCCGAATGAACATCTACACCCGCCCCGACCGGGTGACCTTTCCCGGATAAGAAGTTTTCACCACAGAGGCACAAAGGTCACAGAGATCTGCGGGGTTGAACCGCTGGCAAAGAGCTCCTTTCACAGGCCGGTGAATAAAACCTTCCGCAAAGGGGAAGCCTTTCATTTCAGGCTCTTCTCCTGATAAAAAAATCCCCTCTGCCTCTTTCTTCCCTCCGTGCCCTCTGTGCCTCTGTGGTGCAATTCTTCCTTGCCTTTCCTACTTGCTTGCTATTTCCTGGTTGCTTCGCTTCATCCCGAACCTGGATCCCCCGATCAAGTCGGGGGATGACGGGAGAAAGGCTGCTCGCCGCTTGCCGTTTCTTACTTTCAGCTTTCAACTTTGAGCTTTCAGCTTCTTCCTGTTCGCTGTTTGCTCAACTGTACAGCTTCTTCATCACCCAGGCCATGTTCTTCCCAAGGTTGCGCATGGTGGTGAGCCCTTCCTCGTCGCCTTCCACTTCGCCCTTTTCCCGGCCCATGCCGAAATTCCAGTAGCTGGACCCTGGAACCACCATCTGCTCGATAAAGAAGAACTGGTTGATGGAGTTGAACACGTGCACGGCCCCGCCCCGCCGGACCGCGACCACGGCCGCACCGACCTTTCTCTTGAGCATGGAATCATTGGCCAGGGAGGTCATTCCGGCCCGGTCGATGAGCGCCTTGATCTCGGTTGAGACATTGGCGAAATAGGTGGGCGAGCCCAGGATGATGCCGTCCGCCTCCAGCATCTTGTCGATGCACTCGTTTAGGACATCGTTTTGCACCGCACAGTGGCGGTCCTTGTTCTCCCAGCACTTGTAGCAGGCAATGCACCCTTTGACCGTCTTTCCCGAAAGCTGGAACAGTTCGGTCTCGATGCCTTCCTTTTCCAGCTCCCGGAACACTTCCCGGATCAGAACCGCGGTATTTCCGTCCTTTCTGGCACTCCCGTTGAACCCCACGAC
>JBKHAV010000113.1:0-8152 GCA_046542715.1 Desulfovibrionales bacterium
ATTCTTCTTCCTTTCAGCTTTGAGCTTTCAGCTTTCAGCTACTTCTTCTCCCTCCCAAGCCCCATCCCCGGCTCCATGACCATCCCTGTCATCTCGGTCTCGTATCCGCCCAGAGCCCGGATCTTCTCCTTGAACTCGTCCATGCCCAAAATCTCCAGTACCGCCCCGACCCGAACGTCGTCTTCGTGCTCGGCCCGGACGACCAGATCGTAGCGCTCCAGAGCCAGGGGTACGAAATCCAGATCAAGGGCCCGGGCGGCAGCCATGATCCCCAGACCGCAGTCTGCGATACCGGTCTTCACGTTCACGGCCACGGCCATATGGGTAAACTCCTCCTTTGCATACCCCCGGACCTGATCGGGATCGATCCCGGCCTGTTGGAGATGATGGTCCAGGAGAATCCTGGTCCCGGCCCCCCGCTGACGGTTGATGAACTGCACGTCGCGCCGTTTCAGATCCCCGACCCCTTTGATCCCGAGGGGGTTTCCCCTGGCCACGATCAGCCCTTGATGGCGGATCGCCAGATTGAACACTCTGACCACCATGGACGGCGCGTATTTTACAAGGAAGGGAAAGTTGAAATCGTTGCTTAGGGGATCGAACAGATGCATCCCGGCCATCAGCCCTGTTTTGTTTTTCAATGCGGTCAGGCCGCCCATGCTTCCCACATGGGTCGAGGCCAGGGTGACTGGCTCGGGCAACCCTTTCAGGATATTCGCCAAAAGATCGAGGGTGTTGTCATGGCTGCCCACAACCACCAGGGTCCGTTCAAGCTCCTGGTTGCCGACCAGGAGTTCGGCTTTTGTCCTGCTTCCCGCTTCGAGCCCCTCTGCCGGCGCTGGAATGCGGATCCACCCCTGAGCCCGGGTGAGCGAAGTGATCATGCCCGCCCCCTTGGCCAGGGGCACGGCCACATACTTTGGCCCAATACGGCCGATACTGGCCCGGACGAATTCCTCCACACCAGCCTTGGACGGAATCTTCCGGGCAAGCTCCACCTCTACTTCAGGGCGGCGCTCCGCGCTTTGGCGCATCAACCAGAACAGGACCGGTTTTATGACCTTTTCGAAACAGACCACCGCGCTGACCGGGTACCCGGGAGATCCCACCAGAAGCCTTCCCCGGCAGGTGCCCACCACGGTCGGTTTTCCCGGCATGGCGGCAATCCCGTGCACCAGGACCTCCCCCAGTGCATCAAAGACAGAGCGGGTAAAATCCCTGCTCCCGGCGGACGACCCCGCCAGAACAACCACCACGTGAGCCCCATTTGCAAGAGCCTGATCAATGGTCTTTTCCAGCACATCCCGTCTGTCCGGGACAGGGGGAACGCAGTGTGCTTCACACCCCCATTGCCGGACCAGATCAGCCAGCATCTGGGAGTTGCTCTCCACCACCTGCCCTGCTTTCGGCACGGGCTGTTTCCTGAAATCCAGGACCTCGTCGCCGGTCGGGATGAAGTGTATCCGAATCCGTTCCCGGACCGTGACCTCCCAGATCCCGGCACTGAGCAGCGCCCCGATATCGGCAAACGAGAGTGTATGATTTTGGGAAAAGAGAAGCTCGGTGGCCACGATGTCCTCGCCGATGCGACGCACATGCTGCCAAGGGGCAACCGGCGTCTCCAGGGCAACGGCATCATCACCCCGGGGATCGACATTTTCGATCATGACCACCGCATCATACCCGTCGGGCAACGGATGTCCTGTATTGACGGGAACATATGTATCGTCTCTGCGCAGGATAACCGGCCGGCCTTCCCGGGCGCTGAAGGTGTCTGCCGCCCGCACCGCCACGCCGTCCATGGCGGCGCTGTGAAAGGTGGGAGAGGAAAACCGGGCATATATCGCCTCTGCCGTCACTCTTCCCCCGGAATGCTCGGTCTCGATCCGCTCTGTCCGGAGAAAGCGTTCCCTGTCCAGGGCAGATTGTGTCCGTGCAACCGCCTCCTCGATGGAAATGGTCTGCAGATAAATGTTCCGTTTGGCCGTATCCGTCATTGCGATCTCCTGATTTCACGCTTGTGATCCTTGATGTGAACCTTTTCTGCCCGGAAAAGGGAAGAGAAATTTGCTTCCGGTTGCAATCTTTGCGTTTTTTAGTCTCTTATCCACGATTCTCTGTTCCGCTTCAAGCATGTACGTTCTCTGCGTCAGTTATTCAAGAATGCATCGACACAGGAGAATTCCGGTATTCTGGGCTCAGTCAGCTGAACATAAGCCCCTATTTCCTGCTGACTTTGTTGAAGAATTTGCATAAACCAGTTTCTGTGCTATTGTTTCGCTCATGCTTTCTGGACCGTTTTTCGATGAAAAAGGCGACATGAAAGCCCCCATCTAGTTGACATAATTTGAATAAAGGATTTAGGAACCGATTGACTGATACCCCATTGATCCGAACAGAGGCTGCAATCGTTTTCTTTCAAACGAACCCTCTCCCTGGATTCGATTCTGCCTGGAGGACGAAAGAGCATGGATAAGATCAAGATCGCCATTGCCGGTATCGGAAACTGCGCCAGTTCGCTCGTTCAGGGTCTGTACTACTATCAGGACAAGACCGCCGACGACGCCATCGGGCTCATGCACTGGGAGATAAACGGCTACAAACCTTCGGACATCGAGGTGGTCGCGGCCTTTGACGTGGACAGGCGAAAGGTGGGGCTCGATGTGAACCAGGCCATTTTTGCCCTGCCCAACTGCACCACCCGGTTCTGCCCTGATCTCCCCGCGTCCGGGACCCTGGTCCGGATGGGCCGCATTTTGGACGGCTTTTCCCAGCACATGTGCGACTATGACGAGAAATACACCTTTGCCCTGGCCTCTGAAGTGGAACCGGACAAGGACGAAGTGGTCCGCGTGCTTCGCGAATCCGGCGCCGAGATGCTGTTGAACTACCTCCCGGTGGGCTCTGAGGAGGCGGTCAAGTTTTATGCCGAGTGCGCCCTGGAGGCGGGCGTCGGCTTTATCAACAACATGCCGGTGTTCATTGTGAGCAACCCCGAGTGGGCCAGGCGGTTCGAAGAACGGAACATCCCGGCCATCGGCGACGATATCAAAGCCCAGCTCGGCGCGACCATCACCCACCGAATGCTCACCGACCTTTTCCGGAAACGCGGGGTCCGCCTGGAAAGGACCTATCAGCTGAACACCGGCGGCAATACCGATTTTCTGAACATGCTCAACCGGACCCGTCTCGTTTCCAAAAAGAAATCCAAGACCGAGGCGGTCCAGTCCGTTGCCGGCCATCGCCTGGCTGACGAGAACATCCACATCGGCCCTTCAGACTATGTGGCCTGGCAAAAGGACAACAAGGTCTGTTTTCTGCGCATGGAAGGGAAACTCTTCGGCGACGTGCCCATGAATATCGAACTTCGGCTCTCTGTGGAGGACTCCCCCAATTCCGCAGGAGTGTCCATTGATGCCATCCGCCTCTGCAAACTGGCCCTGGACCGCGGCCAGGGAGGCCCCGTCCTGGGCGCCTCCGCCTACCTGATGAAGCATCCCCCCAAACAATACTGCGACGACGAAGCCTACCAGATGATCGAGGATTTCATCAAAGGCGTATAGCTAAATAAATTGTGAACCTCTGTACCAGACCCTGGTTGAGATTTCCGTGCCTTTGCCCGGCGCACCAAGATGGCTGCCCCGATCGAGTCGGAGCATGACGAAAAAAGAGGGAGGCATCACCCGACACGGTGATGCCGGTTTCTGCGGACTGCCGGGAAAGGTGGAGCCCGGATCAGTCTACGGCGAGGCTACCCCGGGACAGGTAAACCGTGCATTGCCCCGCGTCTCGACGCCGTATTCCACTCTTTAGCCTTCCGCCTTTATCCTTCTCTCGACAGTTCCCTTCGAGCCGTCAGAACCCGCTGGAGAACTGTTGCGGCAGTCAGGAAGATGTAAAGGACAAGACCGGACCACAGCAGGGGCTCCTTCGTCCCGGGGAAAACCCCCAATAGCAGTGCCCAGAGGATCAGGTAAATCACCCTGACCGGCCTGCCCGCCATCCCCCCTTCGCACGTTCCGCCCAATCCTTCGATCCGCGCCTTGGTGTAGCTGATGAGCAGGGACATCACCATGGCCGCGAACACGAAAAGCGTGGCTGCCATGAATTGCGGCAAGGGCAGATCCCGGAACAGCAGCCAAAACCCGACAAGGTAAAAACTGTCTGAAAACCGGTCCAGAGTGGAATCCCAGAAGGCACCGAACCGGGTTTTCCGGTTCTGAACCCTGGAAACCAGCCCGTCCAATGTATCGATCCATCCGGACAAGAGGATGAGAAAACATCCGACAAGTTCGTGCACCAAAAAACCGAACGGAACCAGGCCAGCCAAGGCAAACCCAAGAAAGGTGACGGTGTTCGGGCTGACAGGGTGCTTTTGAACGAGGGGCGTAATCAGTTTTTCGAGATTTTTGGAATAAAACCGGGCAATCGCAGTCTCTCGCAGGCTCATGAAAACTCACTCTTCGGTTGTGGTCTATCGAACACGGATATCCTTGGGCAGACATCAACATCCCGCATTTCTTGCTTTTTCCACCTAAAAGATCATGAAACCCCTGAGTTGAGCAAGTTGAAATATTGCTATAACTGCCTGTACCAGTACTGATCTTCACCAGAACAGGGGGAGTTCCATGGTTTCCAATAAATGGGTTCTTGTTCTGCTTTTTGTCGTGGGATGTCTCCTTCCCAGGGGCTATGCCGACGATGACGTCCTTCGAATCGCCACCGAAGGATCGTACCCCCCCTTCAGCTATCTGAACAGCCACGGCGAGCTTGCAGGATTTGACGTGGACCTGGCCCATGCGCTCTGCCAGGCCATGAACCGTTCCTGTGAAATCACCCATCGCGCCTGGGACGATCTCATTCCCGGCCTGGCCAACCGCGAGTATGATGCCATCATCGCCTGTATGGCCGCCACGGCCCAACGGGAGACCATGGTGGATTTCACAGACCATTACCTGCGTTCCAAATCCGGGTTTATCGGGAAAGCCGGCACCTCCGGCAACCTCTCGCCCCAGGCACTCCGCCGGCATACCCTTGCATCTCAGAAAGGAACCGCCCAGATGGCCTATCTCCAACGCAAGTACGGGACGTCCAGGGTCAAGGAATTCGACACCATGCTCCAGGCCTATCAGGCCCTGGCCCGGGGAGAGGTCGACCTGGTGTTGAGCCCCAATCTCGCTGCATACGATTTTCTCCGGTCTCCTGCCGGGGTCGGATTCGACTTTGTGGGCGAGACACTTTCCAACGAAGAGTACCCCCATTCCCCGGCGCATATCGCTGTGCGCAAAGGGGATGACACCTTGAAACGTCAAATCAACAACGCCCTGCAGGATATCCGGATCAACGGCGTGTATGACCGGATCAACCGGAAATACTTCCCCTTCAGCATCTATTGACGACGCAGTCTTGGTAATCGGCACATCCTCATGAGCACATGTATCAACCGGCAAAAAGAGCGATCCAAACCAGGGCTCGTCCCCGCCACCCTGTTCTTCACCTTTGCGGCACTGGTCCTTATGGCGGTCATTGTGTTCTACGTATGGTCTTCGCTCACCAACATCTCCGATATTGCCATCGACACCCGGGACCACCTCCTTCCTCGGGTCATCGAACGGCAGAGGACAGCCATCAATCTGGAGCGACTCGGCCGGTTCGGAATGATCGTCTACACGACACCGGATCCCCAGGTCCGAAGGGAAACCCGGCTGTCAGCGCAGATCCTTGCCCAGGATGCGGACTTCGAGTCGAGCACCAAAGTCCACGAGACAGTATGGAACTATTACGTGGCCGTGCGCAACATTGCCGAAGTCAGGGACGATCAGGACCTTATGCGTGACCGGGTCTGGGAGTTTGTCACCAGGGGCGAAGATCTCTCCCGACTGGCGGACAAGGCCAATGACCTCTCCAGAAATGCCGGAATGGGGATCCATTCCCGCATCATGGACATCACCAAGCTGATCCAGGACTGTAGACTCCTTCTTTCCGCGATTCCGGCGATCACCAGTAGTGAAGAACTGCACATTGTTGAACAGGAGTTTATAAATCTGCGCCGGGAAATTTCTCGTCGCATTTCCCGATTTTCCGATTCCGACCTGTTCCCGCTCTTGAGTCCCATACCCCCTTTGCTGAGCCGGCTTGAAACCGTTTTTCTCTACCAGGACGAGATCATCCGGGCGGAACATTCCGCCTCTGTGCTCTGGCGGGAATCCCGCCTGGCCCTGGAAGAGGTGGCCGACCGGATTTCCATGGATGCGGCTGTCAGGGCATCGGAGCGCTTCGCCGCGATCGTCATGGACGCCGAGCACTCCAAGAACGTGACCATTTTCGGCTTGTTTCTTGCGGCTCTTGTCGTGGTCACCTTCTCATATTTTGCCAGGCGCCATGTTCTCAAACCGATTTTGACCGCAACCCGGGGGCTGGATTCCATCAGCCACAAACGCCGGTCCGTGACGCTCCCGCCGGCCAGGCTGCGCGAACTCGATGCCATCCAGTCCGCTGTGGAGCGGTTCGGCCTCACCCTGGCGCAACTCGAAGAACGCACCGAGGAACTGCGGGCCATGAACGCCGCATTGGAAGGGGAAATCCTCGAGCGCAGGCGCACTGAAAAGGATCTGGCCAAAGCCAAAGAAGCCGCGGAAACAGCGGACCGGTCCAAGAGCCGGTTTCTGGCCAGCATGAGCCATGAAATCCGCACCCCCCTCAATTCCATCCAGGGCATGGCCGACCTCCTCCTGGAGACCCCGCTCACCAAAGAGCAGAAAAACTATGTGGCGATTTTCAAGTCCAGCGGCGAAGATCTCCTGAACATCATCAACGACATCCTGGACATCTCCAAGATCGAGGCCAATCAGCTCGGACTCGAGCACATTGATTTCGATCTGTGCGAAACCGTGGACAGCGTGACCAGAATTCTGGCCCTGCCGGCCCATAAACAGCACATCGAGCTTGTCTGCCGCATCAAACCGGGAACCCCGGCAATGCTCAAGGGTGACCCGGTGCGCCTGCGTCAGATCCTGCTCAACCTCCTGGGCAATGCGGTCAAATTCACCGAATCCGGCGAGATCGTCCTGGGCATTGAACAACAGACCATCGAGAATGACAGGGTGTGGCTGCGGTTTACCGTCCGGGACACCGGAATCGGCATTCCCCGGGACCTTCAGGGCAAGGTCTTCGACGTTTTCACGCAATCGGATTCTTCCACCACCAGGAAGTACGGCGGCACCGGCCTGGGTCTGGCCATCTGCAAACGGATGGTGGAACTTATGGGCGGGGATATCACGCTGGACAGCGAACCGGGCCGGGGAAGCGTGTTCACCTTTACCGCCCGCTTCGAAACAGGACGAAACGCTCGGCAGCTCTGGTCCCCGTTTCTCCAGGGCAAGCGGATCCTCATTGCGGATGACCACCCGGCAACCCGGAAAACCCTGGCCGAGTACGCCCGAGCCTTTGGCGCGGAAACCACCCTTGCCGGCTCCCTTTCCGAAAGCCTGGCGACGGCCTGGGACGAACGGGGCAACCCCGCCGACATCCTGGTCCTGGACGCCCGCATGAAAGACGGGTCCGGATATGAACTTGCAAAGCGGTTGAACGGAAATGGGTCCAAGACCCAACAAAGAGTCATCATCCTCGCGGAAATGGACCTGCTCAGCAGCCCCTCTCATGCCCTGATCCAACCTGTTCATGCCACCCTGACCAAACCGGTCACTCCGGCGGATTTCCGAAAGGCCCTCACAAAGCCCATTGAGCAGCCGGGAAATCTCATCCCTTCCCATGCCGCCATTCCTGCCAAACCGTCCGAAGCATCCGATCCAGTCAAAATCCTTCTGGTCGAGGATTCGGAAAACAACCGCATGCTCATCACCTGGTTCTTGAGATCCCCGGCATACCGCGTCGACGTGGCGGAAAACGGAGTGGAAGCGGTGGAGATGTACACCGCCACCGAGTACGACGTGATCCTCATGGACATCCAAATGCCGCTTATGGACGGTTTGCAGGCCACCCGGGAGATCAGAAAGCTGGAAACCGAACGAGGTTCCCCCCCGACCCCCATCATCGCCCTCACCGCCAGCGCCTTCCAGGACGACGAACACAAATGCCGCCAAGCCGGCTGCACCGCCTACCTGCCCAAGCCGGTGAAGAAAGAGGATCTGAT